>JBFWYV010000007.1:0-36706 GCA_050186055.1 Hyphomicrobiaceae bacterium | reverse complement strand
CTCCGAACGAACTTCGGAATCGATAAGGACACTAGCAAGCTAATGTTTCTAGTGTGGTTTTGGATTTGAAGTTCGCCTCTGAGATCGCGGCAAATGATGTTGCGAACTTCAAATCCACCACACTAGCGCCCTTTCCCTGGCGCCGCCAACTCCCGCCTTACTGTTTTCCGTTGCTTTTGCCTAACGCACCGGACCCCGATTTGGTTGTGCAACGCCTAGCAAATACCGGTTTCCGGCCCCGAGTAAAGCGCCATGGACGGCGGTTCCGGCGCTGGGGCAATATTGTTGAAATAATAAGCAATATTTCAGACCCTTTCTCTGTGACGAAAACCTGCCGTCACTTCGCCCCATCGTCGTGTTTCGCTGGCCGGCGTGGAAGTCTGCGGGTGCGTCGAGGAACGCCATGGTTGGTCTTGCCAAGCGGCTGGTGCTGGAAGTCGCCCGGTTCGTGTTGTCCCTCCATTATAAGGTGGAGGTGATCAATATCGAGGCGGTCAAAGGGCTGAAAGGCGGCATCGTGTGCCCGGACCACGTGGCGCTCGCCGATCCGCCCCTGTTCCTCACCGCGATCGGCCGTCATGTGCTGCCTCGCCCGGTCACCTATTCCGGCATGTACAATCAGCGGCTGCTGAACCCGCTGATGCGCCTTGTCGGCGCGCTGCCGATCGACAGCACATGGGACGGCGTCAGCGATTGGAAGCGCTTCAAGATCCGCAAGCAGCTTGATGTGATACGCGCTTCGGTGGAGGCCGGCGATACCCTCCTCGTCTATCCCTCCGGGCAGCTCAGGGGCGGCGAAAAGGAACAACTCGGCGGCAAATCCAGCGTATTCGGCCTGATCCGGGATTTCCCCGACCAGCCGATCGTCCTGGCGCGCATCCGCGGCCTCAACGGCAGCGTCTGGTCGCGCTATTTCACGGGCGGGATCACCAATCCCTCGTTTGCGCACATCTTCGCCATCCTTCGCAGGACACCCGGCATCCTGTGGCGGCGCGTGCCGGTCCGGGTCGAACTGGAGCGGTTCGAGCGGGTGCCCGCCTTCGAGACTGCGCGTCAGTTCAACCAGTGGCTGGAGGATTGGTACAACAAGGTCCCTGATCCGGTGATGCCGGGGCGGGCGGACGCGCAGGTGGAAGGCTACAGCTATGCCGACCGCTTCAGTGGCCATGACGAGGTTGAACTCGACCCGGAGGTAACGAAAAAGGTCATCGCCTACCTCGCGTCGGAAGCGCGAATGGACCCGGCCGCCATCACGCCGGAGATGGACCTGATCCGGGACCTGGGGCTCGATTCGCTGGTCACCTCGACGCTGCCGCTGTGGGTCGAGGAGCAGTTCGGCTGCCAGATCGACCAGAATGCCCAGATCCTGATCGTCCGGGACGTCGTTCTCGGCGCTCAGGGCGTGCTGGGCGAGATCGGACAGACCCGCGACATCGCGACCCCTAAAGGATGGCTGGAGGACAGCCGAAAGGCGCCTGAATTTCCTGCCTCGGCCAAGAACATCGCGCATGCGGTGCTGCTGCAGCGCGACCGGATGGGGCGCCGGGCGGTATCGATGGCTGACGACCGCTCCGGCGTGCTGACCTATGACAGGCTCGTCGAGCGCGCGGCCATGCTGGCGCGCGTCATCAACCGCCTGCCCGAAGAGCGCATCGGCATGATGCTGCCGGCCTCGGTCGGCGGCGCGGTCGTCTCCTTCGCCGTCATGCTGACCGGCAAGACGCTGGTTCCGCTGAACTGGACCAACGGGCGCGCCGCGCTCGATGCGTCCATCGATCTCGCCGGCATACGCACGATCTTCACGTCCGACCTCTTTCTCGACAAGGCCAACGTCGAGCTGTCGGAAGCGACGATGGCCAGGATCGTGCCGCTCGAGAGCCTGCGCAGCCAGATCGGCCTCACCGGACTGATCGCCGGGAAGGTTCTGGCGCGGCGCAGCCCGGAGTCCCTGCTCGCGGCGTTCGGCAACGACCGGGCGCATGACGACCATGCGGTCATCCTCTACACGTCCGGCTCGGAGGCGCTGCCGAAAGGCGTGCCCCTCACGCACCGCAACATCCTCTCCAACATCGATGGTGCGCTGGAGGCGGTCGACGGCTATCCCAACGATGTGATGTATGGCTTCCTGCCGCCGTTCCACTCGTTCGGAATGACGGTCATCACCGCCTTGTCGATGGTCGGTGGTCTGAAGGTTGCCTTCGATCCCGATCCCAAGAAGTACCGTCATCTCGCCCACGGGGCGGAGAAATGGCAGGCGACGCTGATCCCCGGCACGCCCGACTTCCTCACCGGCATGCTCAACGCAGGCGAGGCCGGCAACTTCGGCAGCGTCCGCGCCTTCCTGTCGGGCGCCCAGAAAGCACCGGCCGCATTGCGTGAACGCGTGACGGGAATAGGGGCCAAGCTGCTCGAAGGCTACGGCATCACGGAGACGTCGCCGCTCGTCTCGGTCAACAGGCCGGACGAAATGCCGATCGGCGTGGGTCGGCCGGTGAAGGGCGTGGACGTCATCATCGTCGATCCCGGTACATTGCACCCTGTTCCCGCGGGCAACGAAGGACTGATCCTCGTGCGCGGCAGCTCCGTGTTCGGAGGATATCTGGGGACCGTGAAATCGCCGTTCGTCGACGTCGGCGGACATCGATTCTACAACACCGGCGATCTCGGCCATCTCGCCGACGGCAATCTCGTGATCTCGGGACGGCTCAAGCGCTTCATCAAGTACGGCGGCGAGATGATCAGCCTCCCGGCAATCGAGGATGCGCTGTTGTCGCGCTGGCCGGCGGGAGAAGCAGGCCCCGTTGTCACCGTCGACGGCGAGGAACGGGAAGGACTGGCGCCGCTGATCTGTCTTTATACCACGGATCGCTCGATCGGGCTCGACGAGGCCAACCGTGTGCTGAAGGCCGCGGGGCTTCCGCCGATCGCCTACGTCCGCCAGGTCCAGGTGCTGACCGAGATTCCGCTGCTCGGATCGGGAAAGACGAACTACCGCGCGCTGCCTCGCCCGTCGTCGCTCGCGGCGGCACCTGTGGCCGACCCGGCAGTTTCGTCGTGACGGCCGAGGAGCCGTCGAAAGCCGGCGCCCGTCCTGACGGATGCGACGCCGGGCTGACGACTTGGCCGCAGTTGTCCGTCGCGGCGCGGCATGGCAACCTGTTTGGGCAACCTGTTTGGGCAACCTGCCCGGAACGCCTTCGACAAGACCTGCCGAAAAAGGAGTGAGACCGATGGCCGACGACCAGATCGTCCTGGACGTGTTCACCGACTACGTCTGACCCTGGTGCTATCTCAGTACCGTGCGTACTGAAAAACTGCGGCGCACCTACGATATCGCCATCAGGCTCGTGCATTTCCCGCTGCATCCCGAAACGCCGGCAGAGGGCAAGCGGCTCGCCGATGTGTTCGGCGGCGCCGATGCGGTGGCCCAGCGCAATCGCCAGATGAAGGCGCGCATGGACGCGGAGGGGCTGCCCTACGGCGAGCGTACCCACACCTACAACAGCCGGCTCGCGCAGGAGTTCGGGAGCTGGGCCGCCACCCAACCCGGCGGCGATGCGATCCACGATGCGCTTTACAAGGCCTACTTCGTGGCGAACCGGAACATCGGCGATGTCGATGTCCTGGTTGACATTGCACGCAGCATTGGGCTCGATGCCGACGCCGCCCGCAAGGTGCTGGAACAGCGTAGCTTCAAGGACGCGGTCGACGCGGACTGGGCGAAATCCCAAGCGTATGGGGTCACAGGCGTGCCGACGTTCGTCGCCGGCCGTGCCGGGGTCGTCGGTGCGCAGCCCTATGAGGTGCTGGAACAGCTCGTGCAGCAGGCGGGAGCAAAGCGCAGGCCGGATGGGGAGACTTGATCCAACCGCGCGCACGCAAGAGACCGAGACGGGCGCGGGCGAACGATCCGTGCCCCATGAGGATGCCCGATGCCTGATTCCCGCCTCGCCGAGTGGGCGCACTACGAGCCCGTACCGCCACGTTGCAACATTACGGCCGAATGTCTCGACAAGCGCCTTGGCGCCGGGGACGGCGGCAAGATCGCATTTGTCGGCGATTCCGGTCAGCTCACCTATGCGGAGCTCGGCGCACGCGTCTCTGCTTTCGCCGCCAATCTCACGGCGAGCGGCATCGGCGCGGGCGACAAGGTTCTGATCCGGACCTGGAACTGCTTCGAGTTCGTGATTGCATTTCTGGCGCTCACCAAGATCGGCGCCATCGCGGTCACGCAGAACACCGCGGCAGGTCTGAGCGACGTCGAGTATGTGCTTGGACATGCCGACGCGGTGGCGGCCATTGCGCTCGACGAGCAGGCCGCCCCGCTGCGGGATCTCAAGCACCGCCTGCCGAAAGGACTGATCGTCGCGCACGGCGTAAAAGCCGGGGAGAGGTGCTTCGAGGACATGATCGCCTCGGGCTCGATCGCCACCGCCGACACCGCCTCCGACGCACCCGCCTTCATGTGCTACACGTCCGGCACAACCGGCCGGCCGAAAGGCATTCTGCATGCGCATCGCTGGCTGATCGCGCGCGGCGACGCCAACCGCAAGCGCATTCCGCCGCTGCCGGGCGATGCGGTGATGGCGGCCGGCGAGTGGAGCTTCATATCGCTGCTCGGCCACAACGTCCTGTTCCCGCTGCGAAACGGCGTGACCGGGGCGGCAATGGAAGGGCGCGCAAGCCCGGAGAAGTTCCTGGAGACGATCGGACGGTTCCGGGTGACGGTGGCGCATGCCGTGCCGACCATCTATCGCCGCATCCTGGCGAGCGACGATATGGAGAAGGGCTACGACACCTCCAGCCTGCGCGGCTGCAATGCCTCCGGCGAGGCGCTCGGCGCGGCAACGCTGGCGGCGTGGAAGCGCCGCTTCGGCGTGGACATCTGGGAGCACTACGGCGTCTCGGAGATGCAGCTCGCGATCAGCAATTCTCCGGAGGCTCCGATCAAACCCGGTTCGATCGGCGTGGCCTGGGGTGCGGACTGCCGGATCATGGACGATGATCACAATGAGATGCCGGCTGGCAAGATCGGCCAGCTCGTGATCCGGGCCGACAACCCGAGCTTCTTTCTCGGCTATCACAAGGACCCGGAGAAGACCGCCGAGGTGGTCCATTCCGGCTGGTATCATACCGGTGACCTCGCATGGCGCGACGAGGACGGTTACTTCTGGATTGCCGGCCGAAACGACGACTGCTTCAAGAGCCGCGGCATCCTGATCGTGCCGGTCGAGATCGAGAACGCGCTGCGCCAGCACCCTGATGTCGCGGAGGCCTGCGTCGTGCCCTCGCCTCACCCCCAGGACGGCAATCACATTCGCGCCGTGGTCGAGCTCAAAGGCGGCCGTGCGGCCTCGCCTGCACTCGTCGAGGAGCTGCGGTCGTTCCTCAAGGACAAGATCCAGCGGAACAAGGTCCCCCAAATGGTGGAGTTCGTGGACGCCCTACCCAAGTCCGCAATCGGAAAGGTTCTGCGCCGCGAGGTGATCGCCTCCGGGCCAGCGCGGGGATGAAGATCAGCGGTTAATTAAGTGAATTTACCTAGAAACTCTACCACTCCACCGGCTGACCGCGGCGCTTTCTCCTCAACCATTCACCGCATATTCATGTAGACTGAACGTTTAGTGGGCAGTGAGGTCGACGGCGCAGGGGGATGCGGCGGCCGGCCCCATCGCCTATACGCAGGCAGACCGGGACGACAGCGCCGTCGGCGTGTTCCTTGTCCGCTCGTGATATCGCGCGGTGGGACTCAGGGACAACACGGTCTGACGTTCATGCAGCTTGAGCGCGATGTCCGCCTTGCGATCGCAGCATGCCTTATCGCCTGGCTGGCGCTGGCAGGGCCGTGGCTGTGGGGGAACGTCACGATTCCCTACGATGCCAAGGCGCATTTCCTGCCGCAACTCCAGTTTCTGGCGCATGCGCTGCACACCGGTCAGTCGCCATTCTGGAACCCGCACGTGTTCGGCGGCTCGCCGCAGATCGCCGATCCGCAATCCCTGATCTTCTCGCCGGCCTTCCTGATCGCCGCGCTCGACAGCGATCCCGGCTCCCGCATGCTCGACGGCTATGTGCTGGTGATGATCGCCATCGGCGCAATCTCGATCATCATGTTCTTTCGCGAACGCGGCTGGCATCCGGCCGGCGGTATCGTCGCGGCTCTGTCGTTTGCATTCGGCTCGTCGGCCTCGTGGCGCATTCAGCACATCGGGCAGATCGAGAGCCTGGTCGCTTTCGCGACCGCGCTCTGGCTGTTGCAGCGCACGCTCAGCCGACGGACGGCCCGATCCGGCATTGTGGCCGGCCTTGCGTGCGCCCTGCTCGTCATCCAGCCCAATCAGGTTGCGCTGCTCGGCGTCTATATTCTCGCGACCTATGTCGGAATTCATCTCCTGACCCAGCCCGACCGGCTCGGAACCCTGCGTCGTTCGTCTCCTGCATTGGCGGCAGCGGCTGTCACGACGCTCGCGCTTACCGCTTTGCCTCTGCTGATGGTCGCCGAATTCGCGTTAGCCACAAACCGGCCCGAGATCCCGTTTGCCGAAGCTGCAAAGGGCTCGCTGCATCCTGCCTCGTTGCTGACGGCCGTGGTCGGCGATCTGTTCGGCGCCGGCAACTCTCGCATCAACTATTGGGGACCCTACAGCGAGAGTTGGGACCCCGGCAATCTGACGCTCTCGCAGAACATGACACAGCTATATGCCGGCGCGTTGCCGGCGCTGGTACTGCTGGTCCTGGGATTCGTGCGCGGCCTCGCCTGGCGACGCGAGATCCGGTTCTTCACATTCGCGCTGCTGGTCATGGTGCTCTACGCCCTGGGCATCTACACGCCGGCCTTTCGCTTCTTCTATGAATTCTTCCCGGGCGTCTGCCTGTTCCGGCGGCCCGCGGATGCGACATTCATGATCGGCGCCATGATGGCGATCGTCGGCGGCTATCTGGTGCACTGCCTGGCCCGCGCGGACGTACCGCAGCCTACGACAGCCCAAGAACGGGTGCAGATCGGTCTCCTAGCGCTCGTCTTTGCAGCATCGGTCGTCGTCGCGCTGCACGAGAAGGCGCTTGCTCTGGCCGGTCAACCGTTGCTGGTCGCTGTGTTCTCGCTTGCCGCGGCGGCAGCGGCAATGTGGATGCTGAAGCTGCGCGAGATCAGCGCGGCGCGTGTCTCAGTCCCGCTGCTGGCGCTATTGATGGCGGTCGATCTCGGCGCCAACAACCGGCCCAACGAATCGACGGCGCTGCCCGCGAAAGAGTACGACGTTCTGCGCGCCGATACGGGGAACGCGACGATTGCTCTGCTCAAGGCTCGCCTCAAGCAGCCGCCGGGAAGTCCACGACGCGACCGCGTCGAGCTCGCCGGCGTCGGTTTCGAGTGGCCGAACGCGGGCATGGTGCATGGTTTCGACCACACGCTTGGCTACAACCCGCTGCGGCTTTGCGTCGTCAGCGACGCGCTCGGCGCCGATGACACCATCGCAGGCTGGGATCAGCGTCGTTTCACGCCGCTGTTTCCGTCCTACCGCTCGCAACTGGCGGACCTGATGGGGCTGCGCTATCTCGTTTCAAGCGTGCCGGCGGAGCAGATCGACAAGCGCCTGAAGCCGGGCGACCTCAAGCTGATCGCAAAGACGGCGGACGGTTTCGTCTACGAGAACCCCCGCGCGCTTCCCCGCGTCATGCTGGTGCACGACTGGTTGCAGGCGGATTTTGCAGCAATGATCCGCACGGGGCGTTGGCCGGTATTCGATCCGAAACAGACCGTCCTGCTGCAACAGCCTCCTGCGGTCCGTGCTCTGAGCGGCCCAAGCATCGGCGTGCGGCCGCAAGCAACGAGGCGATCGTCCGCACGTTCATCCGCGACGCTGCGCGTTTACGGGAACACGCAGATCGATGTCGCGGTCAATGCGGCGCGTCCGGGCTTCGTGGTGCTCAACGACGTCTGGCATCCGTGGTGGCGCGCCACGGTCGATCGGCGCCCTGTCGAAATTCTGAAAGCCAACGTGATGTTTCGCGCCGTCGCCGTCCCGGCCGGCCATAGCGTCGTACGCTTCACATTCAGACCGTTGGAGGGAGCGTTGGCCGGCATTGGCGTCGGCCCCCGCCAAACGCCGCCGGACACCGGCGCGGCCGTGAGCGCGTTGCCGCGTTGATGCCTACCTGAGCCCCAACTGCCGTTCAAGGAACGGGATCGTGCTGCGCCGGCGCGCGTCCAGCCTGCCGGCAGCATCGAGCGATTTCAGAATCGACAGCGCCCGCTCAAAATAGGCCTGCCGCCGCGTTTCGTCCGTCAGACCGATGCCGATCATCGGTGCGGTCGAGGCGACGATGGTCGAAACATTGTCCGGGTTCGCGGCCAGCAGCTTCCTATAGATGTCCTCCGCCTGCTGGTAGGCCTGCAACGCGGCATCGCGATTGCCGCCGATACGGTGGGCATTGCCGATACGCTCGCTGGCCTGCGCCAGATCCCGCTGCCAAACGGCGTTGGCGGGATCGGAGCCGGCGAGCCGGGAGGAGATCTCGAGGTTGCGGGCGAAATAGGTGACGGCCTCGGCCGCCTTGTTTTGCGCCATCAGCGCATCTCCAACCTGGCCGAGCGCAATCGAAAGATCACGCTGGCGGCCTGTATTGGTCGGCTCGGCTGTCGCGAGCTGCGCCCTGATCTTGAGGCTCATGCCGAACAGATTGAGCGCAATCTGCGCATTGCCAAGCGACATCAGAATACCGCCGCCCTTCGCAGCGGTCACCGATAGATCGCGCTTCAGGCCGACGTTTGAGGGATCGGCCTCCGCAAGACGCTGCAGCGCCTGGTAGGCCGTATGATAAGCGCGCATTGCCGCCGGCAGATCGCCCTTGGCCGCGAGCGCATCGCCCACCTTGCCGTTGAATGCGGCAACATCCCGTTGCCAGACGGCATTGCCCGGATCCTTGCCCGCGACCTCGCTGGCTTGTGAGAGCGCCTGCCGGAACGTCGCCAGCGCGCCGTCCATATCGCCAAGTGTCGCCTTGGCGTCGCCGATCTTTCCCAGCGCCAGCGCCACGCCCCGGCGCATCTCCGGATCGTTGGGGGTCGCGCGCAACAGCGTCTCGGCGACGTTGTGCTTGGCCTCGTAGGACTTCAACGCTTCGGCGGGGTTGCCGCGCGCCATCTCGATGTCACCAAGCCGCTCGTAGCTCACCGATACATCCTGCTGCCACGTCGACTGATTAGGCGATGTCGCAGCAATCCCGACGAAGATCTCATGTGCCGCCTGGAAGGAAGCGAACGCTTCGTCGAGGTTGCCCATCAGGCGCTGGGTATCGCCGAGCTTGACGAAGGAGACGGCGAGATCCCGTTGCCGAGCCGTATCCGAGGGCGCGGCTTCGGCGAGCTGCTTGAACGTCTCCAGGCTGGCACGCAAGGCCGTCACGGCATCCTGCAATCGCCCCGCAGCCAGCAGCGCATCTGCGTGCCCCGCCTGGGTCACCGCCAACTCGCGCTGCAGCCCCGGTCTTCCCGGATTCTCCCGCACGAGACGCTCGGCAATCGCCTGACTTTTCGCGAAGGCCTCGACGGCTTCGCCAATCCTGCCGGCCGCCATCGCCTGCCGCGCGAGGCGGGCGTGAACGGCAGCGAGAATGCGCTGATATGCGATCGTGCCAGGCGCCGATTTCGACAACGCTTCGACGATGCCCGAAGCCTTTCGGTACGCAGCCGTCGCCTCATCGAGCCGGCCGCGCACTTGAGCGACATCTCCCAAGCCGATGTGGGCCCAGACGTTTCGGGCGTCCGGCGGACCGGATTCGGACAGTTTCAGAAACCGTGAATATGAACGGCCGGCCTCATCCAGCTTGCCCGTGACCAGGCTGGTCCAGCCCAGCCAGAATGCCGAATCACGATTGGCCGGATTGAGCTCTGCCGCTTTCGCGAACAGTGGCTGCGCAGAAGCGGGAGACGCCAGGAGTGCAATCAATGCCGCGCGATGAAACGAGGATGCGGTGTCGGTCGCGTGGGTGTCGGCGCGTGCAGCCTGAGCATCAGCGAATCGGCCGAGTGCTGCGGAAGCGACGCTGGGCCGACCACCCAACAGCGCCTTCAGCGCCAGCGCGTGCGACGGATCAGACCCGGCCTTCGCTGCGATGGCGGCGAATGCCGAGGCCAGTTTCGGATCGACGCCAGGCACCGCATCTTCCAGGCCATTGCCGGCGTATCTGGCCTGCAGGTCCTTGGTGTGCTGCCGAACCTGCTCCTGGCGGGCCTGGCTTTCGGCCTGCTGCGTGCGCTCGCGGTAGATCAGGCCGGCGATCGCCAGGCCAACGACCAACGCGATCAGCAGGAACGGTCCCCGCCGACCGCGTCGGGAGACTGTCGGATGCTTCCGCAGCGCCCCCAAAGCCCGGGTGTAGCGATCGTTCAAGCTCGTGGTCCCTCGCCGCCAGCATCGTTGCAGGACTCTCTACTTCACTTCTAGGCTGCCGGCGGTGGCTGAGCAAATGCCATCACGTCATTCGGCGATTTCAGCGGCCCCGCACAAGAACTGCATCCGCCTCACGCTGCCGCACGCCGCCTGCTGCGGCGGGCTGGCATGTCGTTGCCGCCCGCCTCCAGCAGCGCCCTGCATGCCTGCAGCTCGCGGATGATCCGTGCAATGGTATCGCGGCGGGTGGGCGCGGATCGGGGCTTTCCCGTCCTGCGCCCGCCGGATGCAGGGCCACCGCGCTTGCCGTTGCGCTCCGATGCGGCGGGCTGCGCCTGCAGGCGCGAGACGTCACGGCCAGGCTTCCAGCACCCCTTGACGGCCTCCACGCCATGTTCGCGCAGGATCTTCTGCACACCCTTGATCGTGTACGCCTCATTGCGCAGAAGGTGCTGGATCCCGCGAAGCAACTCCATATCGGCGGGCCGGTAGTAGCGGCGGCCTCCGCCTCGCTTCATCGGCTTGATCTGCGGGAAGCGGTTTTCCCAGAACCGCAGAACGTGCTTGGGCACCTCGAGGTCGTCGGCGACCTCACTGATGGTACGGAATGCATCTGCTGCCTTGCTCATGTTCTGACCTCGCTCCTCTCCGCAGCCTCGCGGAGCCTGTCGACACGAGAATCGACACGCTCGCAGCATAATCGCTCTTTCGGGATGCAATGCGAGAGGATCCGTCCAAGCGCTGCAAAAGCTGCCTTCGACAGATTATGCAATGGCGATGGCCATCAAAGGGCGAAGTTCAGCGCGGGCTGGATTGCGCACAAAAGATTGCGGCCGAAACCGGTTTCGGCACGATCCCCCGATCACCGCCTCTTGCCGGAGTTATTGCCGACGTTGATGCGCTCTTTCATGATGTTGCTCGGCCGGAACACCAGGACACGGCGCGGCGTGATCGGCACTTCCTCGCCCGTCTTCGGATTGCGCCCGACTCGCTGCCCCTTCTGGCGGATGCCGAACGAGCCAAACGATGAAAGCTTGACGCCTTCGCCACGTGCAAGCGCACCCGAAATCTCGCCGAGCACCAGCTCAACAATCTCCTGCGACTCGTTACGTGGCAGACCGACCTTGTTGACGAGCGCCTCGGCCAGATCGGCACGTGTCAATGTCTTGCCTCTCATGCCCACCCTCCCAGCCTCGACACGGAAACAAGATGCTAGCGACAGGCTTCGTTCCGGTCAATCGAAACAAAGTTGCAAGCGGCTGATTAGACAGGCGAATCCCAATCGAGGCGATCCGGAAGGCCGGATGGCCCGGCGAGCAGCTCGTCGGCGGGCCATGTTCTTGCGGTATTGACCGGACCGCCGGCGCCGCTGTTTTTCTCCAGGCCTTTACGGCACCGGCAATTGCGTGTGACATGCGCAACCGGCACGTGACCACGGCTACCCGCGTGGCAATTGTGCCGGTGGAAAAAGGGAAGAGGGTTGCCATGGGAGATAGGGGCGGGAAGGTGATCGGACAATCCGTCAACCGACTTGAGGACCCGCCTCTGCTGGCCGGACGCGGCGCCTATGTCGACGACATCTCGTTTCCCGGACAGCTCCACATGCGGATGGTCCGCTCGCCCGAGGCGCACGGACGTATCCTCTCTGTCGATGCTTCCGCAGCGCTCGAAATGCCCGGTGTCCATGCCGTGTGGACCTCGTCCGATATCAGCGATCTGCCCCCGATCGAGTTTCGCGAGGGGCCGATCGAGGCGCTGGCGCCGTGGCGGCAACCGGTGCTGGCCAACGGCACGGTACGCTACGTGGGCGAGCCGATCGCCGCCGTCTTCGCCGAGAGCCCGTACATCGCCGAGGACGCGGCCGGCCTGGTGTTCATCGAGATCGAGCCGCTCGCGCCGATCATGCACGCCTACGAGCCGACCGGCGAATTCGCGCCGGGACGGAGCACGGAGCCGACCGTGTGCCTGCAGGGCTACGGCGACTCCGAGGCGGCGCTCAAGGGCTCTGCCGTCACCGTCGAGCTCGACTTGTCCGTCGGACGCCACTCCGGCGTCCCGATCGAAACCCGAGGGGCGATCGGTCGCTACGACGCCGCGCGCGATGTGCTGGAACTGCACGGCGCCGCCAAGGTCCCGCACAAGAACCGCGAGACGTTCGCCGAAATGTTCGGGCTCGGCCTGGCGCAGATGCACGTGTTCGAAGGCCATACCGGCGGCGGGTTCGGCATTCGCGGCGAGATCTATCCGGAGGACATCCTGGTGCTGGTCGCGGCCCGGCGCTTCATGCGTCCGGTCAAGTGGATCGAGGACCGGCGCGAGCATCTGGTCACGGCCAATCATTCGCGTCAGCAGCGCCATCACGTCAAGGCCGGCATCGACAGCGAAGGCCGGCTGATCGTGTTGGACGATGAATTCTTCCACGATCAGGGCGCCTACATCCGCACGCATGCGACGCGCGTGTGCGACATGACCTGCGGCATACTTCCGGGGCCGTACAGGCTTCCGACCTATCGCGCCGCCGGCCATTTCCGGCTGACCAACAAGACACCGGCGGCCACCTACCGGGCGCCGGGCCGGTTCGAGACGAATTTCGTGCGCGAGCGGCTGATGGATGCGATCGCCGCGCGGCTCGGCATCTCACGCGTCGAAGTGCGCCGCCGCAATCTCATCGCCAAGGAGGAAATGCCTTACGAGCGGCCGCTTGCCGTGCTCGGCGACGAGGTCTCCTACGACTCCGGCGACTACGCCCTGCTGCTGGACAAGGCACTCGAGCAATTCGGCTGGGACGAGGCCGAAGCGCGGGCGGCGGAGCGGCGCAAGGCCGGCGAACTCGTCGGCCTCGGACTCACGATGTTCGTTGAGAAGAGCGGGCTTGGTCCGACCGACGGCGCGCACGTTTCTGTCGATCCTTACGGCAAGATCGAGGTCATAACCGGCGGGGCCTCGATCGGTCAGGGCTTCGAGACGGCGATGGCGCAGGTGTGCGCGGAAACGCTCGGCGTCGACTACCGGAACATCCGCGTCGTGCACGGCCGCACCGACCGCATCCCCTTCGGCATCGGCGCCCACGCCTCGCGGGCCACGGTGATGACGGGAAACGCGACTGCCGCCGCGGCCGCCAACGTCCGGGCCAAAGCGCTCGAGGTGGCGTCCGAGCTGATGCAGGTGCGGGCGGAGGAACTCGACATCGTCGGCGGAACGGTCGTAGTCAAGGGCCGGGCCAGTGGGCCGTCCATCACGCTCGGCGAGATCGCCAAGCGTCTGAGACCAACCTCCCCTCACCGCGGCGGACGTGCGCCGGGGCTCTCGGCTGACGGCTGGTTCGACACCAAGCATCAGACCTATCCTTACGGCGTGCAGATCGCACAAATCCGCATCGACCGCGAGACCTGCGGCATCGAGCTGGAGCGGATCCTGGCCGCCTACGACATCGGGCGGGCCATCAACCCGAAGATGGTGGCAGGACAGATCCAGGGCGGCTTTGCGCAGGGCCTTGGCGGTGCGGTGTTCGAAGAGTTCCTCTACGACGGCCGCGGCCAGCCGCTGGCGATGTCGCTCGCGGACTACCTGATGCCGACCGCCATGGAGACGCCGACAGTCGAGATCCTGCTCAGCGAGGATGCGCCAAGCACGCAGAACCCGCTTGGCATCAAGGGTGCCGGTGAAAGCGGCATCTCTCCGGTGGGATCGCTGATCGCATCCGCCGTCGACGACGCACTGTCGATGCCCGGCGCGGTCCGCGAGTTGCCGATCACGCCGATGCGGTTGAAGAAGCTGATCGACGCCAGCTGCCGCTGACTCTAAAGCAACGGACTTGAAACTCACCTCTGTTCGAGGCTGGGCGGGGCGTGAATTTCAAGTCCAAAGTTGCTTTAGAACACTATGACTTTAAAGCGTCTTTGAACCTTAAATGCGACTTCGAGATCGACCCAGGCATGGGTCGCATTTAAGGTCCGACGCTTTAGCCTCAGGCGACGATCTGCTCGACCGATCCGTCCGGCTTGCGGCCCTGCGCACGGTAGTGACCGATCTTCTCCATGAGCGGCTGATCGTTCATCGTGTAGAGCACAGCGTCTGTGCCGCCAGTATTGAGATGGCGCCGCCACAGGAAGTTGGGCACGACGAAGATGTCGTTCTCCTCCCAATCGAAAGTCTTGCCGGCGACCTCGGTCTGCCCGCGTCCTTCCAGCACGACATAGACGACGCTCGATGTTTCCCGCTTGAGAGCGGTCTCCTCGCCGGCCCTCAGCATCTGCGCGCCGAAGCCAAGCGTCGTGAACAGCGGCGCCCCGTTCGACGGATTGACGAATTTGAGAGGCAAGCCCTCGTACGCATCGCCGGCCTCGCGCTTCAGGCCGTCGAGGGCGGCGCGGATATCACGGCCGCGGAAGTGAATGAACGGGCTGGTGCCGTGTCCGATGCCGCGGTTGTGCTCGATGAACGCCGGCAGCATTCCGCCCTGGCCATAGAAGCGATGCGATGTGCCGGTCGGCTGCTGCGTCTTCTGAATCGGGATGTTCGCGCGCGGATCGACGATGTCGGCGGGAATGTCCTCGTCAAGCCAGATGCAGTCCAGGAATTCCAGGATCGGCCAGTCCAGCGTATCGATCCAGACCACCGGCTTATCGCCGTCATTGCCATGGTCGTGCCAGGTGCCGGTCGGCGTCAGGATCAGGTCTCCGCGCACGGCCTCGCAGCGCTCGCCCTCGACGTTGGTGTAGCCGCCCGTCTCCGAGAGGATCGTCCGGCTCGCGTTCGGCGTATGCAGATGCGCCCGCGCCAGGTCTCCTGGATTGTAGATCGAAACCGCGCAGCGGATCGTCGATGCGGCCTGCAGGCGGCCATTGAGGCCGGGATTGGTGAGGAGGAACTGCTGGCGCTCCGCAAACTCGACCGGCGGGACATCGGAGTTCGCCGCGATCTGCGCGATCTTGTCGAGGTAGGGGGAGATTTCCTTCCACTTCCAGTGATGCGGCTTCGCCTTGAGCTGAGCGGCCGCCACACGTCCCTGGGCAAGCTCGCCAACGGTATCGGCGGCGGTATGGGTAAACCACGGCTTCTGCGCCGGCGCATTGGCCCAGGTCCTCAGCCAGATGTTGAGATGAGCGGCTTCCGCGTTCATCTGCTCCATCGCCTCGCGGGCCTTCTCGGCGAGAGGGGCGCGGGTCTCGGGCTTGGCGTGGACGTTCATGTGGTTCCTCCCATGCATTGGGATCGGTCATTGTGGAATTGGCCGCCACTGTGCCACGACTATCGGCATGCCTCAATGCAGGCATCAGCATGCCCATGCGCGCTTTAGGCAAGTTGACACTCGGGACCCATGAAATTAGCCATCTAAGAAAATTGTCGGCGCCCGCGCCTCGCAATCGCCAGGAGGAACCATGCCAACCGCCGCTGTCAGCCATCCAGCATTGGAGCCGGTGGACCACTGGCCGGCCGGAGGTCTCACCCGCGTTCCGTACTGGGTCTTTCAGCGCGAGGACATCTATGCGCGGGAACAGGCGTCCATCTTCCGCGGGCCGGTGTGGAGCTTTCTTTGCCTGGACGTCGAAGTTCGAGACCCCGGCGATTTCCGGACCAGCTCGATCGGCGACACGCCGGTGGTGATCACGCGCGACGAAGACGGAACTCTCCACGCATTCGAAAATCGCTGCGCCCATCGCGGCGCTCTGATCTGCCTGGAGGAACAGGGCAAAGGGCACCGCGACTTCCAGTGCGTCTATCACGGCTGGACCTATGACCTGAAGGGCAACCTGACCGGCGTCGCGTTCAGACGCGGAGTCAAGGGCAAAGGCGGAATGCCGGGTACGTTCCGCCTCGAAGACCATCATCCGCGCAAAGTCCGGGTCGCGGTCGTGCACGGGCTCGTGTTCGGCACGTTCAGCGAGCAGGCGCCGGCACTCGAGGACTATCTGGGATCGGAGTTTCTGCCGCGCATCGAGCGCGTTTTCGCCGGACGCAAGCCGGTCGTCCTCGCACGCTACACGCAAGTGCTGCCCAACAACTGGAAGCTTTACGTGGAGAACGTGAAGGACAGCTATCACGCCTCCATCCTGCATCTCTTCTTCACGACGTTCGAGCTGAACCAGCTTTCCTACAAGGGCGGCGTGATCGTGAGCCCGGGCGGCGGGCATCACATCAGTTACAACCAGATCGACAGGGCCGCCGCGATGACCAGGGACTACGGCGCCGAGAAGCTGCGTTCGGACAGCAAGTACCGTCTGGCCGATCCGTCACTGCTGGCGGGCTTCGACGAGTTCCCGGACGGGATCACGCTGCAGATTCTTTCCGTATTCCCCACGTTCGTGCTGCAGCAGATCCAGAACTCGGTTGCCGTGCGCCGCGTGGTGCCGCGCGGGGCCGGAAAGACCGATCTTCACTGGACCTATATCGGTTTCGAGTCGGATACGCCGGAACAGAGGATGGTGCGGCTGAAGCAAAGCAATCTGGTTGGACCGGCGGGATTCATCTCGATGGAGGACGGCTGCGTCGGAGGCTTCGTCCAGCGCGGCATCGCGGGAGCCGGAGATCACAACGCCGTGCTGGAAATGGGCGGCTCGACGGCCGAATCCAGCGACAGCCGCGTGAACGAAGCCTCCGTGCGCGGGTTCTGGAAACAATACCGCACGACGATGGGACTCTGAGTCCCCGGCGCCGGCCCCGCAAGCGAGCCCTCCCATGACCATCGACGTATACCGATTGATCTCCCAGACCCAGGCGGCCTACGCGCACGCCATCGACAACGACCGGCTGGAAGACTGGCCCGGTTTTTTTGCCGATCCGTGCCTTTACGTCATCACCACGGCCGAGAACCACCGGCAGGGACTGGAAGCCGGGGTGGTCTTCGCCAACTCGAACGGCATGCTTCGGGACCGGGTGTCGGCGCTCAGAGAGGCCAACATCTTCGAGCGGCACAGCTATCGGCATCTGCTCGGCGCGCCTCTCGTGCTGGCCGAACGCGATGACGAGATCGACAGCGAGACGCCGTTCATCGTGGCGCGCATCATGCGGACCGGCGAAACCGATCTCTATGCGACGGGGCGCTATATCGACACCTATCAGGTTGCGGACGGCACCGCGACGCTGAAGCGCCGGCTCGTCGTGCTGGACAGCTCGCGCATCGACACGTTGCTCGCGATCCCGCTGTAACAGTCCGGCTCGCGTTCAGGCGTCCGTGCGAACGACGGCGATGATCAGAGCGCTGATCACTCGGCCTTGCCGAGAAAGCGCTCCAGCCAATGGATGTCGTACATCCCGTTGACGATGTCGGGCTGGCGGACGAGTTCCCCGAACAGCGGAATCGTCGTCTCGATGCCGTCGATCACGAATTCCGACAGGCAGCGCCTGAGGCGCATCAGGCATTCATTGCGGTTCTTGCCGTGCACGATCAGCTTGCCGATCAGGCTGTCGTAGTTCGGCGGTATCCGATAGCCCTGGTAGGCGCCGGAATCGACACGCACTCCGAGGCCGCCGGGGGGATGCCAATAGGTGATCTTGCCCGGTGAGGGGCGGAAATTCTGCGGGTTCTCGGCGTTGATCCGGCATTCGATCGCATGACCGGAGAACACGACGTCCTCCTGCTTCAACGTCAGCGGCGCACCGGAGGCGACGCGAATCTGCTCCAGCACAAGATCGATGCCGGTGATGGCCTCCGTCACCGGATGCTCGACCTGGAGGCGGGTATTCATCTCGATGAAGTAGAATTCGCCGTCCTCGAACAGGAACTCTACTGTTCCCGCGCCCCGGTATTTGATCTTCCGCATCGCGGCGGCGACGGTATTGCCGATCCTGACGCGCTGTTCGTCGTTGAGCGCGGGCGAGGGGGCCTCCTCCCACACCTTCTGATGGCGACGCTGAAGGGAGCAGTCGCGATCGCCCAGATGGATGGCGTTGCCCCTGCCGTCACCCAGGACCTGGAACTCGATGTGGCGCGGCTTGGAGAGATATTTCTCGATATAGACGGCATCGTCGCCGAACGCCGCCTTGGCTTCGGCACGCGCGGTCGACAAGGCCTGCCCCAGGTCAGCCTCGGTCCGGGCGACCTTCATGCCGCGGCCACCGCCGCCAGCGGCAGCCTTGATCAGCACCGGCAGGCCGATCGACTTGGCAACCTCGATGGCTTCGGCTTCCGTGCGAATGGCGCCGTCCGAGCCGGGAACCACCGGAATGCCGAGCTCCTTGGCGGTCTCCTTGGCGACGATCTTGTCGCCCATGATCCGGATATGCTCGGACGTCGGCCCGATAAAGGTAATCTGGTGCTCCTCGAGGATCTCGGCAAAGCGCGCATTCTCCGAGAGGAAGCCATACCCCGGGTGCACCGCATCGGCGCCTGTAATCTCGCAGGCGGCCAGCAGCCGGGGAATGTTGAGATAGCTCTCGGACGACTGCGGCGGGCCGATGCACACGCTCTCGTCGGCGAGACGGACGTGCATTGCATCCGCATCCGCCGTCGAATGCACCGCCACCGTGGCGATGCCGAGTTCCTTGCACGCGCGCTGGATCCGCAGCGCGATCTCACCTCGATTGGCTATCAGGATCTTGTCGAACATCTTGCTCGTCTTCATGACGCTCCCCGTCCGTTCAGGTCCGGGGGCGAAGGCGGGAAATCATTCAATCACCACCAGCGGTTCGCCGAACTCCACCGGTTGACCGTTCTCGAACAGAATCTGGGCGACCACGCCGGCCTTCGGCGCCGGGATGTGGTTCATGGTCTTCATCGCTTCGATGATGAGCAGCGTCTGCCCCTGGACGACCCGTGCCCCGATCTCGATGAAGGCCGGCGCGCCCGGCTCCGGCGCGCGATAGGCCGTGCCGACCATCGGCGATTTGACTGCGCCGGGATGGGTGGCGGGATCGACGGCGGCTGCCAACGGTTCGGGGCTCTGGGCCACTGCGGCTGCCGGCGCTGTCACGGCTCCCGTCGCCGCCGGGGCAACCGCCACGCTCAGCGAACGGGCGACCCGAATCCTCAGGCCTGCGCGTTCGATCTCGATCTCCGAGAGGCCGGTTTCGTTGAGGAGCGAAGCGAGCTCTTGGATGGCTTCGCGCTCGATGTTGATCTTTTCCCTGGGTTCCTTTGCCATGCCCTGCAGGTCCCGTGATTGGGGCGCCGCACCGTCGCCGGGCGGCAAGCCGCCTCAGCCAGCCGTTGCGCCACGCTCCAGCAGCGCGTCGATCGCCATCTCGTATCCCTTCGCGCCGAATCCGCAGATCACCCCGACCGCGGCCATCGAGACAAAGGAGTGGTGACGGAAGCTCTCGCGCGCGAAGATGTTCGACAAATGCACCTCGACGACCGGGGTCGCCGCCGACTTCATGGCGTCCAGCAACCCGATCGAGGTATGCGTCAATGCGCCGGCATTCAGGATCACGGCGCTGGCGCTTTCTCTTGCCTCATGCAGCCAATCGATCAGATCGCCCTCGTGATTGCTCTGCCTGAAATCGATGTCCACGTTCTTGGCCTTGCCGTACGCCTCGATCCGGGCGCGGACGTCATCCAGCGTAACCGAGCCGTAGATCTCCGGCTCACGCAGCCCCAGCATGTTCAGGTTCGGTCCATTCAGTACAAAAATCGGCTTCGGCATCTCGGCCTTCGAGGGACGTTCACGCTTTTGGGCGGGAGCGGGAAACCGGCTGCGGGGCAAACCCTGGGCAACGGCCCACACGCCATTGCCTGCTGCCTGATGCGCGCACGAGCTGCCCGCCGCCAGGGGCCCATGTATCAGCTTTCCCGCGCCAGCGAAAGGGCCGCCGCAACAGACGTGTGCATGGCGCCGGGACCGGGGTCCTCGCCGCCAAACGGGCGGCCGAAGGCAGCCGCCACAGAGGAGCCGCGGCTCAGCACATCTTGCAGCCGGTCTTGCGGGTATCCGCCACCAGCCGCTGCAGGCCCTCCATCGGCAGGAAGCCGACGTTGACCTTGCCGTCGACGATGAAGCCGGGAGTTCCCTCAATGTTCAGGTGCTGGGCGATCTCATGCGTCTCCTTCAGGGCATTTTCGATCGCCGGATCGGCCATGTCCTTCTTGAGCTGCGCGACGTCGAGGCCCACGCGCTCTGCAATGACGAACACGTTCTGCGGCCCGACCTGCTTCTCCCGCATCATGGCGGTATGGAATTCCCAGTACTTGCCCTGGCTCCGGGACGCCATCGCCGCCTTCGCGGCCAGCATGGAGCCATCGCCGAAGATCGGAAACTCCTTCATCACGACCCGGACTTTGGGATCGGCCTTGGTCAACTTGATGACCTCGTTCAGCGCCCGCTTGCACCACCCACAATTATAGTCGAAGAACTCGACAACCGTGACGTCGCCCTTCGGGTCACCGGCGACGAAGTCCTTCGCGCTCGAGAAGATCTTCGACTTGTTCGCGCCAATAAGTTGCAGGTGCTCAGCTTCCTGACGGGCGAGTTGGCGCTTCTCCAGCTCCTTGGTGACCTCGATCATGAGCTCGGGGTTCTTGAGCAGGTACTGCCTTACGATGTCCTGGATGGCGTCGACCTGGGGCTGGGTGAACCCGCCTTTGGCGGCTGCACCCGCCTCGGCGACCCTGAACGGGGCGGAGGCCGTGGCAGCGGCTGTACTCGCCGTCTCGGCGCCTGTCGGCGTGGTGGAGCGGACAATGTTGAAGAGCACGGCAAAGCCGAGCATGGCGACGCCTGCGATCACCGCGCCTTTCCGGGTGGTCAGCGCGTCCAGCACAGAAGAGAGGGGGTTCGTTGCCATGCGCGATTGTCTCCATTGTGCAGCATTAGGCATGCTGCGAACCAGTTCCAGCTTGCGTGCCGCCTAAGGTGCGGCGTTCAAATGGCTCGGCCTTCGGGTTCGTCCGTCAGCGATCACCCGCCGGCGTCGTCTTGATGATGTCGTCAGCCTTGCGCCAAGCCCGGCTTCCGACCTTGAGCTTACGCTGCGCCCGCTTGGCAAAGATTATGGCCTGCTTGTTGTTACCACGCTGCAAATGTGCGTAGGCCATGGCGACTTCCGCCTCCGCCTCCCGCCCCTTGGCCGCATAGGCCCGGGCCAGAAGGGAATACCCGGAGGCCTCCTCATTGGTATCGAGCATCACCTCCAGCAGACGGATCGCCTCATCCAAATAGGCCGGATTGCTGGAACTTACCAGCATTCTCGCCAGCTCCGTCTTGACCAGATGCGACCGGTTGCCGCCAAGCTTCAAGGTCTGGCGCAGGGCCGGGATCGCCTGGGCGGACTTGCCCTCCCTCGCATAAACATGTCCCTTCAGCTCCCAGAAATACGGATTCTGAGGCGCGGCCTTGATCAGCTCGTCGATCTGACCGATCGCGCGCGTACAGTTGCCCGAGCAGTTGGCCGCAATGGCCCGGGCATAGCGCGCCGGCAGGCTGTTGTCGTTGCGGTAGAGGTTGACCACGTCCTGGGCCGGCAGGGTGAAACCTCTCAGCTTGGCGCGGACGAGATCGTGGCGCAGTTGCAGTGCCGGCGAGTCTTTGGTGTTGTAATATGGGCTGCGCTGAACAGCATCGCGAAGATGGGCTATGCGCGTACGTTCGGTGGGGTGGCTCAGCAGGTAGGGGTTGACGCCATAAGCCCGGTTTTCGATTCCGAGCTTTTCGAACGTCTCAAGCATTCCGCGGCCTGACTGGTGGGTCCGCGTGAGAAACCTCACGCCGGCCTGGTCAGCCGACGATTCCTGCTGGCGGCGGCGTGCCAGAAACGTCTTGAGCCAGGGATCATCGGCAGCAAACGCGGCGGCAGAGTTGCGCGCGAGAACGGCTGCGGCGATGCCGATCACGCGGGTCAGGATCATCCCGGTCTGAACCCGCTGCATCTCTGCGCGCAGGGCGGCGAGATGGGCGCCGTCGATGTGACCGACCTCGTGCGCGATCACGCCGATGACCTGATTGGGCGTGTCGGCCTGCATCAGCGTGCCGGTGTGGATGAACACGTTGCGTCCATCCAGAACGAAGGCGTTGAAGGTCGGATCGTTGATGATCCGCATCGTGATGTGGCCGTTGTTCAGTCCGGCGGCCTTGAAGATCGGTCTCGCGTAATCGTCGAGCAGGTTCTCGATCTCGTCGTCGTAGATCAGCTGTTGCGCCGACGCGCCGCTGGAGGCCGCGACCAGGCCGATGCCCCACATCAGCGCCGCGGCGATGGCCACCCCGAACGGGTGGCGTCGTCTGGTTGAGCTGAGCACGATTGTCATCCCGTCTGTGCATCATCCGGCACTGAGACCGGCAAACCGCGCCTCCAACGCATCCCACGCAAGGAAGCAAAGTCTCGTAGCGCTCACATGAGCCTAGTGCCGCAAATGCGGTGATTAAATGACTGTCGCGGCCGCGAAGATGCCAATGTCCTGAACCCGGCTGCTCCGAGGCAACGCGACAGGCTTGGCATGTGAGTATCGCGGATGCAAGGCGACAAACAGGGCTATGCGCAGCCACTTGGATCACTTGTGCTTCGCCGCCTATTCAGTGGATCCACGCAGTCTCGCCAAATGCGCCTTCGTTCGCGGCGACGGGCATCGGCGGGGAGACAGCGGAGGGCGCGCCGAGTTGGCAGGGAGCGGGGAAGCCGGTAAGCAACGGTGATGCAGCCGCGGATGGAGCGTGATGAACCGGAGCATCGACAACGGAACGGCGGATCTCCCGCGCCAGCCGGCACGCCGAAGCGCCATCGCTCCATTCATCGTCATGGACGTGATCAGCGCGGCTGCGCGCCGCGAGGCGCAGGGCCGGCAGGTGATCCACATGGAGGTCGGCCAACCCGGCACGCCGGCGCCGGCGATCGCGCGCGAAGCGGTCAAGCAACGGATCGACCTGGATACGCTGGGCTACACGGAAGGGCTCGGCATCCCGCCGCTCAGATCACGTATTTCCCGGCACTACCGCGATCAGCACGGCCTCGACATCGCGCCAGAACGGATCATCGTAACCACAGGATCGTCCGCCGCCTTCGTCCTGACCTTCCTGACGCTGTTCGATGCCGGCGAGACGGTGCTGCTGCCGTCTCCGGGCTATCCGTGCTACCGGCACATCCTGCGGGCGCTCGATATCGGCTCGGCGCTGATCACAACGGGAGCTGCCGACCGGTGGATGCCCACGCCCGAGGCGGTTGCCGCTGCGGCACAGGCGTAGGGCGCGGCCGGACTGCTGGTGGCAAGCCCGTCGAACCCGACCGGCACCATGCTGGAGCCCGAGCGTCTCGGCGCGCTGATCGAGACCTGCCGGCAGCGCCGGATGTGGTTCGTCTCCGACGAGATCTATCATGGCCTGACCTACACGCTTCCGGCGCGGTCGGCGTTAAGCTTTTCGGACGACGTGATCGTCATCAACTCGTTTTCCAAATACTTCTCGATGACCGGGTGGCGCGTCGGCTGGATGGTGGTGCCGCCGGCGCTGGTGCGGAGCGTGGAACGGCTGGGGCAGAACCTCTACATCTCGGCCCCAGCAGCCTCGCAGGCGGCGGCGCTGGCTGCCTTCGAGGCGGCCGGGGAGCTTGAAGCCAACCGCTCAGTCTACGCCGCCAACAGGCGGCTGCTGCTGGACGGTCTGCCAAAGGTCGGGATCGCCGAATTCGCCCCTGCGGATGGGGCTTTCTATCTCTACGCAGACGTATCCGCCTTCATACCGCATGAGTTCGCCGACAGCGCGGCAATGGCGGCTTCGATGCTGGAGGAACTCGACATTGCCGTCACCCCCGGCATCGACTTCGACGAAGCGCGAGGGATCAATTTCCTGCGGTTCTCCTACTCCGGCCCGACGGCGGACATGGCAGAAGCCGTCAGGCGGCTCGAAGGCTGGGACAAGCTCAAAGGGCGAAGCAGCAGCGCATGAGCCGATCCGCCACAATCCGAGTCTGGTCCAGACGGGATGGCGTCCCGGCCGGGGCTAGCAGACGTTCCCTGCAGACCTTCCCTGCTGGCCGGACCCCGTCCGCTTGGCTATAGTGGAGGCAATCCTGGCCCTGGCGTGAAGCCGGGGCCTATTCGTGACAGGATCAGCTAATGGCGAATGTGGTCGTGGTCGGCGCCCAGTGGGGCGACGAAGGCAAAGGCAAGATCGTCGACTGGCTGTCGGAGCGTGCGGACGTCGTGGTTCGCTTTCAGGGCGGGCATAACGCGGGCCATACGCTGGTCATCGGCAACCAGACCTACAAGCTCTCCCTGATGCCGTCCGGCGTCGTGAGGGCCGGCAAACTGGGCGTTATCGGCAATGGCGTCGTGATCGACCCCTGGGCTCTCCTCGACGAGATCGAGAAACTCAAGTCGCAGGGTGTCAGCGTCACGCGGACGAACTTACGCATCGCCGAGAACGCGACGCTGATCCTGCCTCTGCATGGGGAACTCGACCAGCTCCGGGAGGCTGCGGCCGGGAGCGCCAAGATCGGCACCACCGGGCGCGGCATCGGGCCTGCCTATGAGGACAAGGTCGGCCGCCGCGCGATTCGCGTGCAGGACCTCAAGAACCTCGACACGCTGGGCCCCAAGGTCGATCGCATTCTCGTGCATCACAACGCATTGCGGCGCGGGCTCGGACAACCCGAGATCGGGCCGGATGAGCTGATGCGCCAGCTCACCGAGATCGCGCCGAAGATCCTGCCCTACATGGACGTGACGTGGGACCTGCTCGACCGCGAGCGGCGCTCGGGCAAGCGCATCCTGTTCGAAGGCGCGCAAGGCGTGCTGCTCGACATCGACCACGGCACCTATCCGTTCGTGACATCCTCCAACACGGTTGCCGCGCAGGCGGCGATCGGCTCGGGCATGGGCCCCGGTCACATCGGCTACGTACTGGGTATCGCCAAGGCCTACACGACGCGGGTCGGCGCCGGGCCGTTCCCGACCGAGCTCGACGACGAGATCGGCGAGCGGATCGGCGAGCGCGGACACGAGTTCGGCACCGTGACGGGACGCAAGCGCCGCTGCGGATGGTTCGACGCCTGCCTCGTGCGGCAAGTCGCCAAGGTGTCCGGCATCGACGGCATCGCGCTCACAAAGCTCGACGTCCTGGACGGACTCGCGGAGATCAATGTGTGCACCGGCTATATTCTCGACGGCGAGCGGATCGACCGGCTGCCGGCCGGCCACAACGCTCAAGCCCGGGTGAAGCCGATCTACGAGACGTTCACCGGCTGGAAGCAGTCGACGCAGGGTGCGCGCTCATGGGCGGAGCTGCCGGCGGAGGCGGTCAAGTACGTGCGGACGATCGAGGAACTGATCGAGCGCCCTGTGACGCTCCTGTCCACCTCGCCCGAACGTGAGGACACCATCCTGATGCGCGATCCGTTCGAGGATTGAAGCTGCACGGATCGAGACCGGCGCAGCGATCCGGCCGCGCCTTGCGAGGTCAGGCTGTCGCCGGGCGCGGCTCGTTTGCGATCGTGCTGCCTCCGGAGCCGCGGCCCGGCCGTCCGAGCCGCCATAGCAGGTAGCCGGCGATGGAGCCGTTGAGGAGGTTCCAGGCGATGCCGTTCACGAAGGCCCAATAGTAGGTGCCGGTGACATCGAATATCCGGCCCGACATCCAGCCGCCGAGCGCCATCCCGATCAGGGTCGCAAACAGCACGATGCCGATGCGCTGCCCCGCCTCGCGCACATTGAAATACTCGCGCACGATGATGGCATAAGCCGGCACGATGCCGCCCTGGAACAGCCCGAACAGGCCGGACACCACGTACAGCGAGACCAGAGCGTCCGACGGCAGAAACATCAGCAGCGCGATGCCCTGCAGGATCGACCCGGCGAGCAATGTCATCAGCCCGCCGATGCGATCGCAGATCCAGCCCGAAATCAGCCGGCTGATCACGCCGCCCGCCATCATCACCGACAGCATCTCGGCACCGCGGGCAGGGCCGTAGCCGAGGTCCGCGCACAACGCCACGATGTGCACCTGCGGCATGGCCATCGCCACGCAGCAGGCAATGCCCGCCACGATCAGAAACGCCATCAGCACGTTCGGCGACAACGCCGTCTGACGCTGCGGCGATGCATGCCAGCCCGGCATGCTCTGCTGCTCCATGCCGCGCGCAGCGGCTTCGGACGGCGGCGGCCTACGCATCATTAGCGCGAGCGGCAGCATCGTTGCGAAACACACGATCCCGATGCCGACGTAGGTCACGCGCCAGCCGGCCGTTTCGGCGAAATGCTGTACGATCGGCGGCCAGATCACCGCTGCCATGTAGTTTCCGCACGCGACGATGCCGACCGCCAGTCCGCGCCGGCGCACGAACCACTGGGAGATGTCCGACAGCAACGGTCCGAACACGGATGACGACCCCAGCAAACCGATCACGAGCCCTTGCGCCAGGGCGAGCTGCCAGACGTTCTGCGACATCGCCGCGGCAGCGAAGCCGACGACGATCGCGATGCCGCCGCCGACGATGAGGCGGAAGACGCCGTGACGGTCCGAGAACCGGCCCATCAGGATGTTGCCGAGGCCGAAACCCAGCATGCTGGCGGCGTAAGGGAGCGACGCCCACCCGCGGCTTATGCCGAATTCCGCCTGCACCTGAGGCAGAATAACGACGTAGGACCACATGCCGACGCCGCCGATGGAACCCAGCGCAAGCCCCGCCCACAGCCGGGCCCAGGCGTAGGCGCTCTCGGGCTCGCTCGGCTGAGAGGGCCGCGTCATCGTTTCAACAGCCAATCGAGGCTCCCGGGCGCTATGGCGCTAAGATGGCAGGGCAGGGCCCGTGCGCGGGGAACGGGCAGGCTGGCGGCACTCACAGTCCGAATGTGAAGCGGGCGCCGACGTTCGAGGTCACAAGCTGCTTCGGCATCCGCGTGCGCATGCGCTCGATGAAATTTGCGCCTGAGCAGTGCATCGGAATGACGACATCGGGTTTCAGCGATTCGAGCTCGTCGATCGTCTTGTCGATGTAGTCGAGCGGCGCCGTGCCGAGGTGGAAGCCGCCGATCGCGGCGTGCAGCTTGTCGACGCCCGAGACATGCATCGCCGTCTTGATGGTATTGATCAAGCCGACGTGGCCGCACGATGTGATGACGACAAGGCCGCGCCCTTTCACAATGTAGCAGGTCGCATGCTCGCCGGGATGGGTGTCCTTGACCAGCTTGCCCTTGCGCTCATCCTCCGTGAAGTGATCGTAATCAACGACCATGGAGCCGCCGGTCACGGTCTCGAAGGAGTTGCGGCCGATGAAGCCGGTGGTGAAACCGCCTGCCAGCGTCTGCGGCCTGTCGCAGCACACCGGCGCGACCTTCTGCGCGGTCAGCGTGATCTTGTCGACCGCACCCCACGAGACCGGATTCTCCGGCTTTCCGAGCCAGCGCTCGCGGAAGACATCCTCCGCCCCGACGTAGAGGGCGAGGTCCGCAGGCATGCGGTTGCGATGCTGAGTGACGAAGCCTGCCATGCCGCCGAAGTGATCCCGGTGCGCATGCGAAAGAATGAGGCCGTTGATCTTGCGCGAATCGATGTCGAGCAGATCGAAATTGCGATTGATGATCTCCGGCGTGTAGCCGAAATCGACGATGTACTGGCCGCTCTCTCCACCGGCCCGCGATTCGAGATGAAGGGACAGCCCCCACTCGCACGCAAACGTCGTCATCTGACGGCCAGGCACCAGGCTGATGTTCTCGATCTTCGCAAACTCATGCGTCATCTCCGGAAGAAACCGCTCGTAGGCGGAATCGACCACGACCCTGACCGCGAGGCTGTCGACGACGGGCGGCTTGAACGGCGGGCTGGCGACCGGATCCTGGTTCATGAGCGTCCTCCAACGGCATAGAATGTGTGCAGCGCATCCTCATCGCATTGTGCCATACGGGCCGGGGCAGGCAACGACGCGTTCTGACACTGGAGCCATGCGCAGGGGAAATGGCTCACGCCTGCGTCTTTCCGAAACGACGTCAAAAGAGCGGGCGGCCGCCAAGCCGCCCAGCTCCCGTGAGAATGCCGCTTTCCGAAGCGGTGTGTTCAGATGCCCTTCAACCGCGCCGTCTCAGGCCCGCGGGCCTGCGCCACCACAAGCCGCTGGCGCTTGATCATCAGCTTGTTGAGGGCGCTGATGTAAGCCTTGGCAGATGCCACGAGCGTGTCGGGATCGGCCGCCCGGGCCGTGACCGTATGCCCGTCCTCCTGCAGCCTGACCGAGACCTCCGCCTGCGCGTCCGTGCCTTCGGTGACCGCGTGGACCTGGTAGAGCTCGAGCGCGGCCTTATGTGGCACCAGCTTCTGGATCGCATTGAAGGTTGCATCGACAGGACCGTTGCCGGCCGACTGCACGGTCTGCTGCTTGCCCTCGATGTCGAGGGTCAGCGTTGCCGACTGCGGCCCCTGGGTGCCTGCGATCACCGTCAGCGAGACCACCTTGATGCGGTCTGCGAAGGTGGCGATCTCCTCGTCCACCAGCGCCTCGATGTCCTCGTCGTAGACGACCTTCTTGCGGTCCGCCAGCGCCTTGAAGCGGTTGAAGGCGTCCTCGAATGAGTTGTCGCCGAGGTCGTAGCCGAGCTCCTTCAGCTTGGTGCGGAAGGCGTTGCGGCCGGAATGCTTGCCCATCACCAGCGACGTCTTGGCGACACCGACGGACTCCGGCGTCATGATCTCGTAGGTCTGGGTGTGCTTGAGCATGCCGTCCTGGTGGATGCCGCTCTCGTGGGCGAATGCGTTGCGGCCGACGATCGCCTTGTTGTACTGGACCGGGAATGAGGTCGCGGCGGATACGAGCTTGGAGGCTCGCGTCAACAGCGTTGCCTCGATGCCGGTGGTATAGGGCAGCACGTCGGAGCGGGTCTTGATCGCCATCACGATCTCTTCGAGCGCGGCGTTGCCGGCACGCTCGCCGATGCCGTTGATGGTGCATTCGATCTGGCGCGCACCGGCCCTGACTCCGGCCAGCGAGTTCGCAACCGCCATGCCGAGATCGTTGTGGCAGTGGGTGGAGAACACGACGGCATCCGCCCCCGGCACGCGTTCGCGGAGCATCCTGATCAGCGCATGATATTCCTCCGGCACCGTGTAGCCCACAGTGTCCGGAATATTGATCGTCGTCGCGCCGGCCTTGATCGCGGTCTCGACGCAGCAGCACAGGAAATCATGCTCCGTCCGGGTCGCATCCTCGGCCGACCATTCGACGTCCGCGGTGTAATTGCGCGCCCGCTCGACGGAGGCCCGGATCATCTCGATGACCTCCTCGGGCTCCTTCTGCAGCTTGTGCTTCATATGGATCGGCGAGGTCGAGAGGAAGGTGTGGATGCGCGGCTGTACGGCATGCCGCACGGCCTCGCCGCAGCGGTCGATATCCTTGAAGCCGGCGCGGGCAAGGCCGGCGACGGTCGCGTTCTTCACGCGCCTGGAGATCTCGCTGACGGCCTCGAAGTCGCCCTCCGAGGCGATCGGAAAGCCGGCTTCGATGATGTCCACGCCCATCTCGTCGAGCAGCTCGGCAACCTCGAGTTTCTCCTCCAGCGTCATGGTGGCGCCCGGCGACTGCTCGCCATCGCGCAGCGTGGTATCGAAAATGAGGACCCGGTCGCCTTCGGCCGCCTGCGCCGCGGCGGCAATTATGGCGTCTCGGGACGGGTTTGTCGGATGGTCGGTCATGGTATCTGCCTCTGGAAATCAATCGAGTTGGACCACAAGAGCCGGCGACGATCAACCGGCGGGCCCGCTGTGCTGGAAAGTCGGTATCCCCTGAGCACCGTCCCGCGCGAGATGCGGAACCTCGGAGGCTCAGGGGCTAATAAGGAGCAGGGCGCCCAAAGCGCCGGCAAGCCGGGCATGCGCAATTAGCGGCCGCGGGTCGCGGGCCGGAGACAGAGCGGAAATGTGCCTGTCGATGCGCATTGGCCGGTCAATATCCTGCCGCCGACAGCCGAACTGGCGCCAGCGTGACGCTTATTTGCCTGCAACCGCGTTCGAATGCAAGCGCAACATCCGCGCACAGGCGACAAGACATTAAAGTTGCATCGGCGGTGGATTTGTGACCCAGGCCGGCTGCCGCTCGGGCGTTCAAACCAGAAGCGTGCCCTCGGAGACCCTGACGGCAGCGCCACCGATCCGGACACCGCCGAGTTCGCCGCCGCTGATCTCCAGGGACATTTCCACGCTGCTGGGGCGGCCCATCTCATAGCCCTGCTCGATCATGCGCTTGTGCACACCATCGGGCGGCGCATCGAAGCGCTGAACGACGCCGGCCAGGGCAACGGCTGCCGAGCCGGTGGCCGGATCCTCCGCAATCCCGAAATCGGGCGCGAACATACGAGCATGGAAGGCCGACGACTTGTGCACCGTCTCGTTCGTATAGAGATAGGCGCCGACAAGGCCCTGTCCGCCGAACGCGGTGGGCCAGGCCGCGCCTGCGGGCCGGGCCTTGGCAATGGCGGACAGCGACCTGACCGGGATGAATGCAAAGCTGTTGCCGGCAGAGAACCGGCTCGGCCGATGGTTGGCAAATCCGATCTCGCTCGGAATGAGGTCGAGCGCGGCGGCAAGCTGTTCAGCCGGCGCGAGCGAACCGGCGGACTGCGGCAGCATCGGCGCATCGAACTCAGCGAAAGAAGCTGTCCCTGCCGCCATCCGCACGCCGACGCGAACGATGCCGATCTCGATCTCCAGCGTGATCAGAGCATCCTGGTTCGCACCCATCGCCGCCATCCGCAATTCAGCGAGCAAAACCGCGGTTCCGATTGTCGGATGGCCTCCGAACTGAATTTCGGCGGCCGGAGTAAAGATGCGGATCTTCGCCCAGTGCGCCGGGTTCGACGGCCGCATCGCGAATACGGTCTCAGGGAGATTGAACTCGCGCGCGATGTCCTGCATGCGGTCAGCGTCGAGGCCATCGGCGTCGAGGACGACGGCCAGCGGATTGCCGGCGAGCCGCTGTCGCGTGAAAACGTCCAGGGTGTGAAAAGTCAGCGTCATCTTCAATCTTGGGTCCGCCACGTCGCAGACAATGCCCTATTCCAGAATAGCGACCGAGCGCAACGCGCTTGTTACACCGCACCGATTTACACGGCGCCGGCGTTCCGCCCGTCCATCGCGCCCGGTGGCCGTCAGACACACGCGGTCTGCGCGCTCGACATTTCGCATGATGTCAACAGATTTGATCGAGCGACAGAAACAATAATTGAAATCAGTCCCGGTTCGGCCACGCTCTCCCCACAATTCAACGGCCTCATTGCGTCGTCGAGAGAGACACTTCCGGCTGTCTAGGGGCTAGCAGGCGATCCATGGGGGAGATCGTCCAGGCCGGTCAGACGCTAAGCAACGAGCAGCTTGACGATCGCGCGCCCAATTGCTCGAGCGCGCACCTCGCTGCCCCTCAAGCGATACACGGACAATCGAAGTCGCGATGTCGAAGTCGCGATGTCGTTGCGACCACACCTTTCCGCCGCTTCGCACGGAGCGGCGCCGCTTTGCTAAAGTGCGGGGACCCCCGCTCCCTGCTCTTTGGCGCGACGGACTCCTTCGGCGGACCGCAGCACACCCGTGCTGCAAAAGCCGTTGGAGTCCGGCCGGCTGGGCAGCCCGCTCCGCTGCACCGCCACACACCTCCCTCCCCGAGCAGCGGGGCGGGCGATCCGGCCGGCTAACAGCAAAACTTCAATGCCAGCGTTCCTTTTTTGATTCTGAGCTTCGCTCGAGGCGTTGGCAGCGTCGAGGTGTGGCGAACTTCGGAACCGCAACATTAGGGCCTTTCTGGTTTTGGTTGAATCCCAGAAAGGGCCCTAGATTTTTGTTTTGTCGTGCTTCTTTTCGGAAAAACCGGTTCCCACTTTTCCGGAAGCACTCTAGTTCCGTTTCGCCGAGGCTGTTCCCGCAACCGCGCTCATCGCAGCGTCGAGGTCTGTGCCGGCGGGCACGGTCCGGCCATATCCGAACGTGCCACGCTGCATGATTTCGCGGGCGCCCGAAAGCAACCCACCCATCGCCGCTCGCGCCAGCGCACCGCCGACGCTGATGCGCCGGACGCCCGCCGCCGTCAGCTGATCGACTGTAAGGTCCGCGTTGAAGCTGCTGACCAGCACATTGACCGGGCGGTCCACGGCGGCAACCAACGCCTTGATCTCCTCCATGCCGGCAAGACCGGGCGCATAGAGCACGTCCGCTCCGACATCGGCGAACGCCTTGAGGCGGGCAATCGTATCGGCGAGGTCCCTGCGCCCGTGCAGATAGTTTTCCGTGCGCGCACAGATCAGGATCGGGTCCTCGAACGCATGAGCGGCTGCGACCGCGGCTTTGACACGCGCCACGGCATGATCGAAGTCATAGATCGGCCGCGAACGATCGCCGGAGAAGTCCTCGACCGAGGCACCCGCAACGCCGGTCGCGGAAACGAGGGCGATGGTATCGGCGACGCCGGCGGGATCGTCGGCGAAGCACTTCTCCAGATCCGCGTTGACGGGCAGCGGAGTCGCAGCGGCTATGCTCCGGCAATGATCGAGCACTTCGTCGCGGCTCACCTGGCCGTCCGTCCGGCCCGTGCTCCAGGCGAAACCCGAACTGGTGGTCGCCAGCGCCTCGAACCCGAGGCCGGCCAGCAGCCGCGCCGAGCCGATGTCCCACGGATTTGGAATGACGAATGATCCCGGACCGGCATGCAATTCGCGAAAACGCGCGACGACCTCTTTCCGTATACTCATGATGCCGTTCCCTGCCCCCCGCCCAATCCAAGAAGCTGCACGTTGCCACCGGTCGCCGTGATATCGGTGGCGCGGACCCGCTCGGTGGCGAAGCGCACGAGATAGTTGGGCCCGCCGGCCTTCGGCCCGGTTCCGGACAATCCCTCGCCGCCGAACGGCTGCACGCCGACGACCGCGCCGATCTGGTTGCGATTGACATACATGTTGCCGACGCGGGCGTGCTCGGCAACGTAGTCCGCCACCGCCTCGATGCGGGTGTGGAGTCCCAGCGTCAAGCCATAGCCGGTTGCATTGACCGCCTGCACGACCTTGTCGAGATGCCCCTGCTCGTAGCGGACGACATGCAGAATGGGACCGAACACCTCGCGTTCGAGCAATCCGATGCGATCGATCTCGAACACGGCAGGCGTCACATAGGTGCCCGACCTGCATTCGGCCGGGAGCTTCACATCCGTGAGCATGCGGCCGTCATGGTACATGCGCGACTTGTGGGCGTTGAGCTGATCGCGCGCCTCGCTGTCGATGACCGGGCCGATGTCGGTGGCGTAGTCCATCGGATCGCCGACGTCTAGCAATTCGGTGGCGCCCGCCAGCATTTCGAAGACCCGGTCAGCGATGTCGTCCTGCACGAAGAGGACACGGGCGGCGGAGCACCGCTGTCCGGCGCTGTCAAACGCCGAGCGGACGGCATCGCGCACGACCTGCTCGGGCAGCGCGGTGGAGTCGGCAATCATCGCGTTGATGCCGCCGGTCTCAGCGATGAAGGGGACGATCTCGGCACCTCGGTCGGTGAGAGCACGCTGAATGATCGCGGCGGTCTCGTTGGAGCCCGTGAAGGCGACGCCCTTCACGCGCCGGTCTTTGACGAGGGCGCTGCCGACGTCGCCGCCGCCGGTCAGCAATTGCAGCACGCCAAGCGGGATACCGGCCTCGTGCAGCAACCGCGTTGCCAGCCACGCCGTGACCGGCGTCTGCTCGGCCGGCTTGGCGAGCACGGGATTGCCGGCGGCAAGCGCCGCCGCCACCTGTCCTATGAAGATCGCCAAGGGGAAGTTCCAGGGCGAGATGCAGGCGAACGGCCCGCGTCCGCGCAGCGTCAGGATATTCCTCTCGCCCGTCGGTCCGGGCAGTGTCGTCGCGCCCGAGAACAAGCGCCGTGCCTCCGCCGCGTAGTAGCGCAGGAAGTCGACGGCCTCACGCAGGTCGCTTTGCGCGTTGTCGAGCGTCTTGCCGGCCTCGCGCACCATCACCGCCATCAGCGTGGCGCGATCGCGCTCGTACAGGTCCGCGGCGCGCTCCAGCACTTGCGCACGCCTGGTGCCCCCCATCATATCCCAGCCGTGCGCCGCCTGCTCTGCACGTTCGACCGCAGTCGCGACCAGCGTCACGTCGGCATTGACGACGGTCCCGATCCATTCACTGCGATCATGCGGGCAGGTCACCGGCTCGGGACGCGCCGATTTCGGGGCCGCTGCTCCTTCTACGATCGGACCGGCCGAGAACTGCGCAGCCAACGCCGTGCCCATCTGCTGATACAGCTCGTCGCGCACGAGAGGTTCGGTGAGCGGCAATCCCAGGCTGTTGCGGCGCGAGCCCAGGATCTCCGCCGGCAACGGAAGCGGTTTCGCACGGCCGGGCAACTCGCGGCAGATGTCCGTCGCTTCGACCGGATCGCGGATAATCTCCTCGATCGGCTGCTCGTCGTCGGCGATACGGTTGACGAACGATGTGTTCGCGCCGTTCTCGAGCAGCCGGCGGACCAGGTAGGCCAGCAGATCCTCGTGCCCGCCGACCGGAGCATAGATCCGGCACGGCCGGTTGAGCCTGCCGGCCCCGACAACTTCGTTGTAGAGCGCTTCGCCCATGCCATGCAGGCGCTGGAACTCGAACTGCACGTTGCCTGCCGCGACATCACAGGCCGCCACCGTATGTGCGTTATGCGTGGCGAACTGGGGATAGAAGGCTTTGGCCTCCGACAGCATCAGGCGCATGCAGGCGAGATACGACAGATCGGTGTGCTGCTTGCGGGTGAACACGGGATAGCCCTCGAGCCCGCGCTCCTGAGCCCATTTGATCTCGCTGTCCCAATAGGCGCCCTTGACGAGGCGCAGAGGAATGCGGCGGCCGGTCTGCTCCGACAGTCTGCGCAGCCATCTGATCGTTGGAATGGCGCGCTTGCCGTAGGCCTGGACCGCGATGCCGAAACCGCTCCAGCCTGCGAGCTCGGGGTCCCGCATCACGCGTTCGAACATTTCGAGTGTCAGATCGAGGCGATCCTGCTCCTCGGCGTCGACCGTCAGGTTGAGGCCGTGGTCCCGGGCGGCGAGCGCGAGCGTCTTCAGCCGCGGCACGAGTTCAGCACCGAGGCGCTCCTGCTTGCCCGGCTCGAACCGCGGATGGATGGCCGACAGCTTCACGCTGAGTCCAGGCCGGCGCTCCAATGCCTCCGAGCTGCGCTGAAACAGCGGACCGGCGGCTCGGCCGACAGCTTCCAGCGCGCTCATGTAGCGATCGAAATAGCGCCTGGCATCGGCCTCGGTCCGGGCCGCTTCACCAAGCATGTCGTAGGACAGTGCGTAGCCCTGGGACTCCAGCGGCTCGGCTCTCTTGAGCGCCTCCTGAATGGTCTCTCCGAGCACGAACTGATCGCCCAGGATCCGCATCGCGTGTCTCAACGCCTGGCGGATGACCGGCTCGCCCGAGCGCGCGACGAGCCGCTTCAGCACACTGGCGGGCGAGACGCCTCTGCCCCGCTTCAGCTTCACGATGCGCCCGGAAAGCATCAGCCCCCAGGTCGAGGCATTGACAAACAGGCTGGACGAGTGACCGAGGTGCGAGTCCCATTTGCCGCCGCCGATCTTCTCGTCGATGAAGGCGTCGGCGGTTTCCGAATCGGGAATACGCAGCAGCGCCTCCGCGAGGCACATCAGGATGACGCCTTCCTCGCTGGACAGCTCATACTCCAGCATGAACGCGTCGATGCCCGAGAACTTGTGGCGTCCCTCACGTACCGCCTTGACCAGCCGCCGCGCCAACTCGCCGATGCGACGGCGTTCCTCGCTGGTGAAAACCGCGCGCTCGATCAGTGCGCCGACGAGATGCGCCTCATCCATCAGATGGTAGGCCGCGACCTCATCGCGCGGCAGCTCCGTGGAGCCATCGTCCGACGCCGCCATTCCGAGCGCCTTGCCGGGACTTGCCATCAGCCAACACTCCCTCGCGCATGCGTCCGAGAATCGTGGCCGCACTCTAACAGATCGCGTTCGGCTTGCATGCGGCCCGAACTGCGCGGCCAAAGCGCCCGGTGGCCCTTGACGCGGCGCCCGGCATGGCCGAACGCTTGGGGCCAGTCAAATATCATTGGACGCGGAGCGGAAAGCGTGGACGAGCAGGTGCGTAGCGCAACGGCAGTGGTGGAGCTGAGGGCCGCCGTGCGGGGCTGGCGCAAGCATGCAGAGCGCGTCGCGCTGGTTCCGACCATGGGCGCGCTCCACGACGGACACCTGGCGCTGGTCCGGCTTGCCAAAACGAAAGCGCAGCGGGTCGTGACGTCGGTGTTCGTCAACCCGATGCAGTTTGCACCGCACGAGGATTTCGAGCGGTATCCGCGCACGCTGGCCGATGACGTCGCCAAGCTGGGATCGGCAGGCTGCGACCTCGTCTGGGCCCCGTCCGTGCAGGAGATGTACCCAGAGGGCTTTGCAACGCGGATCGAGCCCGCCGGAGC
>JBFWYV010000006.1:0-37226 GCA_050186055.1 Hyphomicrobiaceae bacterium | reverse complement strand
CGTTCAATCGTCGACGAGTTGGCGCGTCGCCACCGGATAGAGGCCCTCGCGGCCGAGCATCCACACCGAGAAGCCGTCGTGCCCGAACACCGGCAGGAACGGCGGCTGCAGCACGTTGAGGCCGCCGGTGTAGGCGCCGAACGCCGGCATCACCAGGCGCAGGCCGTTGCCGACGAAGCAGGGGCGGCGGAGCGTATGTCCGTGCCAGGACAGTTTCGCGGCCGGATGCAGATGGCCGGCGATCTCGTGCGTCACGCGGCCGTCGCGCGGCGCGTGACGGAAGGTGAGGCCGGAGATGACCAGCTCATGCGCCATGCGGCCGCCCATCGCGGCTGCGATCTCGGGATCGTGATTGCCGTTGAGCCAGATCCAGTCCCGGTCCTCCTGGAGGATATGGAGGATATCGAAATCCGCCGGTGACATGCGTCCGGCCGCATCGACATCGTGCAGGCTGTCGCCCAGCGCGATCACCGTGCTTGCCGGAAAACGGTCCAGCACCTCGGCCAGCTTCATCAACGTCGCCCGCGTGTCGTAGGGCGGCAGCAGGCGGCCGGCCGCGGCACGAGACGAACCCTTCTCGAAGTGCAGGTCGGCGACGATCAGCGCATCCTCGGCCGGCCAGTACAGCGCACCGGACTGGTCGGCGATGAATGCCTTGCCGCAGATCTCGACCGGCTGATTGCCGAAGTCGCGCAGATCGAAGCGTTCCGGTTTCAACTGCAGCACTGCCGTCATATCCCCGCTCAGTCTGCCCGCGTCCTTGCGATTGTAGCCTACCGTCGCGTGATTCGCTGGTGCTCCAGCGCAGCCTGTGAAGGGGCAATACGTCATTCCAGGGGCAACGCCGGCCAAGCATCGAAAGTGACTCACCGCGTGGCTTCCGCGATCAGATCCTCGGCGGCCTCCCGCAAAAGGGCTTCCGTCGCGCCGCCTCCGACCGACTCGCGTCCGATCTCGAGCAGGATCGGTACTGCGAGCGGCGACACACGGTCGAGTGCCAGATGCCTGATGCGGCCCCTGACGCGGGACAGGAAGTCCGACAGGCGCCGGATGTCCAGCAAGCCCGTTGCGGCGTCCACCCAGGCGGCTTCCAGGAGGATGTGGTGCGGGTCGTGCTGCCGCAGCACGTTGTAGATCAGATCGGATGAAATGCGGAGTTGCCGGCTCGACTTCTCCTGTCCCGGATGGCGGCGCTCGATCAGTCCTGAGATCATCGCGCACATACGGAAGGTGCGCCGCATCAGGCTCGATTCCGCCAGCCACGCCTCCAGGTCGTCGCCAAGCATATCCTCGTCGAACAACTCCTCCAGGCTGAGACGACCGGCGGCAATCATCCCGGAGACGTCGTTGAGGCTCCAGATCGACAGACCATAGTCATTGGCGACGAAGCCCAGCGGATTGGCCCCGGCGCGGTCAAGCCGCCGTGTCAGCAGCATGCCCAGCGTCTGGTGAGCGAGGCGGCCTTCGAACGGATAGGCGACGAGATAATGCTTGGTTGCCCGCGGAAAGGTCTCGACCAGCACTTCGGTCGGTGACGGCAGCTCGGAGCGATGCTCCTGCAGGGTGAGCCACTCGGCGACCGGACCCGGCAGCGCCCGCCACGTGCCGGGGTCGGCCAGCATGGCGCGAACCCGGGCTGCGAGATGCGTCGAGAGCGGGAACTTGCCGCCGGCATAGCTCGGCACCTTCGGGTCCTGCGCCGCCGCCCTCGACACGAAAACGTCGAGCCCCACCTGCCCTTCGAAGCGCACGACCTCGCCCGCGAAGACAAAGGTATCGCCGGGCGCCATGTCGCCGATGAAGTCCTCCTCCACCTCGCCCAGCATCCTGCCGCCCTGCAACGGCTTGTCGCCGGGCATCCCCGGCTGCCGCCGATCCAGCCCTCGGGGGCGCACAAGGCGTATCCTGACCTTCGGAGCCTCGACGATGGTGCCGACGTTGAGGCGGTAGGGCTGGGCAAGCCGCGGGTGGGCAAGGCGCAGGCGGCCGTCCTCCATCGGGCGCAGCCGCGCGAACCGCTCGTAGCTGCGCAAGGCGTAGCCGCCGGTGGCGACGTAGTCGACGACGCGGTCGAACTGCGAGCGTGCGAGGTTGGAGTATGGCGCGGCCGTGCGGACCTCGCGGAACAGATCGTCGGGTAGGAACGGGCCGGCGACGGCAGTGCCCATCACGTGCTGAGCCAGCACGTCGAGCGTGCCGGCGCGTGCCAGCGAGACGTCGTGCTGGCCAGCCTCTGCCGCTTCCATCGCCGCCCGGCATTCCAGCACTTCGAACCGGTTAGACGGCACCAGCAGGGCCTGGGACGGCTCGTCGAGCCGGTGATTTGCGCGTCCGATCCTCTGGGTCAGGCGGCTTGCCCCTTTCGGCGCTCCGACATTGATGACGAGATCGACATCGCCCCAATCGATGCCGAGATCCAGCGTCGACGTGCAGACCACGGCGGAGAGACGCCCAGCCGCCATGGCGGCCTCGACCTTGCGGCGCTGGCCGGCGTCGAGCGAGCCGTGATGCAGGGCAATCGCAAGGTTATCCTCGTTGATCCGCCACAGCTCCTGGAACAACAGCTCGGCCTGCATGCGCGTGTTGACGAACACGAGCGAGAGCCGGTGGGCCTTGATCGCCGCAAGGATCTCGTGGACGGCATAGCGGGTCGTGTGCCCCGCCCAGGGGATCTGGTCCTCGGTCTCCAGAATGCGGATGTCGGGCGCGGCACCGCCGGCGGCCACGACGAGATCGGCGAGCCTGCAGATCGTATCCGGATCGTCCTGCGGCGCCAGATAGGCACGCAGCTCCGACGGACGGGCCACGGTGGCTGAAAGGCCGATCCCGACCAGGTCGGGCGCCAGCGTGCGCAACCGAGCAAGTCCGAGGGACAGCAGGTCGCCACGCTTGGACGCCCCGAGCGCGTGCAACTCATCGAGGATCACGCAGCGCAGATCGGCGAACAGGTAGTGCGCATCATCATGGCTCAGCAGCAGCGCAATCTGTTCCGGCGTGGTCAGCAGCATGTCGGGAGGCCTGACCCTCTGGCGCTGACGCTTGGCCTGGCCGGTGTCGCCGGTTCGGGTCTCCACCCGGATCGGCAGGCCCATCTCCGCCACGGGCGCCTCGAGGTTGCGGGCGATATCGACAGCCAGCGCCTTCAGCGGCGAGACATAAAGCGTGTGGAGTCCGGCCCCCCGGCGTTCGGCCCTCGCCGGGTCGGACAGCTCGATCAGACTGGGCAGGAAACCGGCCAGCGTCTTGCCCGCGCCCGTCGGCGCGATCAGCAGGCACGACCGCCGCAACCCGGCCTTCTCTATGAGGGCGATCTGATGGGCTCTCGGCTGCCAGCCACGGGACCCAAACCATCGCGCGAATGTCGGAGGAAGGGCCACCTCATGGCCAGGGCGGGACGTCAGGGACGTGCGGCGCGGGCGGGCGGAAGCCAGGGCCTTGGCACGAGGCATGGCGGTACGCGGTTCCTCTGCTGATAGGCGTTGTGCTATGGCCTGACCGATCCTGGCGCATTGAAGCAGAGTGCGCCGTCGTTGTCAGGGGCGGCGCTGCGATGGGAGCTGGAGGGGACGTAATGAATACCGACCGGATATTCGGCGGCAGCCCGATCGGCGTGCTGGTCCGACTGGTGCTGATCTCGATCGTGGTCGGCATCGTGATGTCGGCCCTGGGCATTTCGCCGGCCGACCTGTTCTACCGGGTCGATCTGATCCTGCGGCGGCTGTACGACATGGGCTTCTCCTGGATCGAGTGGCTGTTCCGCTTCTTCCTGCTCGGGGCCGTCGTCGTGTTCCCGATCTGGCTGATCGTGCGCCTTCTGGGAATGCTAGGCGGGGGGAAGAAGAACTGACAGGGTTCAGTTCCGCTTTGCTTCGACGACCTCGATGCGCGCCTTGCGGCCGGTGTCGCGCCGCAGCCGGAATATCGTGCCGTCGCGGGCGGCAAAGCTGGCGGTCTGCGCCTTGCTAAGCAGCCCGCCCTGGGACAGCTCGAACTCGACGCTGCCGGGCTCGCAGGCCGTGTAGCGCGATACCGTATTGGGCCGCGAGCGCTCGCGCCTGCCGGCGAACGTGTAAGGCACGGCATGCCCCGATAAATTCTCTATGGTGAACTGGTACTTGAGCCGTTGCGGGCGGGCAAACAGCTGCACGGCCATATATTTCTGCCGACCCTTGACCTTGATCACGGCGACGCCGATGTCGACGGCATGATCGAGCATCAGGTTCCTGCGGTGTGGCGGCGATTTTTTCCAGCCTTCCATAAGGCGACGGGCGAGATCCATGGTCTCGAACCCGTTCGGATGGCTCATCCAGGCCAGGTTCTCGGCCGTGCTGCAGGCGGCATAGCCGGCGGCGCCGATACGGTCGGACGGTCGGCGGCCATCTGCTTCATGGGTGAATATCGTTGATGCCGCAAGAAACTTCGCGTAGCTGCCGGCAGCGGATGCCAGCTTGGGATCGCGGGTCAGCCGTCCAAGCGCATGCTCGCGCCGGAAAGCGTTGGTCATCTCGATGATGGCAGCCTCGGTCCGGGCCAGATCGGGATTGAAAGGCATCGTCGGCGATCCATCTCCGTATTTTGTCGGCATTTTTGTTTACCGGCCTGATTACGTAAGAATCGGGGCGATGTCATGAGACGGCGATCTCGCCGCAGGCGGCTTGAGCCGATTGCGAAGTCCGGCTCGACGGCATAGACGTTTTGGCATGGCCAGTCAGACGATCACTCAGAGGTTCGCCAACCCTACGCGCTTCATGGACCTTAGCGCGCGCCTGATGCCCTGGCTTTGGGTGACGGCCGGGGGCATGATCGCGGTCGGGTTATGGCTCGCTTTCTTCAATTCTCCGCCGGATTATCAGCAAGGCCAGACCGTCAAGATCATGTTCATCCACGTGCCCTGCGCGTGGCTGGCGATGGCGGTCTACGCGCTGATCGCCATATCGAGCTTCGGCCTGCTCGTGTTTCGCCACCCGCTGGCGGATGTATCCGCCAAGGCCGCCGCACCGATCGGAGCCATGTTCACCGCGCTGGCGCTCATCACGGGATCGCTTTGGGGCAAACCGATGTGGGGCGCCTATTGGGTCTGGGACGCGCGGCTGACGTCGGTGCTGATCCTGTTCTTTCTCTATCTCGGGCTGATTGCGCTGCGGTCCTCGATCGAGGATGAGCAGCAGGCGGCAAAGCTGACCGCGGTGCTGGCGCTGGTGGGCGTTTCCATCCTGCCGGTGATCAAGTTCTCCGTCGAATGGTGGAATACGCTGCATCAGCCGGCGAGCGTGCTCCGGCTGAGCGGGTCCAGCATTCATCCCTCGCTTCTGGTCCCGTTGCTGGTGATGGCGGCAGGCTTCACCATCCTGTTCGTGGCCATGCACACGCTCGCAATGCGCAACGAGATCCAGCGCCGGCGCCTCAAGGCACTGACCCTGTCGGAAGTCGAACGCCTCAGCCGGCCGCAGGCTCCGGCGACGATCTGAAAGAGCTGGGACGGGATCATATGGACCTGGGACCGCACGCCGTATTCATCTGGACCTCGTATGTCGTGGTCGCACTCGGCGTCAGCTCGCTGATTGGCTGGCTCCTGATCCAGGGCCGGCGCTTCCGCGAGGAGCTGAAGGCGCTCGACGCACGCGGCGTCAGGCGGCGCGGCGGTGCTGAACCCGGCGCCGGCACAGCGGCCGGCTCGGGCTGAGGCCGGCAATGAACGATACCGACACAACGAGCGCGGGCACGTCCGGCCGGAACCGGAGCTCCCTGCTCTATATCCTGCCGCTTCTTATATTTGTCGGCATGGCAGCGCTGTTTGCGTTCGCCCTCGGCTCCGGCGACCCGTCCAAGCTGCCTTCCACCCTGATCGGCCACGAGGTCCCCGGAGGAACGCTGCCGCCGCTGGAGGGACTTCGGGACGGCGACAGGACGGTGCCAGGATTCACGGATGCCGACCTTCGGAAAGGCGACGTGACGGTGGTCAACTTCTTCGCCTCCTGGTGCGTGCCCTGCGTGCAGGAGCATCCGATGCTGATCGAGCTCGGGAAGCGGACGGGGGTGCGGATGCTGGGGATCAACTACAAGGATCCGGTTCCCGGCGGCCGCCGGTTTCTCGGCCGGTACGGGAACCCCTATTCGGCCGTCGGCGTCGATGCCAACGGAAGGACCGCGATCGAGTGGGGCGTCTACGGCATGCCCGAGACGTTCCTGGTCGATGGCAACGGCCGCATTTTCATGAAACAGATCGGGCCGATCAGCGCCGAGGATCTGAAACGGCGCATCATCCCCGCGATCGAGAAAACCCGGCGGGCAGCGACGGCTAATCCGAGCTGACCACGGCAAGGAACTCGCTGCGCGTCCTGGGATCGTCGCGGAAGCATCCGAGCAGGCGGCTCGTCACCATCTCCGAGCCGGGCTTGTGGATGCCGCGCGTGGTCATGCAATGGTGCGTCGCCTTGATCACGACGCCGACCCCGGCGGGCTTCAGGATGTCGTTGATGATGTTGGCGATCTGCGCCGTCATCTTCTCCTGGATCTGGAGCCGCTTGGCGTAGGCTTCCACCACACGCGCCAGCTTCGATATGCCGACGACACGGCCGATCGGAATATAGCCGACCCAGGCCCGCCCGATGATCGGCGCCAAATGGTGCTCGCAATGGCTTTCGAACGGAATCCCGCGCAGCACGATCATTTCATCGTAGCCGTCCGTCTCCTCGAACGTCTTCTGGAGGATTGCGACAGGATCGTGCGCGTACCCGGCGAAGTATTCCTCGAAAGCGCGCGCCAGGCGGGCCGGTGTTTCCCGCAGGCCGTCGCGGCTCGGGTCGTCACCGGTCCAGCGCAGGATGGTGCGGAACGCGTCCTCGACGTCCTTGCGAGACGGACGGTCGGGCGTCCAGAGCTGCCCATTGTTGTCCTGCTTGCTCTCGCATCCACCATCCATCGCGCTCACTCCTCCTCGTCTCAACCGTCCTGACATCTACGGCGACTGGCGCGATCCGGTTCAAGGGAAACTCCGGAAGACGCAGTTATCGCCGTCCCTCACCGCTGAGCCCGCGCAATCACATCCATGAGCTCGGCAACCTTCGCACGCTGCTCGTCGGTGTCACCCGATGCAATAGCATGCTCGACACAATGCGCGACATGCTGGCGCAGAACTTCTTCCTCGACTCTTCGAAGAGCGGCCCGGACGGCGGAAAGCTGGGTGACGATGTCGATGCAGTAACGATCCTGCTCGACCATGCGGGCGATACCGCGAACCTGACCCTCGATACGGCTCAGGCGCTTGAGCGTCGCAGTCTTTTTTGGCTGATCCATGCTTGACCCATACCCCATAGGGGTATAAAAGTCAATCGAAACATATACCCTGGGTGGGTATGGTAAGGCCACGAACGGAGCTTGGCGAGCACGATGGAACATCAGCATCACCACGTTGCCGAACCGGAGCCGGGGACGGCGCGCGATCCTGTCTGCGGCATGACGGTCGCCACCGCCACCGCCAGGCATGTCCACCGGCATGACGGGGAGACCTACTACTTCTGCAGCCCGCGCTGCCTGACGCGGTTCCAGGCTGATCCCGAACGCTATCTCGATGCGGAGGCCCGGGAGAAGGCGGCGCAAGCCGAAGCGAACGCCTCCCCGCCCGGTACAAGGTACACCTGCCCGATGCATCCCGAGATCGTGCGGGACGCTCCCGGCGCCTGCCCCAAGTGCGGCATGGCGCTGGAGCCGATGGGTACCGCCGCGCTAGACGCCGGCCCGTCACCGGAGTTGATCGATTTCCAGCATCGTCTGGCCGTCGGCGCGACGCTGGCGGTGCCGCTCGTGATCATCGCCATGGGCGGCCACATGGGGCTGCCGGTGACGGACTGGTTCGGCGCGCGCGGCAGTCAGATCGTGGAGATGGGGCTGGCCTTGCCCGTGGTCCTCTGGTGCGGTTGGCCGTTCATGGTCCGCGGGTGGCAGTCGATCCGAAACCGTAGTCCGAACATGTGGACACTGATCTCGCTCGGGGTCGGCACCGCATTCCTTTATTCCGTCGTTGCCGTCCTCATGCCGGGACTTTTTCCTCCCGAGCTCAAAGGCCACCACGGCACCGTCGGCGTCTATTTCGAGGCAGCCGCCGTCATCGTCGTGCTGGTGCTTGTCGGTCAGGTGCTGGAACTTCGCGCCAGGGAGCGGACCGGTGATGCGCTGCGCGCGCTGATGCGGCTTGCACCGAAGACCGCCATCCGGATCGGCAAGGATGGACACGAGGAGGAGATCGCGCTGGACACGGTCGTGCCGGGCGACCGCCTGCGGGTCCGTCCCGGCGACAGCGTCCCGGTCGACGGCGAGGTGGTCGAAGGCGCGTCCGCCGTCGATGAATCGCTGCTGACCGGCGAGCCGATCCCGGTCGAGAAATCGCGCGGCGCGACCGTCACCGGCGGCACGCGCAACACGACGGGGAGCTTCGTCATGGAGGCCCGGCGCGTCGGCTCGGAGACGGTGCTGGCCCAGATCGTCGAGATGGTCTCGGAAGCCGGACGCAGCCGGGCGCCGATCCAGGGGCTGGCGGACCGTATCTCCGGTTATTTCGTGCCGAGTGTCGTGGTCATCGCGGTCGTTGCGTTCATCGCCTGGATGCTGTTCGGGCCCGAGCCGCGCCTCGCCTATGCCATCGTCGCTGCCGTCTCGGTGCTGATCGTGGCCTGCCCCTGCGCGCTCGGGCTGGCGACGCCGATGTCGATCATGGTCGCTTCCGGGCGCGGCGCGCGCGAGGGCGTGCTGATCAAGGACGCTGCCGCGCTTGAAGGGCTGGCGGGCATCGATACGCTTGTGGTCGACAAGACGGGCACGTTGACGGAAGGGCGTCCGTCGCTGACCGACATCGAGCCCATCGCAGGCATGGACGCGGACACGATGCTGAAACTCGCTGCATCGGTGGAACGCGGAAGCGAGCACCCCCTGGCGACGGCGGTCGTGCGGGCCGCACGTGAGCGCGGGACCGAATTGCTGCAACCCGACGGCTTCAAGGCTGTTGCCGGGGAAGGAGCCGAGGCGACGGTCTCGGGTCGGCGCGTCGCGCTCGGCAACCGTCGCATGATGGACCGGCTCGGCGTGAGCCTTGCCTCGATCGAGACCCGGGCATCCGAGCTATCCAGCTCCGGCAAGACCATCCTGTTCGTTGCCGCCGACGGCAGGCTGGCGGGGGCTCTGGCCGTTTCCGACCGCATCAAGCCGAGTGCCATGCCGGCGCTGGAGGCGCTGCGCGAGCGCGGGATCGTCGTCGTCATGGCAACCGGCGACCGCCGCGAGACTGCGGCCTATGTCGCGCAGGAACTCGGGATCAGCGAGGTGCGTGCCGAACTTTCGCCCCAGGACAAGGCTCGGTTGGTCAGTGGACTGAAGGCGAGCGGGAAACGCGTGGCGTTTGCCGGCGACGGCGTCAACGATGCGCCGGCAATGGCCGTCGCCGATGTCGGCATCGCTATGGGCACGGGCTCCGAGATCGCGATCGAGGGGGCGGGACTGACACTGCCGAAAGGCGATCTGGCCGGGCTGGTGCGCGCCCGCCGGCTGTCGGAAGCGACGCTCGCCAACATCCGCCAGAACCTCATTTTTGCATTCGGCTACAACGCTCTCGGCGTGCCGATTGCGGCCGGCGTGCTCTACCCGTTCCTCGGCGTCCTGCTGTCGCCGGTATTCGCCGCCGTCGCGATGAGCCTGTCGTCGGTCTCGGTGATCGGCAACGCCCTGCGTCTCGGCAGACTGGACCTGCGGAAATAGCACCGGCAAAGACTGGCGCAACACGACGCAGACATCCGGTCTCGTCGCGCCGAAGCGCGCCGGCGTCGGACGTCGGGGGAGAGCTGCGATGCGAGCTCGTTCGCTCCGTCAGCTTGCCGAGGCGGCGGAGGCGGCGTACGAACTTGGATCGAGCTTGGACGCCAGCTCGGTTCGATCCGTCAGCCTACGGACCTTTCCCTCGAAGTAGGCGCCTTGCGCCATCGTCATCGTTTCGTGGGTGATCTCGCCTTCGACCTGCGCCGAATCGTGCAGCGCGACCTCGACCGAAGTGATGGCACCGCGCACGCCGCCGAACACGTCGATCTTTTCAGCGGAAACCGTGCCCGTCACCGAACCTTCGGGACCGATCACCACCTCCTTGCCGGCGACGTTGCCGCGAACATCGCCGTCCACCCGAAGGTTGTTCTTCGAGATGATGGTGATGCCCTCGCCGAGGATCGTCAGGTCGGTGCCGATGATCGAGAAGCCGGCGGTATCGGACGGGTCGAACGGAGACGGGCGGCGGGAGACGTCCAACTGCGCTGCGTGAGCGCTGTTCGAAGCCCCGTTGAGTGCTCCGCTCAGTGACTGGGCCTGAGGGGCTGGAGCGGCGCTCCTGTTGGGCTGGTTCGTGATACGCTCAAACATTCGTTTTACTCCTACATGCACATCTGAACACGGGCCGCCTCAAATTCCCTCTTCGGTCTACCATCGTAGAATGCTTGCGGAATGACAACCGACTTGCACAGCCACCCGATGAGCCTGCATCCCCCAATCGACCGCGATCCGGCGGTAGCTTGCCCCCGGTTCCATATTTCCAGAGAACGGCAAAACCCGTCCGACTATTCCTTTGAATCAAGGATATTCTTTGGCACAGCATATCGTCAGCCCGCGGATTCGGCCGGAAACCCGCAAGGGCGCTGACCTACATCCGGAAAACCGGAGCCGCCCACGGCCCGATCGGCGCCTCCAGGGTGGCCGCCAGCGCCAGCGCGAGAACGCGCCGGGTCTCTGCGGGCGTGATGATGCCGTCGTCCCACAGGCGCGCGGTGGCATAGTACGGATGCCCTTCGCGCTCGTAGCTTTCGAGGATCGGGCGCTTGAACTCCGCCTCCTCCTGTTCGCTCCAGGCCTTCCCCTCAGCCTCGAGGTTGTCGCGCCGGACCGTAGCGAGCACCGAAGCTGCCTGGGCTCCGCCCATCACCGAAATGCGGGCATTTGGCCAGGTGAACATGAAGCGGGGGCCGTAGGCGCGCCCGCACATGGCGTAGTTGCCGGCGCCGTAGGAGCCGCCGATCACGAGCGTCACCTTCGGAACGTTTGCCGTCGCGACAGCCGCCACCATCTTGGCGCCGTCGCGGGCGATGCCGCCGGCCTCTGCCTCCCGCCCGACCATGAAGCCTGCGATATTCTGGAGGAACAGCAGGGGGATGCGGCGCTGACAGGCAAGCTCGATGAAATGCGCCGCCTTGAGCGCGCTTTCCGAATAGAGGATGCCGTTGTTGGCGAGGATGGCGACCGGAATCCCTTCGAGCCGCGCAAAACCGGTGACGATAGTGGTGGCGTAACGCGCCTTGAACTCGTCGAACTCGGAGCCGTCGGCCAGCCGGGCGATGATCTCACGGACATCGTAATGCGTGGCGAGAGAGGCGGGGACGATCCCGCTGATCTCGTCCGGGTCGCAGGCCGGCGCTTGGGGCTCAAACCGCGCCACGTCCGCGGACTGCGCCGGGCGCAGATTGGAGACGATACGCCGAACGATCTCCAGCGCGTGCCGGTCGTCGGCCGCTAGGTGATCGGCTACGCCCGACAGCCGCGTGTGGACATCGGCGCCGCCCAGGTCTTCCGCGGACACCGTTTCGCCGGTGGCCGCCTTCACCAGCGGCGGCCCGCCCAGGAAGATCGTGCCCTGTCCCTTGACGATGATGCTCTCGTCGGACATGGCCGGAACGTAGGCGCCGCCCGCGGTGCAACTGCCCATGACCGCGGCGATCTGCGCGATGCCGGCGGCCGACATCCGCGCCTGGTTGAAGAAGATGCGACCGAAATGTTCGCGGTCGGGAAACACTTCCGTCTGATACGGCAGGTTGGCGCCGCCGGAATCGACGAGATAGATGCAGGGCAGCCGGTTCTCGGCGGCGATCTCCTGCGCCCGCACGTGCTTCTTGACGGTGATGGGATAGTAGGTCCCGCCCTTGATGGTGGCGTCGTTGGCGACGATCATGCAGGTCCGCCCGGCGACCCGTCCGAGACCGGTGATTATTCCGGCGGCGTGGATGTCGCCCCCGTACATGCCACAGGCGGCCAACTGGGACAGCTCGAGAAATGGCGATCCGGCGTCGATGAGGCTGATGACGCGGTCGCGGGCCATGAGCTTGCCGCGGGCGACATGGCGCTGCCGCAGGCGCTCGGGTCCGCCCGTTGCCGCCCCGGCCCGCCGGGCCTGCAGGTCGGCGACCAGCGCGTCCATCGCCGCCCGGTTGGCATGAAAGGCCGGATCGCCAACCGAGATCTGGGATCGGATCCGTGCCACGTGGTGTTCCCCCGCCTGCGTCTTCCGCTCGCTGCCTGCGCGTTGTTGCCGCCAATGACGTCCGACGATTGGCGACCGCCTGTCCGCACTGTTATGATCCGGCGAACGCCCCAATATACATGCCGAACGGAGATTCGAATGGCCCCCCTCGACTTCAAACCCAATGAGCTCGAAGCCTACTGGCTGCCATTCACGCCCAATCGTTCCTTCAAGCAACGACCGAGAATGATCTCCGGCGCCAAGGATATGCACTTCACGACGCCCGACGGGCGAAAGGTGCTGGATGCGACGTCCGGGCTTTATTGCGTCAACGCGGGCCACTGCCGGCAACCCATCGTCGAGGCGATCCAGAAGGCGGCGGGCCGCCTCGACTATTCGCCTGCGTTCCACTTCGGCACGCCGGAGGTGTTCGAGCTTTCCAACCGGCTCGCGCTGATGGCGCCGGGCGATCTCGACCACGTGCTGTTTGCCAACTCCGGCAGCGAGGCGGTCGATACCGCGATGAAGGTGGCGCTGGCCTATCACAAGCTCAGGGGTGAGGGCGCTCGGACCCGCTTCATCGGACGCGAGCGCGGCTATCACGGCGTCGGCTTCGGCGGGATTTCCGTCGGCGGCATGGTCAACAACCGCAAAGCCTTCGGCAACATGATCACCGGCGTCGATCACCTTGCGACGACCTATAACAGGGAGAAGCAGGCGTACTCGGTGGGTGAGCCCGAATGGGGCGCTGAGCTGGCGGACGAGCTCATCCGTTTGATCGGCCTGCATGATGCCTCCACCATCGCGGCCGTCATCGTCGAGCCGGTTGCCGGTTCGACAGGGTGCCTGCCACCGCCCAAGGGCTACCTCGAGCGCCTGCGCAAGATCACCGAGCAGCACGGCATCCTTCTGATCCTCGACGAGGTCATCACGGGGTTCGGCCGGCTCGGATATGGCTTCTCGGCCGAGCGCTACGGCATCGTGCCCGACATGATCACGTTCGCCAAAGGGCTCACCAACGGCGCCGTCCCGATGTCGGGCGTGATGGTCAGGAAACCGATCTATGACGCCCACATGGGTGGGCCGGATTACGCCGTCGAGCTGTTCCACGGCTACACTTATTCCGGCCATCCGCTGGCCGTTGCCGCCGGGCTCGCCTCGCTCGAAGTCTACAAGGAAGAGGGGCTGTTCGAGCGGGCACTGAAGATGGAGCCGGTCTTTGCCGAGGCGATGATGAGCCTCAAGGGGCAACCGCACGTGGCCGACATCAGGCCGGTCGGCATGATGTGCGGCATCGACCTTGCCCCGGCGGCCGGCAAGGTCGGGAGCCGCGGCTATGAGGCCATGGAACGGGGCTTCCACGAGCACGACCTTTACGTCCGGATCGCCACCGACACGCTGGTGGTGGCGCCGTCGCTGATCGTGAGCGAGGCACAAATCGGCGAGATCCGCGACCGCATCGCCACGGTGTTGAAGGCGCTGTCGTAATTACAGCCGCGACAAGTTATTGAGCCGCAAAGAAAGAGGGACGATCTGCGGGTCGATCGCCCTCTTTGCCGTTTGCAACCGGAAAAATCCGGTGGCGTCGCCCATCCCGGACGGAGCCATCCCCGCCACGGCCGGGGACAGGGAGAAAGCCTCTATCCTCCTGCGTCAGGTTGTGCCTAAAATGCCGGCATGCCAGTCATGGTCTCTGCACGTTCATCCACCTGACGAACCTGCACCGCGCCATCCGATCCCGCATTCCAACTCCCGCTACTCACCAGACTGTCCGCACCGAACGGAGTTATGCGCCATGCATCTTGATCGCATCAACGGAAAGCCCGACACCGAGGTCGCCTGGGGCAGCGACGTCGCCGCTCAGATGCTGCGCCGCTTCAACATACCCTTCATCAGTCTCAACCCGGGCGCCAGCTACCGCGGCTTCCACGATTCCATCGTCAATCATCTGGGAAACGAGACTCCGGGCATGATCCTCTGTCTGCATGAGGATCATTCCGTTGCCATCGCGCACGGCTACGCCAAGGTGACGGGCGAGCCGATGGCCTGCGTGCTGCACTCCAACGTCGGTCTCCTGCACGGGGCGATGAGCCTGTTCAACGCCTGGCTCGACCGCGCCCCGATGCTCGTGCTCGGCGCGACCGGACCGCTCGATGCGCCAAAGCGCCGTCCATGGATCGACTGGATCCACACCTCCCGTGACCAGGCCGGCCTCGTCCGCTCGATCATCAAGTGGGACGATCAGCCGTCCTCGCCGCAGGCCCTGGTCGAATCGATGTGCCGCGCCAACATCATGACGCGCTCGGCCCCGACGGCGCCGGTGTACGTCGTCCTGGATGCCGGGGTGCAGGAGCAGCGCCTCGACAACGAGACGATGCCGGTGTTTCCGGACCTGTCGAGGTTCACCCCGCCGCCGTCGCCGGGTCCCTCGCCCGACGCCGTCGATGCCGCCGCCGCCCTGCTGAAGAGTGCGAAGCGGCCGCTTGTTCTGCTGGGCCGCAATACCCGCAAGCAGGAGCATTGGGACGCACGCATCCGGCTCGCGGAAAGCATCGGCGCCGTCGTCCTGACCGACCTCAAGACGGCTTCGGGCTTCCCGACCGAGCATGCCGCCCATGTGCTGGCCCCGGGCAATCAGCTCAACAAGGATGCGCGCGACGTCGTCACCAAGGCGGACGTCATCCTGTCCCTGGACTGGATCGACCTCGGCGGCGCGCTCAAGCAGTCGAAGACCTCTGGCGACGTCGGCGCGAAGATCATCGCGGTCTCGCTGGACAGCCTGCTGCATAACGGCATGCACATGGACTATCAGGAGCTGCCGCCGGCAGACGTGCGCATCAATGCGTGTCCGGAGGCCATGGTCGCCGCCCTCAACGACGCGCTGGGTTCCGGCAAGAAGAAAGCTCCGTGGATGGAGCGCAAAGCCGAAAGCCACAAGCAGCGCGAGAAGCTGCATCTGTCGCACGTCGCCAATGCTCTGCACGAGGCGATGGGCAAGGATGTGGAGAAGGTGAGCTTCACCGGTCTGGCACGCGGCTGGCCGATCGATCTGTTCCCGTTCCGCGATCCGCTCGCCTACCTGGGCAAGGACGGCGGCGGCGGCATCGGCTCCGGCCCCGGCATCTCGGTCGGCGCCGCACTGGCGCTGTCGCGGGAAGGACGGTTGCCGGTCGCGATCCTCGGCGACGGCGACTTCGCCATGGGCAACAATGCGCTGTGGACTGCCGTGCATCACAAGATTCCGCTGCTCGTCATCCTCAACAACAACCGCTCCTACTTCAATGACGAGTTGCACCAGGAGACGGTCGCCAACACCCGCAACCGCGAGAAGGCCAACCGCTGGGTCGGCCAGCGCATGTCGGATCCGGACGTCGACTTCGCGACACTGGTGAAGGGCTACGGCTGCATGGGGCTCGGCCCGATCAAAACGGTGGGCGAAGTGAAGGATGCGATCAAGGAAGGCGTGGCGGCGCTCAAGGCCGGCAAGGTCTGCCTCGTCGACTGCTGGGTCGATCCGACGGAGGAGCGCAGCGCACAATCCTCGCTCGAGGTTCGCGTGGTCGGGTAAGTGCAGGTGCCGGATGCGGTCTGCACGGATCGTATCCGGCTGTGCGGTCGCCGCCTGCGGTCGACCGGACGGCGGAGTTCTCAAAAATTGTAGAACCGCCAGGCGTAGGTCCAGGTCTCTGTCAGCGTCCGCCCATTCGACTTCAGCGCCGCGCGGATGACACCCACCTTGTCCGGCTCGAACTCGACGTCGACCATGACCCGGATGCCCCTGGCCGCCGGGTTGCCGACCACAAACGAGCGCAGCACCTTGGCGCCGGCGGCCGTCGTGTCGAGCTGAACCAGCCGCGTATCGTTCATGTAGTAGCCCATCTCGCCGCCGACGAAATCGATCATCAGCCGGCGGGTAAGCTGCGAGGATCGCTCACCGGAACCCAGCGCGCCGGCCGGCGCCGAGAACGTGTTCAACGCATGGCCGAGGTTGTGGAGTTCGAGCCCCGACTCCAGCGAATGCATCTTATAGCCATAGGTGAACGGCTCGCCGGGCTCCACCTTGGCCTTCGGCAGAAAGGCGCAGACGATGTTGTCGGCGGTCTCGTCCTTGGTCGCGAGTTCGACGAGCTCGATAACGCCGTCGCCCCAGTTGCCTTTCGGTTCGATCCAATAGCTGGGACGCTGTTCGTACATCAGCTCGATGTCCTGGTAGCTGTCGAACCGCCGGTCGCGCTGCATCAAGCCGAAGCCTCTTACGTCCTTGGCTTCAAAATGCTGCATTTCCTGTATCAGCGGGTTCTTGAGCGGTCGCCACACCCATTCGCCCGTCGACGTGTAGATCAGCAATCCGTCGGAGTCGTGCAGCTCGGGCCGGAACTCGTCGTATTTGTTGCGATCGTTGAGGTGTCGGTCGTTCTCGCCGAGGAAATACATCGAGGTCAGCGGCGCCATGCCGAGGCGGTCGATCGTCCTGCGCGGGAACAGGGTGACGGACACGTCGAGCACGGTATCGTCGCCCGGCGTCACCTCGAAATGGTAGGCGCCCGTCACCGACGGGCTGTCGAGAAGCGCGAAGATCGTCAGCGTGTTCGACTTGCCGTCGTGAGTATCGATCCAGAACTCCCGGAAGAAGGGGAATTCCTCGTTGTTGTCGAGAAGACCGGTGTTGATGGCCAGGCCGCGTGCGGACAGACCGTATTTCTGGTGGCGTCCGAGCGGACGGAAATAGCTCGAGCCGACGAAAGAGATCAGCTCATCGTTGGTGTGCGGATCGTTCAGCGGATAATGGATGCGGAAGCCGGCAAAGCCGAGGCCGATCGGAAGCTGCTTCGGCACCTTCAGGCGGCCATAATCGAACAGATCGGTGGAGTAGGGAATGGGCGTCGTTATCCCTTCCCGCGTCACGTTGATCGTGACCGGCCGCTTGAACAGATGTCCCAGATGGAAGGCCGTGAGAGAAAAGCGGCTGGAACCGGTGCGCAGCAGCGCCCGGTCAGGCCGGAAGCGGATCTGTCGCCACTGGTCCCAATTGAGGTTCTCGAACACCGGCGGCAGCTTGGCATCTTTCAGGTCAAACGGTGTCGATGCGAGCTTACGGGCCTTGTCGACGACGTCGTCGTAGCCGAAGCGCCCAGCCTGCCCCTCGGCAGGAGAACGCTTGGCCTTCTGCGCAAATGCGGGGCCTGCGAGGCGTTGACTTGCAGCAAGGCTCACCAGTGCGGCAAGCAGCACACGGCGATCAAGGTGGGGCATGGGTTCGAAGCTACCTGTGTTGCTGAGGTTCGCCGGCCGGACTGCGCCCGCCTTACACGTCCGGCCCCGGTGCTGCTTATATCGTGTGCCACTCAAATAACTCCAGCACACGAAGTATCCGGCAGCGATCCGCCGCGCAAACTGCCTCGGACCGCAGACATAAGCAAGTGCGCCGGAATGCCTCCGCCGGTCGGCCATATTTGCCGCCAGAGGATGTCGTATCGCGCTGAAACGGGGTTAACGATTCTGCTTCGGGCATTCGGAGCGGGCGGAAGCGCATACCCTGTTAAGCCGGGTCTCTTGCACGCCTTATCGAAATGCCAGATACGAATTGTGGAGTCTGCCGTGAGGATCGGTGCCTCAGTCCTGCGCATGAGGTTTGTCGTGCCGCCGGAAGCACCTGCATCCAGACATGCGGACCAATCTGAACATGCAGAGGACGACACGACGGGTCATGAGCTCTCCGACCTACAAGCGTCGCGATATGCTGCAGATGCTGCTTATGGGAGTTGCCCATCGCACGACCACGGGCCTTGCTGCACTTTGCTCGTCAGGACCATTAGTCGGCGCCCTGGCTCAGATTGCGCCGGCAGCCGGCTCGACGGCCGCCCAGCACGGCGGCAGGCCGTTCGGTCCGGCCAGCGTCTCAGATCTCGCCCGGCAGCTCGCGGCCTCGCCGTATCGGACACCGCAGCCCCCCTCGATCGGTGCGCTGAGCAATCTGGGACTCGATGAATCAGCGGCAATCACCTTGAAGCCGGGTGCCGCGACCTGGGCACAGACCGATCTGCCGTTCGCCGTCGAGCCGCTGCACAGAAGCAAAATTGCGACGGGCAAAGCCGATATTTACCTTGTCGAAGGCGATACCGCTGCCCCCCTTTCCTACGACGCGTCGAAGTTCGACTTCGGCAAGGCGAGGCTGCCCGAGCCGGATGCGCAAATCGGCTTCAGCGGCCTACAGATCCTGCACCGTGGAAGGGACGGCGCGCTGCGCCCGGTGTTCAGCCTGCGTGATGCGAGCTACTTCATGGCGATCGCGCAGAATCAGGTCTGGGGGCTGGTAGCGCGGCCGCTCACGGTCCGGTCGCCGGATCAGAAGGGAGAGGAGTCGCCACAGATCAAGGCGGTCTGGATCGAAAAGCCTACCCACATTGCTTCGGCGCTCATGATGCATGCCCTGGTTGATACGCCGAGCCTGGCTGGTGCCTTCCGTTTCACGCTCCGCGCCGGCGAGGCAACCGTCATCGACACCGAATGCACGATATTCACGCGCAAGCAGGTCGAACACTTCGGGCTGGCGCCGATCCAGGCGACCTATCTCTTCGGCACCCTCGACCGCCGCAATGTCGATGACATCCGGCCCAACGTCCACGAGATCGACGGCGTGCAGATGCTGACCGGCAAGGGCGAATGGATCTGGCGGCCGGTCACGAACCGAAGCACGCTTCAGATCTCCGCTTTCGTCGACAGCGGTCCACGAGGCTTCGGCCTTCTGCAGCGGAATCGCCAGTTTGCCGATTATCTCGACGACGAGAGCGACTGGCACCGGCGCCCGTCCTTGTGGATCGAGCCGATCGGCGACTGGGGGCAAGGCGAGGTGACGCTGACCGAGCTTCCCGGCACCTCGCAGAACAACAAGAACATCGCCTGCTATTGGCGCCCGAAAACCGGTCTTGAAGAACGTTCCCAGACCTTTTTCGCCTACCGCCAGTTCTGGAGCTGGACACCGCCGGAGCGGCCCGACACGGCGACCGTGACGGCGACACGGACTGGACGCGTGCCGGGATCGTCATCCGACACGCGCCGCCGCTTCGTGGTTCAGTTCGGGGGCGAGCAATTCAGCGATCCCTCGTTTCTCTCCAAGCTCCAGCCGAACCTGTGGGCCTCGGGCGGTAGGATACTCTCGATCAGGTCGTCCCGGGCTCCGGACCAGAACAGCTATCGCGTGGTTTTCGATCTCGACAGCGGCGGCAGGCCACTTCTGGAGTTGCGCCTCGCGCTCGAAGCCGACGGGGAGGCTGCCAGCGAGACCTGGCTCTATCGATGGACGCCATGACGGATTTCGCAGACAAGCCCAGGCCGGAACCGGACGCAATCGGCCGGCTGACGTTGTTTCGCGATGTCGATGCCATGGCCTCGATGCCGGCGCCCGCGCCGCTTGAGATGCCGACGCAATCGCTCAGCGCACACGTCAGAGCCAGGCGCTACGCGCGCCCCGCCAATGGCTCGGACGTGCTGGTCTGGTTCATCCGCGCCATCGTCTTCGGAGGGGCTGTCGCGCTCACGATTTACGGTGCCAACGAGATGTATGGCGTCGTCAGCCTGGGCGGCGTCACGGCCCTGGAATGGGTTCTCCTTGTCCTTTTTGTCGTCAGTTTTTCCTGGATCTCGCTGGCGCTCACGAGTGCCGTCGTCGGCGCGTTGTCGGTTGCCACACCCTGGCATAAGCCGCGAGCGCCGCAGACGCTGTCGACGCAGACCGCCGTGGTCATGCCCACCTATAACGAGGACCCCGCACGGGTGTTCAGCGCACTGGCCGCCACCGTCGACGATCTGATCGAGGGACCGGACGCGGCCCTCGCCCGACACTTCCACTGGTTCGTCCTGTCGGACACGACCGACCCCGACATCTGGATGGCGGAAGAGCGGGTCTTTATCGAGTTGCAGCACCGTCTCGCCGAACGCGCGCAGGTCTTCTACCGGCACCGGCCTCGCAATGTCGGCCGGAAGTCCGGCAACATCGCGGACTTCGTGACGGGCTGGGGCGCCGCCTACGACCACATGATCGTGCTCGACGCCGACAGCCTGATGTCGGCCGACTCCGTCGTGACGCTGGCGGCCACGATGCAAGCCGATCCGTCGGCGGGCATCATCCAGACCCTGCCGCTGATCATCAACCGCAACACCATGTTTGCGCGGCTGCAGCAATTTGCCGCCCGGATCTACGGACCCGTGATCGCGCACGGGCTTTCTGCCTGGTCGGGGCGCGACGGCAATTTCTGGGGTCACAACGCCATCATACGAACGCGGGCGTTCGCCGCGTGCTGCGGGCTGCCGCGGCTGAGCGGCGCGCCGCCGTTCGGCGGCCACGTGCTCAGCCACGACTTCGTGGAAGCCGCGCTGATGCGCCGGGGCGGTTATGCCGTCTACATGCTGCCGCGTCTCGCCGGAAGCTATGAGGAAAGCCCGCCGACGCTGGTCGATCTGGCGATCCGGGACCGGCGCTGGTGCCAGGGCAACCTGCAGCACATCCGCATTCTGCCTGCCAGGGGCCTGAAGCTCGCCAGCCGCCAGCATCTGGCCAGCGGCATCATGAGCTACCTCGCCTCGCCGATCTGGATGGCGCAGCTTCTGGTTGGCATCGTGCTGGTCCTGCAATCGCATTACGTGCGGCCGGAATATTTCACCAGCGAGTTCGAGCTGCTGCCCGCCTGGCCGCGCTTCGACGCGGAACGCGCGCTGCGGCTGTTCGGCGTGACCCTCGCCGTGCTGCTGGCGCCGAAGCTGTTCGGCCTCCTGCTTTCGCTGACCGACAGGGCGACACGGCGAGCCTCGGGCGGCGCCATCAGGATGACGGCGTCGTCCATGCTTGAGATCATCCTGTCGGCGCTGCTGGCCCCGATCATGATGGTGGTGCAGACGGGCGCGATCATGCGGATCGTGATGGGCCGGGACAGCGGCTGGGACCCGCAGCGGCGCGATGACGGATCGATCCCGTTCTCGCAGATCCTGCGCCGGCATTTTTCCCACATGCTGCTGGGGTTCGTCACGCTGGTGGCGGGGCTCCTGATCTCGCCCAGCCTCGTGGCCTGGATGTCGCCGACCATCGCCGGCCTGCTGCTGGCCGCGTTCCTGTCATGGGGCAGCGGCCAGCTCAGCCTCGGACTGGCCCTGCGCAAGGCCAAGATTCTGCTGACGCCGGAGGAGACGCAGCCGCCTGCCGTTGTCGGACTGGCCCGGCGCTGGCAATCGCTGCTGGTCCAGGCAGCCCAACCGGACGTTGACGGCCTGCGCATCCTGCACGGCGATCGCGAGCTGCGGGAGTTGCATCGGCGGTTCCTGCCCCCGCCCGCCGAACGGCATCGCGGCGATATCGACGCCGGGCGGGCGGTGGCCAATGCAAAGCTCGACGATGCGCTTTCGATCGAGGATGCAGTGGCGTGGCTGAAGGCGCCGGAGCGGACGGCCGTTCTCCTCGACAGGGCGCTGCTTGCCCGGCTCGCCGCGCTGCCGGCGGCACCCGGCGAGAGCGACGAGATGTTGTGAGACAGGCCGGGTACGATGCTGTAAACCCGGTCGCGTGACTCAGGCGCCGGCCACTTTCTGCGCTCGAACGCGTGACCGCCCGCCCGTTCAACCATCAACGCGGAGCCATCCCAAGGACGGCCGACTGCTGCGCGAAGGCAACACGAGACATGAGCTATCTCAGCACGATCCGCGACTACGATCCCGAGTTGCACAAGCTTGCAGTGCGGGAAGTGGCGCGCCAGTCCTCGAAAATCTGCATGATCGCATCGGAGAACTACGCCTCCGAAGCGGTCTACGAGGCGGCGACGACGCTGTTCAACAACAAATATGCGGAAGGCTTGCCGCGTCGCCGCTACTACCAGGGCTGCGAGGTCGTCGACGATCTGGAAGATCTGGTGATCGCCCGGCTGACCAGGCTGTTCGACATGCCGAACGCCAACGTGCAGCCCTATTCGGGCAGCCCCGCCAATCTTTCGGTTTATTCGGCGTTGCTGAAGCCAGGCGAAAAGCTGCTCGGCATGCATCTCCCCAGCGGCGGCCACCTCTCGCATGGCTGGCCTGTCTCGTCGTCGGGGAAGTTCTTCCACTCCTGCTTCTACGGCTACTCGGCGGAAAAAGGCATCACCGGGCTTGATCCGACGACCGGCCTTCTCGACTACGACGAGATCCGCAAGGTGGCGCGGCGCGAGCGGCCGCAGATCATCGTGTCGGGCTCGTCCTCCTATCCGCGCACGATCGATTTCGCGGAGTTCGGGCGGATCGCAGAGGACGTCGGCGCTTTGATGCTGGCCGACATCGCCCACATCAGTGGGCTGGTCGCTGCCAAGGTGCATCCTTCGCCGAGCCGGCATGCCGACGTCGTTTCGTCGACGAGCCACAAGCTGCTGAGGGGGCCGAGAGGCGCTTTCCTCCTGTCATCGGGACGGTCGATCAAAGTCGGCGAGAAGGACCGGCCGATCAGCGACCTGATCGACAGGGCGGTGTTCCCGTTCCTGCAGGGCGGCGCCCACTACAGCGCCATCGCCGCACTCGCGGTGGCGTTGAAGGAGGCGGCGGAGCCCGACTTCGTCAAGTATGCCAAACTGGTGGTCGCCAACGCGCGCCGGCTGGCGAAGGAATTGCAGGATCGCGGCTTCAATATCGTCACCGGCGGCACCGACAATCATCTCATGGTGATCGACGTCAACAAATCGTTCGGCTTCGGCGGCAAGCAATTCGCCGAGACGCTCGACCGGGCCGGAATCGTCTGCAACTTCAATACGGTTCCGGCAGACCCGCGTCCGCCTGCCAATCCGAGCGGCATCCGGCTCGGCACCCCCGCGATCACGTCGCGCGGCTTCGTGGAGGCGGACATGCCGGCCGTCGCCGACTGGATCCACGCGGCCGCCCGCGATGAATCGGAAGCCAACGTGCGGCGGATCAGGGGCGAGATCGCAGAGTTCTGCGGCGCCCCGCGCCTGAAGATCCCGGGTCTCGACGCCGCGGCGCTGGCCGGCATCATGGGATCGTTCGACTGGCGGTCGGAGTTCGGCTGAGCTGGTGTAATTCGATAGAGTAGCCGGCGGCACGCCACACCGCCGGCTACTCCTTTTGCCATCAGACCTCTTTTGTCATCAGACCGGCGTCACCCGAATGCCGACGCGCGGGAAATGCACCGCCGTGCGTCCGCACTCCGGCGCGTCCCGCACGATCACGAGGGTGTCGCGATCGACGGCGTGCACCACGCCCTCGATAGGCGCATCCCCGCTGTCGCGCGCCTGGGCAAGCGAGACCGTCATGCCGGGCTTCAATCCCTGGGGATCGCGCAGGTCGGACTTTTCCGGCGTCACCGGCTCGGCGGCCTTGGCCACGGCCAGCGCTTCGGCCGGCGTCATCGGCGTGGGCGTGCCGTGTCCGATCGCCTTCATGCGCTCCTCCCACGCTGCGAGGTTCGCGAACTCGGACATGAAATCGTCGGCTTTGGCGTAGCGTGCGCGCATGAACCAGACGAGATACCAGGCCAGCGCATCGGCCAAGCCGGGCTGATCAGCGGTAAGGAACTGCTTGCCGGATTGAAGCTGGGTATCGAGCCAGCCGAACTGCGCGCGAAGCTGGGCCAGCGTATGAGGCAGGTCCGCCAATTCCTTCTTCAAGTCCGGACTGGGGCCGAGATAGAGGCGTGACCGGTCGGCGATCAGCGCGGCCGGAAGCGCCCCCACGGCCGGTGCAAATGCCACACGGAACATCAGGTCGAACATCACGCCGTCGGTCCAGCGCGAAACGCCGAGCGGCATGCCTTTGCCGGGACCTGGAAAAAACGTCGGTTCGGGAAAGCGCCGCTCCAGCTCGCGCAGGATGCACAGCGAGTCGCAATAGATGTCGGCGCCGATCTGCATCACGGGAATGCGCCTGTAGCCGCCCGTCATGGCGAACAGCTCGGGCCGCTCCGGCATGCGGTTCTGCTCAGCCGACCGCCACGCAAGCTTCTTGATACCGAGCGCGATGCGCACTTTCTCGGCCACGGGCGAGGGCGGGTAATGGTGCAGAATGATGTCGGACATGCGTCTCTCCAGCTCGTTCTCAGTCGATTGGGCGCGTCACTTCACGCCAGCCTTGGCAAGCTTGACGCCGGGCGGTGCCGGGATGCCGGATGGCACGAAGAAGTCGGGTGCAAGCTCAGCCGACGGATCGACGCGATACGGATCGAAGTCGGTCACGCCGCCGGTTTCATAAAGGAATGTGTCGTCGATCAGGAAACGCCCGGTGAATTGCCTTGCCGGCTGCCGAAAGACGAGATGCGCCGCGTCAGCCAGGATATCGGGCTTGCGGCTCATGCGCATCAGTTGTTCGCCGCCGAGCAGATTGTTGACGGCGGCTGTCGCAATCGTGGTCCGCGGCCACAGCGCATTGACGGCGACCCCATCATTGGCGAGTTCGTCGGACATCCCCAGCACGCACAGGCTCATGCCGTACTTGGCGATGGAATAGGCGACGTGGCCCGAGAACCAGCGCGGCGCCATGTCGAGCGGCGGCGATAGCATCAGAATGTGCGGATTGGCAGCCTTCTTCAGGTGAGGCAGGCAGCATTTGGAGGCGAGGAAAGTGCCTCGCGTGTTGATGGCGAACATCAGGTCGAAGCGCTTCATCTCCGTCGTCTCGACCGGCGTCAACGAGATCGCAGACGCGTTGTTGACGCAGATGTCGATGCCGCCGAACGCTTCGACGGTCGAGGCGACCGCGGCCTCGACCTGCTCCTCCGAACGGATGTCGCACTGGATCGGGAGCGCCTTGCCGCCCGCCTTCTCGATGTCGGCGGCGGCGCTATGGATCGTTCCCGGCAGCTTCGGATTGGGATCGGACGTCTTGGCGACGACGGCCACATTGGCGCCATCCCGCGCAGCGCGCAGCGCGATCGCCAATCCGATGCCGCGGCTCGCACCGGAGACGAAGAGTGTCTTGCCTGCGAGTGTCGTCATGGCCGGCTCCCGGAATTCGCAGCGGACTTAAGCGCCGATGACCTCGTTGTAATAGCGCAGATCGACATAGCGCTCCGGCTTGTCGAGCTTGTCGCCGCCGCCGTGGCGCGAGCGCAGGTCGAGCACGACGTCGATACCCGCCGGCAGCAAGGCGCCTTTCGGCGTCAGCCCCGATTTCGGCGACAGCAGACTGTCCATCACCGCGCCGGCGACGCGCGGCTGGATCTCCGGCATCTTTGCCAGCAGCAGATCGGTGGCGGCCTGCCGGTTCTCCGGCTTCAGGGTCCATTCCAGACCGGCGAGATAGCCCTTGATGAAGCCCTTCACGGCGTCGGGATTCGCGGCGGCCCAGGTGCGGGAAGCAACATATGCCTGACCCTGATAGTCCGCATAATGCCTGGTCGAAGTGTCGATGATCGAGAAGCCTTGCCCGCGCGCGATCGAGGTGAACGGCTCGATCGTCATGGTGCCGGCGTACTTGCCTTCCTTCACCGCATTCCAGCGGACGGGCGTCGCGCCGACGGCATCGATCTTGTAGTCGGACTTGGTCAGGCCATTGCGGGCCAGCATCTCGTACAGCATGAAGGCAAATCCGGTGTAGAGCGCGTCCATGGCCAGCGACTTGCCCTCGACGTCCGCATACGTCTTGATGTCGGGCTGCGCGATGAACGCCAGCTCGATCTGCGTGGCGCCCATGAAGGCGAAGAAGTCGGGTGGCGTCTCCATCTTCACCGCGCCCTGCCCCTCGACATAGGCCACGACGTTGTCGAATGCGGTGCCGGCAATCTGGAATTTGCCGCTCGCCAGATTCTCCGCCTGATACTGCGAGCTCGGCGTCGTCGACATCTTCAGAATGATGCCTGCCTTCTCGAACAGCCCCTGGTCGAGCGCCGCAAAGATGGGCAGGTTCTGGGCGCCGGGGAAGGCGATGAGTTCAACGGTGGTCATCCTTGCTTTCCTTCTGTTGCCGCCTTGGCATCCTGGATCGCCTGCCAGATCCTGTAGGGCGTCACCGGCATCGCGATGTCGGTCACGCCGAGGTCCCACAAAGCATCGAGCACGGCGTTGACGACGGAGGACAGCGCCGGCGTGGTGCCTCCTTCTCCTCCTGCCTTGATGCCGAACGGATTGGTCGGCGACAGCACCTCGACGATCTCCGTCGCAAACGAAGGGATGTTGTCGGAGCGCGGCATGCCGTAATCCATCAGCGATCCGGCAACGGGCTGGCCGCTGTCCTGGTCGATGGCGCACAGCTCCCACATCGCCTGGCCTACGCCCTGCGCGATGCCGCCATGCGTCTGTCCGTGTACGATCAATGGGTTGATGCAGCGTCCGACGTCATCGACCGTCGAATAGCGGGTGATGTCGATCCAGCCGGTGTCGGGGTCGATCTCGACCTCGCAGATGGCGCATCCGTTCGGGAACACCGGATCATGCATCTCGTTGTCGGTGCGCACGTAAAGGTTGGGCAGGCCGCGCGCTGCGGATTCGGCGGCCAGCTCCAGCAAATCGAACGTCTTGTTGCTACCCGGCGTCGACAGGCGGCCGTCGCCCCAATCGATATTGTCCGCACTCGTATCGAGCAGGACAGCCGCGTTCTCCTTGGCCTTGCCGATCAGCTCTCCTACCGCCCGTGTTATCACGGTCGCTGCATGGCGCATCGACCGGCCCGAGTGGGAGCCGCCGCCGACGCTGACGATATCGGTGTCTCCGATGATGATGTCGACCTTCTCGAACGGCAGCCCCAGCACGTCGGCGGCAACCTGGGCGAAGCTCGTCTCGTGACCCTGACCGGACGGCTGCGTGCCGATGACAACGCCGACCCGGCCTTCGGGATGCACCGTGATGTCGGTCCGCTCGTTCGGCGAGCCGATCGAGGACTCGACGTACGGCGCGAGACCGATGCCCGCGCGCAGGCCGCGCCGTTCCGCATCCGCCTTGCGGGCAGGAAAGCCCTCCCAATCGGCGACCCGCATCGCCAGTTCCATGTTGGCGGCGTAGGTGCCGCTGTCGTATTCGGCGCCGACCGCGTTCATGTAGGGCATGACCTCGGGCGGAACGAAGTTCTTCCGTCTCAGCTCCGCGCGGTCGAAGCCGAGGTCGTGAGCGGCCTTGTCGATCAGCCGCTCGATCGCGAAATTGACCTCCGGCCGGCCGGACGAGCGATAGGCATTGGTTGGCATCGTGTTGGTGAACACGGCTCTTGCGCGCAGCGTGGCTGCCGGGATGTCGTAGGTGCCCGTGATCAGGCCCGCCCCCTTGCCGAGCGGAGACAGAGAGACCGCGCGGGCGCCGACGTTCGATACATTGTCTGCCCGCATGCCGAGGAACCTGCCATCCTTGGCGATCGCCAGCTCGACGGTGGTTGCGAGATCGCGGCCCTGGTAGTCGGAGAGGAACGCTTCCGACCGTGTGGCCGTGTACTTGACCGGCCGCCCGACCTTCTTCGAGCCCCACAGGACCAGGCCAAACTCCACGTAGGCGCGGTTGCGGGAGCCGAAGTTGCCGCCGACGTCGTAGGAGAGGACGCGCAGGCCGGACCGGGCGATGCCGAGCACCTCGGCCAGTTCCGCCTTCTGGCGCACCGCGCCACCGGAACCCGCATACAGCGTGTAGCGGTCGGCCTGCGTGTCGTAATGGCCGAGCGCGGCACGCGGCTCCATGGTGACCGCCGTCACGCGCGGGATGTCGATCGACATGCGCACCACGTGATCGGCATTGGCGAACGCGCGCTGCGTGGCCTGGGGGTCTCCGAACCAGGTGTCGATGAAGGCGTTGTCGGGCACCTCGTCCCAGACCGCGGGGGCGCCGGGCTCGAGCGCCTTCAGCGTCTTGCTCACCCACGGCAGCTCTTCCCACTCCACGGCAACCATCTCGGCCGCGTCGTGCGCCTGCTCCAGGGTCGCGGCGATCACCATGGCGACGGCCTCTCCGACATGGCGGGCCTTGTCGGCGGGAAGCAGCACATGCGGGCCGATGAAAGGGTCGGGATCCCCGCCCGGGCCGAACAGCTTCATGTCGAACTTGGTTTTCGGCAACGGACTGTGCGGGATCGGCCCCAGCCCCTCCGCCGCCGCATCGGCGCCGGTCAGCACCGCCAGCACGCCCGGCATCGACAGCGCCTCCGCCTTATCCACGGACACGATCCGGGCATGCGGATGCGGCGATCGCACCATGGCCGCATAGGCCTGACCCGGCAGGGAAAAATCATCGCTGAACCGGCCCTGGCCGGTCAGCAGGCGGATGTCTTCTTTGCGGCGGAGCGGCTGGCCGACGGCGGCAAGATCGAAAGGCAAGGTGGGTGCGTTCATTGTCCTTGGGCGGCTGTCATGGTGGTTAGGGGGCTTTCTTGCCCTGGTTGCCGGAACGGCGCAACCTACTGTACCAAGCATCCTCGTGCACCCGGCGTTGGGCGACCTTCCCGTCCCGGCAGATTTCATCATCGCTTTTGCAGGAAACGGACAACGCATGGCCACGCTTGAGCGCCTGACGGCACCTGCCGACTTCCAGGAGCATCTTGCCAACCTGGAGACGGCGGGGCTGCTGACCCGGATCGACAAGCCGGTATGCAAGGATACCGAGATCCATCCGCTGGTGCGCTGGCAGTTCCTGGGCGGGTTCCCCGAGGAAGAGCGGCGCGCCTTCCTGTTCACCAATGTCGTCGGCGCCAAGGGAGAGAAATACGACATCCCGGTTGCCGTCGGTGCGCTGGCGGCCTCGGAGCAGATCTATGCCATGGGCATGGGGGTAAAGCCTGAAAGCCTTGGCGACGTCTGGATCCGCGGCATTGCCAACCCGATTGCGCCGGAGTTCACGGAGACTGCGCCGTGCCAGGAGGTCGTCATCACCGGCGACGCTCTGACGCGGGCGGGCGGCGGTGTGGCGGCGCTTCCGGTCCCGATCTCGACGCCGGGCTTCGACGCCGCACCCTACCTGACGGCCACCGTCTGCGTGACCAAGGACCCCGAGACGGGCGTGCGCAACATGGGCACCTACCGCGCGGCGCTGAAGGCACCCGACCGGCTGGCGGTCCGGATGGCGTCCAGGCTTTCCGGCGCCGGCGGCTATCTGCATTGGCTGAAGTATCAGAAGCTCGGCCAGCCGATGCCGTGCGCCATCTTGATCGGCTGCGCTCCGGTGGTCGCGTTCACCGGCCCGCAGAAGCTCGCCGTCGACCAGGACGAGATGGCGGTTGCAGGCGGCCTTGCCGGACGGCCGATGCGGGTAACACGGGCCAGGACCATCGACCTTGAGATCCCGGCCGATGCGGAGATCGTGGTCGAAGGGCTGATCGATACCGAGCTGCTCGAGCCGGAGGGACCGTTCGGCGAGAGCCACGGCCACATCGCGCTGGAAGACTTCAACATGTCGATGCGGGTCACCGCCATCACCATGAAGAGGAAGCCGGTGTTCGCCTCGATCCTGTCGGAGGTGACGCCGTCGGAGTCCTCGATCCTCAAGAAGTCGGCTTATGAAGCGCTGTTCTTCTCGCATCTCTCTGGGCACCTGCAGGTCAAGGGCATGAAGCGCGTGGTCATGCACGAGCCGCTGACCAACCTGCGCAAGGTGCTGTTCCTGCAGATGGCACATGGGGTGCCGCAGACCGAGGTCTGGCGGGCGCTCAACGGCGCGGCGACACTGCAGGCGCAGTGCGGGAAGATCGTCATTGCCGTCAGCGAGGACATCGATCCGCAGAATACGGATGCGGTGTTCTGGTCGCTGGCCTATCGCTCCAACCCGATCGAGGACACGCTGCTGATGCCGTACAAGGCCGGCGGGCATGGTCCCAAGACGGGTACCGGCGGCGAATCGACGATGCTGATCGATGCCACGCTCAAGCATCCGACCTCGCCGCTGGCGCTGCCGGCACAGCCCTACATGGAACGGTCGCGGCAGCTCTGGCAGGAGCTTGGCCTGCCGCGGCTGGCTCCGGCGCGACCGCCGTGGCACGGCTATGACCTCGGCGACTGGGCCGCCGACTGGCAGGCGTTCGCCGACAACGCCGCGAAGGGCGACTGGGAGGCGAACGGCGTCAACACCTACGCGCGCAGGCGCGGCGGCCTGAAGCCCGAGACGCCAGTGCGGCGGGTGGAGAAAGGCTGAGTGCAGGATTCGGTGGGCGCGATATTTCTGCTTAGCCTACCCCTTCATCGCCTCGTGCTTCCAGACGTCCCAGGAGTCGTTGAGGCGCTGCGGGTCGCCGGCTTCGTCGTCGGCGATGAACTGGATCGGCTTGTTGAACGAATAGGCGATGACGAGTTGCTGCGCGTTGACCTCGGTGTAGAGCGCGCGGTGCACGACGCGGATGATGTCGGAAGCGACGACGATGTTGCCGTGTCCGCGCATCATCGCCACCGGGTGCGAGCCCAGCGTCTTGGCCAGCGATGCGCCCTGCTCGTTATTGGTGACCAGCAAACCTTTGGTCAGCCCGACATTGCGGATCTCCCACGTCGGCACGTCGTAGGCCAGGAACGATGCGATGTGCGAGAGCGCCCGCATCTTCTGGCCGGTGACCGTAAACGGAATGACCGTGGGCGAATGGCTGTGCACCACGGCATTGATGTCCGGCCTCGCCTTGTAGGCGCCGCCATGGATGAAGCGTTCCAGGAACGGACGGCCGGCGCCCGGATCGACCGGATTGGAGTCGAGGTCGAACTCCATGATGTCCTCGGCCGTCACCAGCGCGGGCGCACGGGCACGCGACAGCAGATAGCGGTTCGGGTTGGCGGGGTGGCGCATGCTGACGTGGCCCCAGGCATCGAGCACGCCGTTCTTCGCGAGGATGCGGCTGGCAGCGACAAGGTCCTCGATGAGCGCTGGGTCGACGGGACCGCCGGAGGTCAGGGGCTTGTCGGACAAGGGGCCTCTCCTGTTCGCTTGATTGTTGTTGCCTTGATGCCTATCCGGCTTCGAGCCGGCACGCAACAGATGGCTCCGGCGCATTGCAGGTCCCGGCCCGGGGCGAGCCGGAATGAGTTCGACGCAAGAAGACGCATGCCCCTACTTGCCTCCGCGGCCCATCTGCCCCACAACTAGTGTAATGATCGAGAAATTCGCCATATCAAGCAGCGAGGTCATGAGCGAATTTCTCGATCTGAATCACACTAGCGAGTCTATGATTCTAGTCTCCCTTTTGATTCTGAAGTTCGCTTGGGACGCAAACCTCATGGTATGGCGAACTTCAGAATCGGGACACTAGCGCGCCAACCGACCCGATGCGGCTCAGCCGCAGCCGGTTCAGATCAGAGGTCCGCCGGAACGAGGCCGGCGTACGCTTCGCGTAGGAGGAGAGGACGAGCCCATGCCTACAGTGACTTTGACTGTGAACGGACAGAAAGTGTCGAAGGACGTCGAGAACCGGCGGCTGCTGGTCCAGCTTCTGCGCGAGGACCTGAGACTGACCGGGACGCATGTCGGCTGCGATACTACGCAGTGCGGCTGCTGCACCGTTCTGGTGAACGGCGATGCGGTCAAGTCCTGCACTATTCTGGCGACGCAGGCCGAGGGCGCCGACGTCGTCACCATCGAAGGCATCGGCACGCCGGAAAAGCTGCATCCTGTGCAGCAGGCGTTCCACGAGAAGCACGGGCTGCAATGCGGCTTCTGCACGCCCGGCATGGTCATGAACTCGGTCGACCTGCTGCAGAAGAATCCAAAGCCCACCGAAGCCGACGTCCGTCATTGGCTGGAAGGCAACCTTTGCCGTTGCACCGGCTACCACAACATCGTGGAAGCGGTGCTGCACGCCGCGCAGACGACAGGACAGACGGCTGGCGCAAAGAGCTGAACGGCGGGTTGAGGAGATTTCACCATGTACAATTTTGAATACGAGAAGGCGAAATCCGTCGATGCCGCCAGCGCCCGCCTGGGCCAGGTTGCCGATTCGAAGCTGCTGGCCGGCGGGATGACATTGCTGCCGACCATCAAGCTGCGGCTGGCAAAGCCGTCGGCGCTGATCGACCTCGGCACTATCGGTGACCTGAAGGGCATTTCCGTTTCCGGCGATACGGTCACGATCAAGGCGATGACCCGGCATGCGGACGTCACCCGTTCAGCGGAAGTTGCCAAGGCGATCCCTGCGCTGGCGGCACTGGCCGGCGGCATCGGCGACGTGCAGGTGCGCCATCGCGGGACGATGGGCGGCTCGGTCGCCAACAACGATCCGGCCGCGGACTATCCGGCCGGGTGTCTCGGCCTCGGCGCAACGGTCGTCACCAACAAGCGCGAGCTGATCGCCGACGATTTCTTCCAGGGCCTGTTCACGACGGCGCTGGAGCCGGACGAGATCATCACGGAGATCCGCTTTCCCGTGCCGGAGAAAGCGGCCTACATAAAGTTCAAGAACCCCGCGTCGCGCTACGCGATCGTCGGCGCGTTCGTCTCCAAGGGTCCGAACGGCGTGCGCGTCGCGATAACGGGCGCGGGCGATAACGGCGTCTTCCGGGTCAAGGCGATGGAAGACGCGCTGTCGAAATCGTTCGACGCCAAGGCAATCGAGGGCATCAAGGTGCCGGCCGACACCATGCTCAGCGACATCCATGCGAGTGCGGAATACCGCGCGCATCTGGTCACGGTGATGGCCAAGCGGGCAGTCACGGCCTGCGGCTGACGAGGCTTTGCACATGCCAACACCGGGCGCCGCGACGTTTTGCGACGGGCGCGGCCTCGGTCCAAGTCCAATAACGACACTCCAATAACGACACAGGGCCGGCTAAGGCTTCGTCGCGCCCGAAGTCCGGTGTTCACAGGGGAGGAGCAGCGCCATGGCCAAGGCTGGTACCAAAGGATCCGCGGGAGCGGTTCCGACGGAATTCCTCGAGGATCTGGTCGCCTCCAGCCGGATTCTCGCGCAACACGGCGTCCTCGATGCGTTCGGCCACGTGAGTGTCCGGCACCCCGCCGATCCGAACCGCTATCTGCTGTCGCGCAATCTCGCGCCGGAGCTCGTCACTGCGGGCGACATCGTCGAGTACGATCTCGATAGCGAGCCGGTCGATCCGAAAGCGCCGCGTGGCTTTCTCGAACGCTACATTCACGGCGAGATCTACAAGAGCCGCCCCGACGTCGGCTCCGTGATCCATACGCACTCGCCGTCGGTGGTGCCGTTCGGCGTGACGCAGCATGCGATGCGGCCGATCTATCATATGTCCGGGTTCCTGGGCCGCGGCGTGCCGGTCTACGACATCCGCAAGGAATCGGGGCGGATGACCGACATCCTGGTGCGTGAGCCCGAACACGGGCGCGATCTCGCCCGTGTTCTCGCCGACAAGCCGATGGCGCTGATGCGCGGACACGGCAACGTGGTGGTGGCTCAGGACGTCAAGGTCGCCACCTACCGCGCGGTCTACACGGAGATGAACGCCCGGCTGCAGTTGCAGGCCATGCTTGCCGGCGGTCCGATCGAGTTCCTGTCGCCGGAGGAAGCGCTCCTGACTGAGGCCACCATCGAAGGCCAGATCCACCGGCCGTGGGGCTTATGGAAGTCGAAAGTGATGGGCACGACGCCATAGCCGCAGTCCCGGGCGGCAGGGATGGGCGGCATTCCCTGTGCACATCGTGTTCCACATCGCCGCGGCTATGACCGACGATGGGAGGTGCGGAATCAGCCCCACGAAAGTCCGTCATGGCCGCGCCGGGACGACGCGGGAGCGTCGGCCTGGACAACTGCGGCCATCCACGCGGCTCACCACGGGCACCGAGCAAGCGGAAGCTTGTCGTAGGCGGCCACCTTCGTGGCCGTGACGGTGCGGAGGGAGGTGAAATGATCGCCACACGACAGACCGTCATGGCCGCGCCGGGACGACGTGGGAACGTCGGCCCGGACAACGGCGGCCATCCACGTGGCTCACTGCACGCCACTGCGCAAGCGGATACTTGTCGTAGGCGCCGTCTCCGCGGCCGTGACGGCTGAGAAGAGGCAAGGAATCAGCCCCACGAAAGTCCGGGAGTGAGACTGTCGATCCACGATAGTCCGTCATGGCCGCGCCGGGACGACGGGGGAGCGTCGGCCCGGACAACGGCGGCCATCCACGTGGCTCACCGCGGGCACTGCGCATGCGGATGCTCACTGCAGGCAGACCGCAGCCGCAGCCGCGACGGCGGTTGTGACAATGAAGGGGCTGAGCCTAAGACTCCGAGCTTACGACCGCTGGCGCTTGGACGATTTTACCCCTAATCTCCACCGACACACCAAATCCCAACACGATCAGCACAAGACAAACGGGGAGAGAACGCGCATGGCCGACAAGTCAAAGGGCAAACCCGTCAGTACCGAAATCGAAAAGCCGATCCCATCGAGGGGCAACGCCATCTTCGGCAGCGATGTGGTTGCGGATGCTCTGCGTGCCCTCGACATCCCCTATATCGCGCTGACACCCGGTGCGAGCTTCCGCGGCCTGCACGACAGCCTCGTCAATCACACGGCGAACGAGCGGCCGAAGATGCTGCTCTGTCTGCACGAGGAGCATGCGGTTGCGATCGCCCACGGATGGGCCAAGGTGACGGGCACACCGATCGCGGCGGCGGTCCACTCCAACGTCGGCCTGATGCACGCGACGATGGCGTTCTTCAACGCGTGGTGCGATCGCATGCCCGCTGTCGTGCTCGGCGCGACGGGCCCGGTCGACGCCATGAAGCGGCGGCCGTGGATCGACTGGATCCACACCGCGCAGGACCAGGGCGCGCTGATCCGTTCGTACACGAAATGGGACAACGAGCCCGCATCTCCCGGCGCGGCCCGGGAAGCCGTGCTGCGCGGCACATGGCTCTCGGCGACGGCGCCCATGGGTCCGGTCTACATCAATCTCGATGCCGGCATGCAGGAAATGCGGGTCGATGAGCCGCTGTCGCCCATCGATCCGATGCGCTACGTCCCGAAAACCAGCCAGGGTCCGTCTGCGGATCTTCTCGACGAAGCTGCCACGCTGCTCAAGAACGCCAAAAAGCCGCTGATCCTTGCCGGCCGCGTGTCGCGCAGTGAAGCGGGCTGGGCCGAACGCGTTGCCCTCGCCGAACGGTTGGGCGCCGGCGTACTCACCGACATCAAGATCGGCGCGGCGTTCCCGACCGATCACCCGTTGCATGTCGGCATGCCGGATGCCCGCCCGGTCAAGGAGGCCCTCGAGGCGATCAAGGAGGCGGATGTGATCCTGAGCCTCGACTGGGTCGACCTCGGCGGGGCTTTCAAGCTGGCGCTCGACGATGCGCAGCCGAACGCGAAAGTGATCCAGGTCTCGCTCGACCACATCGTGCACAACGGCTGGAGCATGGACCACCATATCCATCCGGCGGTCGACCTGTTCATTGCCGCCGAGCCCGAGCCGGTCGTGTCCGGTCTCCTCGCACGCATTCCTCAGGGTACCGCCAAAAAAGGATGGGCGACAGGCCCGCGTCCGGTTCCCGAGCTGAAAGCGCCGCCGAACGGCGAGCCGCTGCGGCCGGACCACTTCTCGCTTGGATTGAGAAAGGCGTTGGGCAAGCGGGAGGCGTGCCTTCTGCACGTTTCGCTATCGTGGAACGCGGCAACCTGGCCTCTGCGCCACCCGCTCGACTACATCGGCTCCGACGGCGGCGGAGGCATCGGCGGCGGCCCGGGCATCGCGGTCGGCTCGGCGCTGGCGCTGCACCACACCGGCTCCAACCGGATCCCGGTCGCGGTGGTCGGCGACGGCGACTATCTGATGGGCGTGACGGCGGTCTGGACGGCGGTCCACTACCGCATCCCGATGCTGTTCGTGATCGCCAACAACATCTCCTACAACAACGACGTCGAGCACCAGGAGCGCGTGGCCTACATGCGCGACCGGCCGGCGGAGAACAAATGGATCGGCCAGTTCATGAACGATCCTGAGGTGGACCTGGTCAAGATGGGCGAAGCGCAGGGCGCCAAGGCCTTCGGCCAGTGCCCGGACCTGGATTCGATGCAGGAGGAGCTCGCGAAAGCGATCGCGGTGGTCGAGCAGGGCGGAGTTGCCATTGTCGATGTCCGCATCGAGCAGATCTCACGCGTCGACGCCGCACAGATGCGGCAGAGGTCGGACCGCTGAGGCCGGGCGAAGCACGAGCCAGAACAGCGGGGCTGAGCATCGGCGCGATGCCGGCCCCTTTATCCCTTCTTATCGGTGTGGTTTGACCGTGCCGCGAGCGAGACTCGCTGCATGCCGCCGACTGGCCTCGCCATCTCAGTTCAGCCTGAACTGACCGTCGACGAGCTTGATCTCGCCTGGCTTGACGAGCTTTGAATGCGCGACGCTGACCCGGTAGAGCTTTCCTTCCAGTTCCGCGTTCCAGAACGCGAGAAAGCCCATCAGCTTGGGAAAGCGGGGATGGAGATCGTAGTCCTGCCAAACGTAGCTCTGCAGCAGCAAAGGATGATCCGGCAGCCGGTAGAGGATCTCCGCTGTCGTCAGGCTGTAGCCCAGAAGCATTTGGCGGACGTCGTTGCGCTCCATGATCTTGCCTCGCGTCATCGCTTATCAGACTGTCATGAACGTGTGGATAATGTAGGTGCGATTCGCCCCGATCAATGTTGTCCCCGACGCAACGGTTCCTGAATTTTCAATCTGTTAGCAGCCATTTCGGAAGACTGCTGCGAACCGTGCACGGTACGGAACAGTCTTGGTGAGGCCGCATTCGGCCATCAGGATCGTGGTCTCTCACCGCAGTCGCCTGCAGTCTCGATGCGGCTCACCGTGAGCGATCTTGCGGCGCAAGATGCAACGGGGTAACCACCTTTCATGAGCGCCCGTCCGAACGCCATATTCTCTAGCTGGTCACCGCGCATTGCGCTGTTTGCCGGGGCGCTCATCTGTCTCGTCATCCTGATGCATCGGCTGCTCGGGATGCCGACGCCGCTGGCGCTCAACCTGTTCGCCGTTGCATTCGGCTTGTCCGCGATCGCGATCCTGCTGGGCGTGGTGGCACTGTTCGACGTTTGGCGGCGCGGCGTACCGGGATTTTCGTGGGCGCTCATTGGTTTTATCGTTGCCGCTGGCGCATTCGCTTGGCCGCTC
>JBFWYV010000005.1:0-39711 GCA_050186055.1 Hyphomicrobiaceae bacterium | reverse complement strand
CCAACCCGGGGGGAGGGTTGGGCGCGAGGGCGCTAGAAGCGCTCGACACCGGGAGGGAAACCGGTGTCACAGACGATGCCTTCGGCTAGACGGGGGGCACTACCGATACAGGGAGCATCGCCTGCATAGCCCACACTTAAGCGCACCCCCGTTTTTTTCAATAGGGGTAAAGTTTGGTTCTCACGAAAATGTTACCAATTGTTTCAGGCTTATCCCCAGCTATTTGTTGCCAAGAGGCGAACGGGTCACACGTGCCGGTGGCGGCCCGAAGCGCGGCTGGCCGCGAAATGCGTGATCATTTCAGTTGATAAACGCTATTTGTGCAATTCTGGGTTGCAAGAACTCCACTATATATTCGTTGCTTGCCGCCGCGCCGCCTCTCGGCCTGACGCGTCAGGGCTGCTGGAACATTCTGTTTTCCCAAACGAAGATAGAACTATCGATCTTGTCGGTCTTGTTCAGGTCGGAGAGCTCGACACGGGTTTCCAAGCCCTGTGCGTCCAGGACCACCCATTCTTTCAGGTCAAGTTCTGGCTTTTTTGTGAAATAGAGCTGAACCCGGCCGGGGGCATCGGGGCTCTTGTCCTGCAGGGCCAGCACGATCAGGTCCTCTGATTCCTGTACGTCGAGGATGCGGGCGTCGCGGACCAGATCGACATCCTTCTTCAGGAGCAGGCGGAATGGTGTGTTGTCCAGCTGGTAGGCATCGCCATTGATCTGGTCCGGCTCGCGGATGCGCAGGAACCTGCCGTCGGACGCCATCACCTTGCGGCTGGGCGGGCCGTAGTCGAAGCGGAACTTGCCGGGCCGGAGAACATAAAATCGACCGCGGGACCGGGTCTTGTCGGAGTCGGTCTGGACGAATATGCCCTTGAGCGTGGTCAGGCCGTTGAAATAGCCGCTCACCTTATTGACTGCCGCGAGCTGGCCCGGCGAGAGGATGACCTCGGCGTTTCCGGCATCGGTGACTTTTCCGGTCCAGCCCTCGGTGGTTGCCGCTGCCGGAGGTGCCGTTTGCTGCTGCTTCGTCTCCTGGGCCTGGCTTGGTCCAGAGACCGCAATGGCGACCGCCAGCCCGACCGCAGCAAGCCAATGCTTGGAATGGACGCCCATAGGTCCCCCTGCAAGAGTGATGGGACACGAAATGTCGCATCAATGAGTCGAGAAGTTGGCGGGACAATACTGCTGTTGGCATCCGCAGCAAGTGCGGGCCGGGCTCAATCCGCAGAACTTTTTTGAGAATGCACGAGAGGCGGGGCCCAATTTGGGCAGATCGTCTGGTTCAGGCGACGGCCTGATAGCCGAATTCCGGCGCCCCGACGATGATCCTGCGGCGGCCCAGAAGGCTCGGCGGCCCGACCAGCCCTTCCTGCTCCATCCGGTCGATGAAAGCGGCGGCGGTGTCCTCGTCGAGGCCGAGGCGGCGGCAGAGGTGGCCTGGCGATGCCTTGCGGTCGGCTGCCACGACATCGACCGCCGTTGCGTAGGCAGCTTCGGGCATGATCCTCGGTGCCGGGCGGTCCGGGGCGAACTCGATCGTCGGCGCTGGCTGCTGCGGCGGCGCGGCTTCCACGGGATTGAAGCTGATGTAGGCCGGCTCTCCGGCATCGCGCAAAGTCTGTGCAACCCGCTCGACTTCCTCGTCGGCCACATAGGTGCCGTGCACCCGGAACATCTGGCTTCCGTCGCTGGACAGCAGCATGTCGCCCTGACCCAGGAGTTGTTCGGCCCCCGGCGCATTGAGGATCGTGCGGCTGTCGATCTTGGAGGCGACGCGGAAGCTCATCCGCATCGGCATGTTGGCCTTGATGGTTCCGGTCACGATATCGACCGTCGGCCGCTGGGTTGCCATCACCAGATGGATGCCTGCGGCGCGCGCCATCTGCGACAGCCGCTGCACCGCGGTCTCGACGCGCTCTCCGGCAGCGATCATCAGGTCTGCAAATTCGTCCACGACGATAACGAGATACGGCATCGGCTGGCCGTCGAGTTGTTCGTCCTCGAACACCGGAAGGCCGGTAGCCGGGTCAAAGCCGGTCTGGACCGTCCGCACCAGCGCACGGCCCGCGCCGCCGTCCCGGCGTGCGCGCGCATTGAAGGCCTCGATGTTGCGCACCCCGAGCTTGGCCATGAGCTGATAGCGCCGTTCCATTTCGGCGACCGCCCATTCCAGCGCGGTTGCCGCTTCATCGGCATTGGTGACGACGGGGGCCGCAAGATGAGGAATGCCGTTGTAGGGAGAAAGCTCCAGCATCTTCGGATCGATCAGCAGCAGACGGCATTGGTCCGGGCTTTTCGCGTAGATGAGCGAGAGGATCATGGAGTTGATGGCGACGGATTTGCCGGAGCCGGTCGTGCCGGCCATGAGCAGATGCGGCATGCGCGCCAGATCGGCGACCACGGCCTCGCCATTGATGCCGCGGCCGAGCGCGAGCGGAAGCGTTGCGTCGCTGTGACGGTAGGTGTCGCTTTCCAGGATCTCGCGCAGCAATACGGGCGTGCGGACGGCGTTGGGCACTTCGATGCCGAGCGTGGACTTGCCCGGGATCACGCCGATGCGGACGGCGTTGACGCTCAGCATCCGGGCGATGTCCTCGGACAGGCCGATGACGCGCGCGGTTTTGGTCCCGCGTGCCGGCTCGAACTCGTAACGGGTGACGACCGGACCCGGCTGGGCGTCGCGGACCAGGCCTTCGACGCCGAAGTCGGCGAGGGCCGACTGCAGCAGCTTTGCAGTGTCGCTGACGGTGGCTGCATCCACGGCGACGTGCTGTACAGCGCCCGGGCGGCGGAGCAGGTCCAGGCTCGGACGCCGAATGCTGCCGCCACGACCCGCGAAGGCCAGCGTGGCGTTAATGATCGGCAACAGATGCTGCCTGGCCGTTTCCTTGACTTTCTCTTTAGCTTTCCGTGGCTTGGCGGATGCACGTGGCTTCCGGACCTTGGCGGCAGATGCCGGTGCGAAGCGCTCGGCGAATGCCCGCGCCTCATCTTCTTCCCGCGACCTGACCGCCGGATCTTCGGCCTCAAATGGAGACGGCGTCCACGGTTCGGGCTCCAGCTCGGGCTCGGGCGCCGGTTCGGGCTGTTCGTGCCGCCATTGAGCTCGAGACGTGAATGGGGCTCCAATGTCCTCGGCGCGATCGTCGGCCGCTATCGGGATTTCCTCGTGCATCTCGTACGCGCGACGTCTCGGCGCGGGCGTGTGCAGGATCGAAATCAGACTCGATCCCGCTGACGTGGCCAGCATCGAGAGCGCGGACGGACGCCGCGTTATGGGCGGCGGAGCTTCGAGCGGCTGGCCGGGTTCGGAGGGGCCCGGCTTGAAGTGAGACAGTTCGAAGCCGACGCTGTGTGCGGTCAGTGCGGCGCCGGCGGCAGCCAGCGCGGCGCATGCGAGCAGCGATCCGCGCTCGGCGCTGAGTACGCCGCTCGCAAGCGCGCTCACGTTGAAAATGATGTCGCCCAGCATGCCGCCGTAGCCATTGTGCAACGGCCAGGCGGCAATCGCGGGCAAGCCGGAAAACGCGCCGGCGAGCAACAAGACGCCGAACGGAAACAGCATCAGCTTGCGATGGATGTGGGGCACCGGCCGGGAACCGGTCAGCAGCTCGAGGCCCCAGATCAGAGGGCCGAGCAGGGCGACGATGGCGGCGAGGCCCAGCGTCTGCAGCATGAAGTCCGAGGCAGCGGTGCCGAACGGGCCGAGCATCAGCCGCACGGAGTTGCCGGCGCCGGACCAGCCGCCAGCAGTGGGGGCCCGCCATGTGAGGAGGCCGAGCCAGCTTGTCAATGCAAAGGCGACAAGAGTACATCCGGTGACGCGGATGGCCCACCCGCGCACGGTGTTCTCGAGCGCCTCTGGCAGCAGCCTTGGCTGGCTATAACCAGGATGATCGGACAACATGGGACAGAAACGAACCCTACGCGGCGACAGAGACGATGCGTTCCAGCGCTTCTCTGACCACTGCCGGGCTGTGGACTAGGGCGACACGGATGTAAGGATCGCCTGCACTCGTGCCATTGCGTCCAGCCTGGACCAGATATGCGCCTGGCAAGACTCTGACACCGCAGCGTTTCCAAAGGGTTACGGCGGCTTCGATACTGCCCCCAAGTTGGGACACATCGAGCCAAAGAAAGAATCCGCCGGCTGGACGGCTGTAGCCGAAGCGTCCGCCCAGCAACTCGTCGCAGACGTCGAATTTTTTGCGGTAGGCGTCGCGGATCGTCTCGACGTGGGCCTCGTCGGACCAGACCGCAGCGGAGGCATGCTGTACCGGCCCCGGCATCTGCTGGCCGATCAGATTGCGGATTTCAGCCAGGGCTTCGAGAAAATCGCCGTCGCCGGCGCAGAAGCCGGAGCGCAGGCCGGGAAGGTTGGAGCGCTTCGACAGCGAATTGAGCACGATGAGATTGCGGAACCGCTCCGGTGTGGCGGCTGCAACCTCAAGTGCGCCGACCGGGGGCTCGCGGGTGTAGATCTCGGAATAGCACTCGTCGGCCAGCAGGATGAAATCGTGGCGGCGCGCCATTGCGAGAGCGCGGCTCAGATAGTCGCGGGTGGCGACCGCGCCTTGCGGGTTGGCGGGATTGCAAAGGTAGAAGGCCGCGGTCCGTTGCAGCAGAGCTTCGTCCTGCTCGAGGGCGTCGAGGTCGGGCAGATGGCCGGTCTCCGGCGTGGCGTCGAGGAAGACCGGCTCGGCATCAACGGCGTTGGCCGAACCGACATAGGCGCCATAGTAGGGGTTCGGCATGAGGATCGCCGGGCGTTCGGCGGTCCGGCGGCGCCCCATGGCCGGGAGCACGGCGTAGAACAGGCCTTCCCGGGAACCGTTGGTCGGATGGACTTCGCGCGCGTAGTCGATCCGTCCGGGGAGATTGAAGCGGCGCTCCAGCCAGCCCGCAATGGCTTGCCGCAGTTCGTCCGTGCCGCGGATCGCGGGATATTTGGCGAACGTGTCCTGCGCCTCGCGGATCTTGTCGACGACGAACGGCGGCATCTCCTCGCGCGGCTCGCCGATGGTCATGTCGATCGGCGACATGCCGGGCTCCACGTCGGCAACAAGCCGGCGCAGCCGCGTGAACGGCGACAGCACGGCGCCGTGCGTGAGATCTGCAAGACCCCGGTTCCAGTATCTGGGTTCGGCGGGCGTTGACATCGGGCGGGCTCAGGGGTTCGTCGGCGCAGAGGTACTTACAAGCTGTGGAGGGTCCTGGCCAGTGGAGGCGGCAGGACCGGCGTTGCCTTTCCACCAGCGCTGCGTGGACACGCCGTCATCATCGGGGCAAAGTCGCTAAGTTACCGTTTCGGACCACGGTCATTGGGGCATGGGGGTGGTTTTCATGGCAAACGTTCTTTCCAGATTGTTTCGGCGCGGTGACTCTCAGTCGGGAGCATCGGCCAACAGCGACGCGCCCGAGGTGGAACGGGGCGACATCATCGGCGAGGCGCTGGCCGATCGCGAGGCGGAGGTCGAATATGCGCGCGTCAGGGCGTCGACGCGATCTGCTGAGCCGCCTCTGTCGGCTGAAGAGGCGGCGGCGCTGGCTCAGCGCGTCTCGGAGGCGGCTTATGCCCTGATCGTGCGCCACGAGACGGGCGGGCGCGATTATTATGAGAAGGTCTACAAAGCGCGGCCGGTGTGGCCGGGCGCGAGTTCCGGCGTCACCATCGGGTTCGGCTACGACCTGGGGTGGCAGGAGTCGCCGGAGGCGTTTGCTGCGGACTGGTCGCCCGTGCTGCCGGAGAAGCATGTCGAACTCCTGACCGATGCCGTGGGGCTCCGCTCGGTGGAGCCGGGACGCAACGCAAAGGTGGCGCAGATCAAGGAATTGCTGGGCTCGCTGATCGCCGCAGGCGTCCGGGTTCCGTGGGAGCCAAGCGAAGCGGTATTTCGTGCCGTCACCGTCCCCCGGTTCGCGCAGCAGACGGCTGCGGCGCTGCCCGGCCACGAGGTGCTGTCGCCCGACTGCTTCGGCGCGCTCGTCTCGCTGACCTTCAACCGCGGCCCCAGCTATGACCGTGAATACGATCCGGCCAATGATCGGCTCGATCGCTACCGGGAGATGCGCGGGATCAAGGCTGCGGTGATGGAAGGCAGGCTTGAGCGTGTGCCCGCGCTGATCCGGTCGATGAAGCGGCTGTGGAAGGGCATGAGCGTCGAGGCGGAGCTGACCAGGCGGCGCGAAAACGAGGCGCGGCTGTTCGAGGAAGGTCTCGCGGCGATCGAAGTCGCCGAGCTGGAGGCGCGCACGCGTGCCGCTTCCGACGCGAGGCGGACGAGAACGCGCTCCGGCGGCGGCCAGATTCGCGGCGTCCTGGTGCATGACGTCAACGATGAGGCTGCCGAGGAGCTCGAACTGGAAGAGCTGCGTCGCGGCACCGACTTCGCGAAGGAGGCGCTGCGTGCGGCGGCCCGCGTCACATGGAGCCCGGATGAGGAAGCGCCGGACTATGCGCACCTCAAATCGAAGCTCGGCGACGGCATTCGCTTCACTCTGCATGCCGCAGATCTGGAGCAGCTTGCGGAGCTCAACGGTTTTCCGATCGATGAGGCAGGTGACAAACCCGTCCTGTTCGGCCTTCGCGGCTGCGCGATCATCCAGGCCAACGAAGACGATTTCGAGGATACAGTGCTGCTGCGCGACCAGCGTCCCAATCACAAGACGATCCGGTGTGTGATCGGCGTGTGGGATAGGACGGCGCGCCGCATCGCGGTGTTTCCGGCATCGACCGTTCCCAACGAGAGCTATGTCACGAGCTGGTACAAGACCAAATCGTCGGGAAACCTGCTGCCGACCGGGTTCTATCGTTATATCGTCGGACCGCACAACGGCAGGCCGGGCTGCTTCCTCCTGCGCGAGCGCATCAACAAGAAGCACACGGTGATCGTCAGGCGCTCGAGCGACGATCTCGCCTACGATACGTGCGACGACGTCAGCCGCTCGGAGCCGGGCGACAACCTGCATCCGTCGTTCTCGATGGAGCAGGGCTGGTTCAGCTCTGCAGGCTGTCAGGTCGTGGTCGGGCAGGCGACGACGCATACCGGCAACCACAAGGGGCCATGGGCCAAGTTCCGCAGGCTGGCAGGGCTGAAGACGACGGCCGGCAAGGAAGGCGATCCCTACGTCTACATGCTGCTGACGGGGCACGAAGCCATGCTGGCGGCGCGGGCGCGCGAGGAAGGCTCCGCTGCGATCCCGGAAGTGCGGCAGAGCCTGATGCGGCTGAGGTTCGGCTCGAAGGGTGAAAAGGTCGGGCGCCTGCAGGCGTTCCTCGGCATCGACCAGACCGGCGATTTCAACGTCGATACCGCGCAGAAGCTTTACGAGCTGCAGCAGTCCAGGATGGATGATGCCAGCGATGGCATCTTGACGCCGGCATTCGACGATGAGCTGAAAGCCGGCGTGTTCGCCGATCAGCCGCCGGATGCAGGACCGGCCGTCGCGGAGGTGCAAAGTCCGGCCGAGCAGCCCTCGTCCGTCGCGCAGGTCGCGACCGCAAGCGCAGCAGCGGGCGCGGACGAGGCGAGCCAGGGATGAGGGCTCGCGCATCGCTGTTGTCTTTTGCCACGGCCGCCGAATTTGACTTCCGGGCTGAAACTTAATTTCATCCGCGTCGCCAAAGACGGCTGAGAGAGGAGAGCGGATGGCGAGGCAGGCGAGAGATCCAGCGGAAGTTGCGCTCCAGGGGCAGGCGCTCAGCCTGACGTCGTCGGGCAGCGGACGCAGAATTGTGTTTCTGCCTGCCGGGATATGGTATGCGCCGGACGATGAGTTCGCAGACCGGCTCGCAACGCTCGGCCGTGTCGTGACGCCGGTCCATCCGGGTTTTCGCGGCGGTTCGATCAAGCCGCATCTGACGAATGCGGACGATCTTGCCTATCTTTATCTCGATCTCCTCGATTATCTGTCCAAAAGCGATGCAAACGCAGGCGGCGTGGTGCTCGTGGGGGCGTCGTTCGGTGCCTTCGTGGCGGCGCAGATGGCGATCAAGTCGCATCCGGGGATCGACGGGCTGGTGCTGATCGGTGCGGCCGGCGTCAAGGCGGGAGGGCGGCACGATCGCGATATCGTCGATCTGTTCGCGCATCCGCAGTCCGACCTCGTGCGCATGACGTTTGCCGACCCGTCTGCCCATGATGTCGATCTCAAGGCGATGCCTGAGGAGGCTGTCAGGCGGCGGGTGGAGGCACGGGAGGCGCTCGCCCGGTTTGCCTGGGAGCCTTACATGCACGATCCGAAGCTGCCGGTGCGGCTGGGCCGCGTCGGTGTGCCGGCGCTGGTGCTGCATGGCAGTGCCGACCAGATCGTCGCGCGGCAGTGTGCCGAACTCTATGCCGAGCGGATTCCGCAGGCGCGGCTTCAGCTCATCGAGGGCGCCGGGCATCTGCCGCATGTGGAGGCGCCGGAGGAGACGCTGGCGGCGATCGCCGGGTTCATCAACGGGCTGCCGCCGTCAGCCGAGGCCCGCTCGAGCAAGCAGGGGAGCCGCTGAGAATGCGTGTCTATCATTTCTCGGAGGAACCCTATCCGGACGCCTGGAGCTACGACCGGCCCACGCTGCGGGTCACGCTGCCGAATGCGCTGTGCCAGCCGGACGTCGCTCATAAGCTCTATAACCGGTACATCGACGAATGGGTGCTGGCGGATGAACTCGGACTGGACCTGATGGTCAACGAACATCATCAGACCGCGACCTGCATCACATCTGCCGCCAGCGTGATCCTCGGCATCCTGGCCCGCGTCACGACGCGCTCGCGGATCCTGATCCTCGGCGTGCCGATCGCCAACCGGCCGGACCCGGTTCGCGTGGCCGAAGAGCTGTCGATGATCGACGTGATCAGCGGCGGACGGCTGGAGATGGGATTCGTCAAGGGCATCCCGTACGAAATCACGCCGGCGAACTCGTCGCCCATCCGCTTTGTGGACCGGTTCTGGGAGGCCCATGACCTGATCGTGAAGGCGATGACCACGCATGACGGCCCCTTCAACTTCGAGGGCGAGTTTTTTCATCATCGCAACGTCAACGTCTGGCCGCGGCCGATGCAGCAGCCGCATCCGCCGGTATGGGTGACGACGGGCAGTCCGGGCAACGCCAGGGAACTCGGCCGGCGCGGTTACGTGATGGGCACGTTCCTCGGCGGCTATCCGGCGACGCGGCAACTGCACGAGGCGTATGTCGAGGGCTGGCGCGAAGCCGGCCGTAGCGCGGATATCCCTGTCGACCGGTTCGGCTATCTGGCGCTGGCTGCCATGGCTTCCACCGACGCGGAGGCGCGGCGACGGGCCGAACATATCGTCGATTACATCCGTACGACCGGGCAGGTGCTGGAGCCGTTCAAGATGCCGCCGGGCTATTTTCCCGTGGACGGCCTTACGCGGATGCTTCGCACGCCGGCGAAGCCGCGGCAGGTGCGGCCGGTGCTGTTGCGCTCAGGCCGTCGCGTGGAGCCCTCGACGGCCTCGCTCGATGACCTGATCGAGAGCGGCCTGTTGTTCTGCGGGACGCCGGATGCAGTCTACCGGCAGATCTGCGAGTTCGTGGACGGCATCGGCGGGCTCGGCAATCTCATGCTGATGATGCAGGGCGGTGCGCTGGGTCATGAGGATACGGCCGACAATCTGCGATTGTTCGCGCGCGAGGTCATGCCGCGCCTGGCCGAGCGGTATCCGGCATCGCAGACATTCGTCCCCGCGTGACGGCGGCGCGGCCAATCGCCTGCAGCGCCCACGTCAGCGTTCGATCAAAGCCTCCAGCGTGGCAAGCTCGTCGGCTTCCCCGGCCGGCTTGTCCCATCGGATGCGATGAATGCGCGGAAAGCGCATGGCGATGCCGGACTTGTGACGCCGCGAGCGCTGGACGGCATCGAAAGCGACTTCGAACACGAGCGAGGGCATGACGCGGCGGACCGGGCCGAAGCGTTCGACCGTATTGGCGCGGACCCAGCGGTCGAGGTCGAGCAGCTCGGCATCGGTGAAGCCGAAATAGGCCTTGCCGACGGGCACAAGCTCGCGCTTGCCGGCGGCGTCCGTTGTCCACGCGCCGAACGTGAAATCGGAATGGTAGGACGACCGCTTGCCGGAGCCGCGCTGGGCGTACATCAGCACGCAGTCGGCGACAAGCGGGTCACGCTTCCACTTGTACCAGTGGCCTTTGGGCCGGCCAGCCAGGTAAGGGCTTGAGCGGCGCTTGAGCATCAGTCCCTCGACGCCGCTTGCGCGCGTGCCCGACCACAAGAGCTTGAGCGCATCCTTGTCGGCGATCTCGACGAGCGGCGACAGATCGGTGCGGGGCGGGCATGTGGCTGCGTGCCAGGCTTCGAGCCGCGCCCGCCTGTCGATGAACGGCAACTGCCGCAGGTCTTCGTTGCCGATCAGCAGTGCATCGTAAAGCCGGACATGGGCCGGATGGCGCTCCATCATGGTGCGGCTGACCGTCTTGCGGTTCAGTCTTTGCTGAAGGTCGGAGAACGGCGCTACGATACCGTCGCGCACGACCAAGAGTTCACCGTCGAAGACGCCCGGCGACCTGAAGGTATCGGTGATATCGGGAAACGCGGCGCTGATGTCGTCGCCGCTGCGGGAATAGAGACGCGCTCGCTCGGTCCCGCCGACGATCTGCACACGGATGCCGTCCCACTTCCACTCGACGGTGAACTGCGAGACGTCAAGCTCGTCCAGTTCGGCGTCCTGGAGCGGGTGCGAGAGCATGAGCGGACGAAAGACAGGTGCATTGGCGATATCGGGTTTCGGCCCGCCGTCGATCCACGTGAACAGCTCGAGATAGGGCGGCGACAGCGCGTGCCAGACCTCCTCGATATCGTCGATGCCGAGCGGCGAGGCGTCAGCCAGCGCGGTCTTTGCGAGTCGGGCGGAGACGCCGACGCGCGGCGCGCCGCCGATCAGCTTCAGGAGCGCCCAGCGGGCGTTTGCATCGAGCGCGTCGAGCCAGCCCTCCAGCAGCATGCCGAGGCCGTCGCGGCCGGCGAGCGCCAACCGTTCGACGACATCGGACAGGCGCGGGGGGACGTGTGCGGCGCCTCCGCGCTCGGGCCAGATCAGTGCGACGGTTTCGGCCGTGTCGCCGACGTAATCGCGCGACAGTCGGTACAGCTCCGGATCGACGCGCGTGGCGACCAGCTCCGTGAGCGTGCGCCGGAGCGGGAACGAGAAGGGCAGGCCGTCCGTCAACGCCGCCAGGGCCCAGCCGCGATCGGGGTCTGGCGCGGAGCGGAAATAGTCCGACATCAGTTTGAGCTTGGCGTTGCGGGACGGCGTATAGGCGAGTCGTTCGAGCAGGTGGGAGAATGCCTTCATTCGCCCTCCTCCTCGTCGCGGCCGACGAGACGCAAGGCGCGGGCTTTCAGACCCATCAGCTCGCACTGGCGCACGACGGCGTCCTCGCGGCCGTGCGTGACCCAGATCTCCCCGGCGCCGGTATCCTGAATGGTCGCGATCAATTCCGGCCAATCGACGTGATCGGAAATCACCAAGGGCAACTCGACGCCATGCTGGCGGGCGCGGGCCTTGACGCGCATCCAGCCGGAAGCGAATGCCGTGACGGGATCGGCCAGTCTGCGGGCCCAGCGGTCATTGAGCGCGGACGGAGGTGCCATCACGACGCGGCCCGGCAGCCGGTCGCCTTGCCCGGAAGCATCCGTTGCCGGTTCCAATGGTCCGAGGTCGATACCGAGTTCGCGGTAGAGGTCGCACATGCCTGCCACGGCGCCGTGCAGGTATATGGTCTCGCCGTATCCGGCCTGCCGCAGCAGGGCGATGATCCGCTGGCATTTGCCGAGCCCGTATGCGCCGACGAGATGCGTGCGCTCGGGAAAGGCTGCGAGCGAGGTCAGCAATCGGCCAATCTCCGAGTGATCCGGCTCGTGGCGAAACACGGGGAGCCCGAAGGTGGCTTCGGTCACGAACAGATGGCAAGGGACGACCTCGAAGCCCGCAGCCGTCGGATCGGCGCTTCGCTTGTAGTCTCCCGATATCACGGCGCGGGCGCCGCGGTGCTCGATGAGAACCTGCGTGCTGCCAAGGACATGCCCCGCCGGATGCAGGGTGACGGTGACGTCCCCGATCTTGATCGGGTCGGAGAGTTCGGCAGCCTGCTGATGCTTTCCCGCGGCCCCGCCCAGCCGAAGGCGCATGATGGCAAGCGTCTCCGCCGTCGCCAGCACATGAGCGTGTCCCGGTCTTGCGTGATCGGAATGGCCATGCGTGACGATCGCGCGATCGACCGCCGCTGACGGATCGACGTAGAAGCCGCCGGGTGCGCAATAAAGTCCGGCAGGCGTTGGAAAAAGCCAGCTTTCGAAGTTCATGGCCATTTCAGTCCGACTTTTCCGTTCCACGCGTGTGCGGCGGATAGCGATCGGTCATCCGTTTGACGATTTTCTGCGGTCGCCGTGCGTTGACATTATTGCGTATCCGGATACTGATAATCATCAGTTTGAGTTCTGCATTGCTGCGGTGTGCGGCGGTTGAAGCGTAGAGTTGTTGCGTGGGCGTTCGGGGGCGGCGTTCAGTCCATTGTTTGCGTTGTGCGCCGGTGCTTTTTGCGCTCGCCGCCGGTTGCGCATTCGCTGCGATCTCTCCTCTCTCAGCGCAAGTAGCGGCTTCGGCACAGGTCGACCGTACCGGGCCGGACGCGACGCCGCCAATCCCACCGCCGCCGGCACCTGCATCGAAGTCACCGCCAGCGTTCGAGGTCTGGACCGGTGGCGACGCGGCATCGCGGGTGATGTCACTCTATGCCGGCGTGACGTGGGCACCTTCGGGCTCGGTTCGTGCGGACGGCTGGCGGCTGCGGTTGTCCGGGGGACTGGCCCAATATCGATACGACACCAGGATCGACGGAACGCCGACGATGGTTCGCGGTACGGCAACGTTCAGCGACCTGCTTGCCGGCTATCACTTAGGAATGGGCGAGCTTACGCTCAAGCTGTTCGGCGGTGTAACGCTCGACGATCATGGATTGCGCCCATTCGATGCCGGCAATCCGGTCCATGCGCGGGCCATCGGGTTCAAAGCAGCGGCGGAGCTGTGGTCCAACCTGCCGGATGACATGTTTCTCTCGCTCAATGCCTCGTGGACCGACGCGCACGCGGCGTACGCAGGACGAATTCGTATAGGCAAACGCGTCATGTCCTGGCTGTCTGTCGGCGCGGAGGCTGTCGCGGCCGGAAACGCCGCCGGCGATGACCGGCGTGGCGGCGGCTTCTTGCGTGTGCACTGGGGAGAAAATGAGCTCACGGCCTCCGGTGGAATCTCCAAAGACGATTTCGGGCGGCGTGGCGGTTATGGAACACTCGTCTACATGACGCGGTTCTGAATCCCCTCGAAACGGGGGACGGACCGGAAGTTTCCTGGATGGAAACAGGGATTCCATGGTAGGTTGAGCCTGTTCGAGTTCAGACGACCACAGATTAGCGAGCGCGGATCATGAAGACGATCCTTCTCCCGGTGGAACCCAATAGCGCGATGGCGGCGGGTTTCGCAGTGGCCGACCTCGTTGCACGGCGTTTCGGCTCACACGTCGACGGTGTCGCTCTGAAACCATCGATCGTTGATTTCATCGCGCCCGATCCGGTCGTCGTCGTATTGCCTCAGCCTCAATACAGCGAGACGGAACTCACGGACGCCTCGCGGGAGCTGTTCGACACGTTCAGCGCGGACCGGGCGCGAACGGTAGATGCCTCCGACCAAACGTCGGGCCGTTTTCGCTGGAGCGGGCGGCCGGCGATCGATGACGGCGCACTCGCGTGGCTGTCGCGTGCCTACGATGTGACGATTGTCGGGCGTCCCGGCCTAGGCCGGTCAGAGCCTCGAATGACGTCGCTGGAGTCGGCGCTGTTTGAAAGTGGCCGGCCGCTGCTGATGGCGCCGCCAACGTCACCGGCCACGATCGGGACCAACATCGTCATCCACTGGAACGCCAGCACCGAGGCGTCCCGGGTCATTCATGACGGGATGCCGTTCCTGACGCAGGCCGAGCGCGTCACGCTGGTGTCGGTCGAAGGCAATATGAGTCCGGGGCTCAAGGCGGCCGACATGATCGGCTATTTCGAGATGCATGGGATCAAGGCGACGGAGACGCACGTCAAGCCTTCCGGGCGTACCGGGGCGGGCGAAGCCCTGCTTGCCGAGGCGACGCGACTTGGCGCTGATCTTCTATTGAAGGGCGCCTATACCCAGAGCCGACTCAGACAGATGATTTTCGGCGGCATCACGCAGCATGTGCTGCAGGCCTCCAATATCCCTGTCATGCTCTCGCACTGACGGGCGGGCGATGCGTCCGGGTGCGATTGCCGCCATGTCATGCGCAGGTCTTCTGTTCAGCGGCGCCTTTGCGCCGGCTTGGCCGCTGACCTGCAGGGACGAAGCCGTGAGCGCGCGCGGCGAGCCTGCGCGGCTTCGTGTCGTTGCCAGGATAAAGGCGATCGGAAACTGGCGGGCCCACGTCCGCAGCCGGGCCGATCTCGGCCCTGGCTACGACGACTGGAGCATATCGGTCGACCAGGTCGAGCGCTGCATCGATAACGAAAAGGATGTGGTGTGCACGGTGTCGGCAAAGCCCTGCCGGAAATAGGCGGGCATCCATCCAGATCGCGAACGGCGTGCGCCAGGGCCTTTCTGGTTTTGGTTGAATCCCAGAAAGGCCCTAGATCTTTGTTTTGTTGTGCTTCTTATCGGAAAAGCCGGTTCCCACTTTTCCGGAAGCACTCTAGCCGGATACCGGTCAGGATCCGACCTTGGGGAGCCTGGTGCCTGGCGGAGGTGATTTGTCGGGGAAGCGGCACAGGTCCGCGATAGGGCAGCGCCAGCACTCCGGTTTCCGAGCTTTGCACAGGTAACGTCCGTGGAGGATCAGCCAGTGATGGGCCGGGACGCCGTATTCGGGCGGAATGACGCGCAACAACTGCCGTTCTGCATCGAGGGGCGTCTTGGCCCTCACGAGCCCAATGCGGTTCGAGACGCGGAGGACATGGGTGTCGACAGCCATGGTCGGCTCGTTGAACCAGACGTTCATCACGACATTTGCCGTCTTGCGGCCGACGCCGGGCAACGTCTCGAGGGTGTCGCGGTCACGCGGGACCTCGCCGCCGAATTCCATGATCAGGCGCTGAGACAGGGCGATAACGTTCTTGGCCTTGTTGCGATACAGCCCGATGGTCTTGATGTAGCCGCGCAACTGATCCTCGCCGAGGGCGACCATCTTCTGCGGCGTGTCTGCAACCTTGAACAAGGCACGGGTCGCGCGGTTGACGCCGGCGTCGGTGGCTTGAGCGGACAGCACCACGGCGACGAGCAGCGTATAGAGGTTGACGTGCTCGAGTTCGCCCTTGGGTTCGGGGTTGATGCGTGCGAAGCGTGCGAAAATCTCTACGATTTCAGCTTTTGAAAGCCGGGGGCGCGGCTGTCGCCTGGCTGCCTTGCGGCGCTTGGCGGGCGCCGTGCCGGGGGGAGCCGGTACTATTGCCGCCGAAGTCTTGTTTCGCAAACTGCTGTCGCGCATGGGTGCCCTGCCTCTGCACGGTGTCCTCGATCACCGGGCAGAACCCGCCGAAAGAATTGACTTCAAGGGGGCGCGGCAACCGGATAGGCTAATTCGCATGAGCACACCGCACTTGCCAAGCGGACAACATCCCGGCGCCCAGCCTTTTCGCGCGGTGTTGACGCCTTACCGTTCGCTCAGTCCAACAGGTTTCCTTATCCTGATGGCCGGGATCGGGACCGTGAGCTTCGTTTCCGGCATGGTGTTCCTCATGATGGGGGCCTGGCCCGTGTTCGGCTTTTTCGGACTCGACGTGGCACTGATCTATTATGCATTTCGCAAGAACTATGAGTCCGGTCGGCGCTACGAGGTGATCGAGCTCGACAGCGATCATATGTCTCTGATCCAGGTCGATAGTTCGGGGGCGAGCCGCAACAGCGAGTTCAATCCTCACTGGGTGGCGGTGCGGCTGAAGCAGGCGTCCGACGGACGGACCTCGCTGGCGCTGGCATCACACGGCCGAGAGACCGAGTTCGCGGCGTTCCTGACGGACGAAGAGCGCGTGGAGCTTGCCGATGCCCTGGGCGGCGCGCTGGCGGCGGCACGAGGTGGCGCGCGGATCTGAGGCGGTGGCCTCCACAGCAATCGCCGGGGCGCAGGAATCGGGTCGATCCATGATCCCGACCGGCCTAATGTCGGGGCTGAAACGGTTGTCAACAGCGCAACAGGCTGACCATGCTGCAGGACATCGCGACACAAGGCACATCGCTTTCACCGGGCGGGCAGACGGCAGACTACGACCTGGTCCGCCGCGCCATTCGCTTCCTGTCCGAGAACTGGATGGACCAGCCCGATCTCGATCGGCTGGCGGTCCATCTCGGACTTTCGCAAACTCAGGCACAGAAACTGTTCAAGCGCTGGTGCGGTTTGTCGCCCAAGGAGTTCGTGCAGGCGATTACGCTTGATCATGCCCGCGCGCTGCTCGAGGGGTCGGCGAGCGTGCTGGAGGCCGCGCATGAGGTCGGTCTCTCCGGCGGCAGCCGGTTGCATGACCTGTTCGTGACCTACGAGTCGCTGACGCCGGGCGACGTCAAGCGCCGCGGTGAAGGGCTTATCATTTCGTACGGTTTCCATGCGACGCCCTTCGGGGAGGCCGTACTGCTGGCGAGCACGCGCGGCGTGACCGGGCTTGCCTTCGTCAACGAGGATGCCGGCGGCAGCCGCGAAACGGCGCTCGCCGACATGATGCGCCGCTGGCCGGCGGCGCGCTACATCGAGGACGAGACGATTACGGCGCCCTATGCCCGGTGCATTTTCGATGCGGCGTGCTGGAGACGGGAGCAGCCGGTACGGCTGGTGCTGATCGGTACCGATTTCGAAGTACGGGTTTGGGAAGCGCTGCTCAGGGTGCCGATGGGGCGGGCCGTGAGCTACGCGGACATTGCACGGCATCTGGGATGTCCTGGCGCCTCGCGCGCGGTGGGCAGTGCGGTCGGACGCAATCCGATCTCGTTCGTCGTACCGTGCCACCGGGTGCTGCGGGGCGACGGCAATCTCGGCGGCTATCACTGGGGACTGACGCGCAAGCGGGCGATCATCGGCTGGGAGGCCGGGCAGATCGCGCCATTGCAGGCGCTTGCTACATCGTGAGCAGACGACCGTAACCCGGAATCGGGTCGCGAACCCTGATGGCGCGGAGACTGGCCCAGGTGAGGGCGGCGACGCTCGAGAACACGGGCTTGCCGAGGTCGCGTTCCAGGATCTCGAGAACAGACATGGTCTCCAGGCCGACGCCGCTCAGGAATACGGCCTGCGCATCCGGGCTGTCGACCTTGCGTGCCAGCGCGTAGGCGCGCTCCGCGGTCTCGTCGTAAATGTTGGAGACATGATCGAGCCGGCCGTAGCTGACGACCCCGATTCCATGCGCCTCCATGTGAGCCTTTCCCTTGAGGGTGGTTTCTTCAGCGTACGGGGCGCCGAGCGCGATCCGTTTGACGTCGAGGCGCGCCAACGCATCGATCACGCTGCTGAAGGCCGTCAGGAAAGGAATGTGATAGCGCGCCTGCATGCGTGCGATGAGATCGGCCTCGCCGGCCTTGCCGAGCGTGTAGCTGGAAGCCGTGTGCGCCATCACCATGACGCCAGGCTTGACCATGGCGAGGAGATCGGCGGTTTCGCCGATGTGGTCGATCTGGGAGCGATTGCGCTCTTCCTGGCCGGCAAGGGAGCCCGGCTCTCCATGGGCGACAAGCCTGGAGAAGTGGGCGGAGACGCCGCGCGGCATGATCGGTGCGATCTCGCCTTCGACGGTGGGGCAGCCGGGTGGGACCAGCAGGCCGATACGTCCTCTCCAGCCAATCATGATGCCCCTTGCCGTTGGTTGAATGCCGTTGCCGGAGCCTATAGCAGACGATGAGGCGGACCAAGCATGCCGCAATCCGCGTCAGCCAGTGCGTGCGGGTTGGCTTCCGGTATCAGGCTTGGGTTCGGGCAAGAGGAAGGGGATAGTGCCGAATATGATGGTGGCGACGCCGGTGATGGCGACGATGATTACGAACGGGACGACGGTGCCGTCGGCGATCAGGCCGTAGATCTGCACGCCGAAGCCGCCGACGACATTCTGCATGAAGACGCCGATGCCGGCAGCGGTTCCGGCATGTCTTGGAGAGATGGAGAGGGCGCCGGCCTGTCCCGACGGCATCGAAATGCCCTGCGCGAAGCTGATGAAGAAGCCGGGCAGGCAAAGCGATAGCGGCGTGATGTAGCCGGCGAGCAGGATCGTCGATTGGATGACGAGCGTCATCGCCGAAATGATGGAGCCGGCCAGCACCATGGTGTCACGGTGAAAGCGGTCGCTGATCCTCGATGTGATGAAGTTTCCGGAGAGAAAGCCGAATGGAAACGCCAGGAAGTAGAGGCCGAACTCGGCCGCCGGCCGTCTCAGCATCTCGTGCATGAACACTGCGGCTGCCGCAGCCATGACCAGGAAGGATGCCGTGCTCATGCCGGTTTGCAGCACGTAGGAATTGAACCGGAGGTTGGAGAGCAGGATGGCGTAGCCCTGCATCGTATTGAGCGGAGCCGCGCCCGGAGATCGGCCGGGATGGGTCTCGTAGATGAATGTCGCCGCAGCGGCCATGACCAGCGCGCCGCATGAGAGCGCGAAGACGAAGATCCATCGCCATCCCAGCGTGTCGATCAGGAGGCCGCCGACCAGCGGCGCGAGCATCGGACCCATCGTGTAGAACATCGTCAAGTAGGCGATGGCCTTCACGAGATGTTCCTGTCCGTAGGCGTCCCGTGCGATGGTGCGCACAAGGGTCACGCCGCATCCGGCGCCCATGGCCTGGATCAAACGGCCCGCGACCAGAAACGTCAGCGAGTCCGCCAGTGCGCAGACCAAGCTGCCGACGAGGAACAGGCAGAGTCCGGACAGCAATACGGGACGCCGGCCGAAACGATCCGACAACGATCCGTAGGCAAGTGTGGCTACTCCCATGGTGAACAGCGAGACGCTGAAGGCGAGTTGCGCCGCCGATTCGGATAGCTGGAGCTCTTCCTTGATTACCGGGATCGCGGGAAAGAACAGATGAATCGCGAGCGGCGCGATCACAGAGATCGAGGCCAGAGTGATCGCGAACGAGACTTTGGGGAGGGTTGTTTCTGCCATTGTGCCGATCGTTTTAGTCGAAGCCGGGCGCTTCGGATAGCCGCTGGCTCGGTGCCCGAGGTGAGCTGCGTGGATGGCCGCCGTCCTCCGGGCCGACGCTCCCGCGTCGTCCCGGCGCGGCCACGACGGGCTTTCGCGCGGTCGCCTCCCGTCCAACCGGGATGAAAGCCGGCTGGGGCTTCATGTTGGTCTTGGCTTCCGGCGATCGGCGCGCTTGACTGCATCACCCCTGGTTTTGCGGGTCAACGCGAATTCGAAGACGGTCAGGAGTTTGGGATGGCGGAACAGGAGCGAGTTCTCAGACCGGGCGAGGTCTCCGTCGAGTTGCCGGATGCCACCGATGCGGGCCTCTATTTCATCGGCCGCATCCGTACGCCTTACCGGTCGCCGCAGGACTGTCCGCGCAACCGTCTGGCTGCGGGCGAGGCGGAAGCCGTGATCGAACTCGATCCGCGCTTCGAGCCGGCATTGCGCGGGATCGAGTTGTTCTCCCATCTCCATGTGCTCTATTGGATGGATATGGCGCGCCGCGATATCCTGGTGCAGATGCCTCGGCATCTGAGCGCGCCGCGCGGCACGTTCGCCTTGCGGTCGCCGGTGCGCCCCAACCCGATCGCCATGACTGTGGTGAAGCTGAAGGCGGTGACAGGCTCCAGCGTCCGCGTGAGCGCGATCGAATGCCGGGATGGGACGCCGCTTCTGGATCTGAAACCGTACTATGCATCCACCGATAGCGTCCCGGATGCACGGCGGCCGTGACAGCCTCGCCCTTCTGGACCTCTCACATCAATTACAACGGGTACTGCCGACATGAGCTTTGAGACGACCTTCACTGTGGAATGGGGCGACTGCGACGAAGCCGGGATCGTCTACTATCCGAACTACTTCTATTGGATCGACTGCACATTCCAGCGGTGGATGCGGGCCAATGGCATCAGTCACCGTGACCTGCGGAGCCGGTTCCGGATCGATGTGCCGCTGATGGACGTCGGCTGCAATTTCCGCAAGCCCGTGCGGTATGACGATGTGCTGACAATCCGTTCCCGGATTGCCGAGTGGAAGGAGAAGCGATTCCGGGTCGAGTACGAGATGTTCGTCGACGGGCTGGCGATCGGTACCGGCCATGAGCTGCGCGGCTGGGTTCATTTCGCCGAGGACGGCAGCCTGAAGTCGAGGCCGATCGATCCGGAGTTCAAGGCGAAGCTCGGCGGCTAGCGGCCGGGCTCGATATGCCGCCGGCATCATGTCTTATCGGATGGCGAACCGCAGATGTCGCTGTGCTTCTCGGTGCGGGGGATGCCGGTTGGGCGGATCGGCACCAGTTGACCGAAGCGTGACCGGGATTTCGCCGTCTTGCCGACCGGTGCAATCAGTTCCTTGCGGGCCTCGACGATGATCACGCCGCCGATGCCCGGCGAGAGCCGGGCGCCGAGGCGCTCGAACGCCGTTGCCGAGCGGATCAGAATGCGCCGTTCGAAGGGCGGGACGAAGAGTGCTTCGGCCCAGTCCGTCGGGGTGAACATCGCCTCGCCAAGCAAGCGCTCGAGCTGACCGCGGCTGAACGGACGGCCTTGTCCGAACGGTGTTGTATCGAAGCGGGCCCAGATACTGGAGCGGTTGGGCACGACAATGAGGAGGCTGCCCTGCGGCTTCAGCACCCGCCATATCTCACGCAGCAGTGCGCCGGTCGCCTCCGCAACTTCCAGCGCATGAATGGCGATCAGCTTGTCGACCGAATTGTCGGGCAACGGCAGAGCCGTCTCCTCTACAAGCACGGTCAGCCGCGGGGCGTCGGCGGGCCAGACCAGTGCGCCCTGAGCCGCGGGCATCATGGCGCCCACGCGCTTCGCTTCGTGCCGGAATACACCCATATACGGGGAAGCGAAGCCAAGGCCGATGACCGTCTCGCCTTCGACCCGGCGCCAGCGTGCCCTGAGCCTGTGCAGCAGCAGCCGCCGCGTGAGCTGGCCGAGCGGACGCAGGTAGAAGTCCCTGAGATCGGTTACGTCATGCATGCAGCTTCGGATACGGCTTGCGGTGACTTTCGGTCGGGGTTCGTCCTGCAGTATCGCACATTTTCGAGTGTAAGGTGCCTCGGGTTGCAATCGAAGGTGCGGATGTTACCTTTTCCATAGATGTCAGGAGGATTGCGGATGGCCGAACTCGAGATTCACCAATTTCCCTGCCGCCAGGATAACTACGGCGTGCTGATCCGGGATCCGGCGAGCGGGGCGGTTGCCGCGATCGACGCACCTGATGCAGGGGAGGTTGCGGCCGCCCTGAAGGAGAAGGGCTGGACGCTCACGCATATTCTGACGACGCATCGTCACGGCGATCATACGGATGGCAACCTGGCGCTCAAGCAGGCGTCGGGCTGTACGATCATCGGTCCGAAAGGCGAGGCCGATCAGGTGCCGGGCATCGACGAGGCCGTCGGCGAGGGGGACACCTTCAAGCTCGGCGAGCTGGATGTGCGCGTGCTGGAGACGCCGGGGCATACCAAGGGCCACGTGAGCTACTGGATCCCCTCGCAGAAGGTGGCTTTCGTCGGCGACACGCTGTTTGCCATGGGGTGCGGACGGGTGTTCGAGGGCACGCCCGAGCAAATGTGGAACTCGTTGTGCAAGATCGCAGCACTGCCGGGCGATACACGGCTTTATTGCGGCCATGAGTACACGCTGGCCAACGCCAGGTTCTCGTTGACCATCGAGCCGGACAATGCGCGCCTGCAGGCGCGTGCCAAAGAGGTGGAGGCTGTGCGCTCGCGCGGCGAGGCGACGCTGCCGACGCGCGTCGACGTCGAACTGGCGACCAACCCTTTCCTGCGGGCGGAAAGTCCGGAGATCAGGAAGCGTCTGGGGATGGAAAACGCCCCGGACTGGCAGGTCTTCGCCGAGGTCCGGGAGCGCAAGAACCGGAGCTGAATATGCCGGATGTGCCGGAGGTCATCCGGCTGCTCGATCTCGTACCGCATCCCGAAGGCGGGCACTATCGCGAGACGTTCCGCGATCCGCGGTCGACATCGGACGGGCGCTCGCTGTCGACGGCCATCTATTATCTCCTGGCCGCGGGCGAGGTCTCGCGGTGGCACCGCGTCGATGCGGCTGAGATCTGGCACTGGCATGCGGGAGCGGCGCTCCGGCTCTCGACGACACTTGACGGCAAGACGGTAGAGCATCGACGGCTGGGCCAGGACCTTGTCGCCGGCGAACGGCCTCAGCTTGTCGTGCCGACCGGTGTATGGCAGAGCGCGACGAGCTGCGGTGCATGGACATTGGTTGGCTGCACGGTAGCTCCGGGCTTTCAGCTCGAAGGCTTCGAACTCGCTGAGGCAGGTTTCGCAAGCCTTCAATCGAAGCAATCGCAGCGTCGCGCTCCATGAAGGATGATGTGGGCACAAGCTGTGGTTATCCACTGTGTAAACAGCCGGGAAACACCGACAAAATCGCGATTAATCGCGCAAACCCCTTATCCACAGCGTGGATTGCCGCATATGTGACCTGCCTTCGCTTGCCCGCGCATTGCGACTCGGAAAGATTGGCCGCAACCAAGCTCTGAATTCGTGACACGCGGGGGCAGTCCAAAATGGCGCAGGAGTCGGCTCAACCCATCCTGACAGCGGTGTTTGTCGACTACGACAACATCTATTTGTCTCTGAAGAAGAGGAGCGAAGAGGCCGCCAAGCGCTTCTCCAAGGATGCCAGCGTCTGGATCAAGGAACTCGAAGCGGGCCGGCTGATTTCGGCCACCAACAGCCCCGCGATCGAGCGGCCGCGACGGATCGTGCTCAACCGTTGCTATGGCAATCCGGTGCCGCGGCGCAATCAGCACGACAATTCCACGGATATGAACTCGTTTCCGTTCGTGCGGCACCATTTCCTTCGTGCGGGCTTCGAGGTCATCGACTGCCCGCCGCTGACGGCACAGCTCAAGAACTCGTCCGACATCAAGATGGTGATGGACGTGCGTGATTTTCTGAACCACGCGACGCACTTCGACGAGTTCATCATCATGTCGGGGGACGCGGACTTCACGCCGGTGCTGCATCGGCTCAGGGCCCATGCGCGGCGGACGGTGATCTTTGCCAATGACTATACGGCTGCGCCCTATACCGCGATCGCCGACGGGGAGATCAGGGAAAGCCAGCTCCTGGCCGCGATCCTGGAGCACAAGATCGCCTCGTCGAAAGAGGAGGCCGAGAGCCTGCTCGAAAAGCCGAAGACGGAGCGCATCGCGGCGGAGCGTCCGAATTTCGAGCGTCTCAGAGCCGAGATTCTTTCCGCGGTGGTTGCCGCCGTGCGCGCGGCCGGTGGTCCGGTGCCGCTGGAAGCGTTGGCTGAACGGACGACGCGGGCGCTTGGACACGATATGACGATCGGGACCTCGTGGGCCGGGTCGGGAAGCTTCCTGGAGCTGTTGCGGCGGGGGTTGCCGAACGAGATCCAGTTGACGAGCGAACCCCCGTACCTGGCATTTGAAGCCGGCCGCAATATCGGCGTCGCTCCTCCGTCGCGCCAGATCGAAGCGCGGGAGCGCGTTGAGCTGCCGCTGGGGCCGGTCACCGCGCAGCGCACGCCCGCGCCGGTGACGCTGGGTCCGCTTTCGGCCGGAACGGCGGAGACGAGCCCGCAGACGCCGGCGCCCATCCCGGCACCGATGCCTGGCGCGCTTCGCGTGCCGACGGGAATGCAGGCGGCGGCGAAGTCCGCTCCGCAGGCGGCTGCTCCGACGCAGGCTGCACCCAAGCCGCAGGCGGCGCCTGCCACCACGCAACAGCAGCAGCGTCAGCCGGACATCGCGACGTCGATCCAGCAATCGATCGCACGCATTCATGATGCATGTCAGGCGCCGCCGCTATCGCCGCCGGAGTACAGGGCGGTGTTCGAGATCATCGCCAAGGAGCTCAACCAGAACGGCCTGCAGGGTTCGCAGACGCTGTCCAACATCACGACATCGGCGCAGGAGCTGGGTATCGCCCTCAAGCGCGACGACGTGCGCTTCATCATGGATGTGGTGAGCGAAGCCGATCCCTGGTTCGAGCAGGGTGCATCGGCCAACCTGTTTGCAGGGCGCTTCCGCAATTTCGTGGTGGCGCGCTGCCGCAGCCAGGGTCTCAACCTGTCGAGCGACGAACTCGACCTGATCGAGGCATGGTTTGCCGGGACCGGACAGCCGCTGCCGCCGCAGAATGTGCGAGTGCCGGCTGCGTCGTCGGCGATGGAGAGTGCTGCGCAGACCCAGCCTTCGGGTTCGGCCTGGAGCGACGACGAGCGGGGCAAGGGGCTCGAGCATGGTCCGGGAGCGGAGGAGTTCCCGAAAATCCTGCGGACCAGGCTGCGCGGCTGAGAGCGTTTCTGACGTCGTTCGGACAAACGCGCCTCCGTACCGGGGCGCGTTTTGCTTTCGTGTGGTGGTTGCCTTGAGCGCGCTCAGCGTTGACGGCGCTTCACCTTGCGGACCAGGTAGTCGAAGTTGATGACCATCTGCTCATGGCGCCCGATCTTGTCCTTGAGCAATTGGAGATCATCGGGAGGGAACTCCGGCGCCGGGTCGCCTGCCGCCTCGACCAGCATCTGAATACGGCAGGCGTTCTCCAGCATGATCGCAGAGATGACGGCGTCCTCGATCGACGCGCCGGCCATCGCCACGCCATGGTTCTTCATCAGGCAGACGCGGTGCGGCCCGAGCGCGCGCGCGACGCCGGCACCCTGATCCTTGCGGCGAATGAGGTCGATCGTCTCGGTGAAATAGCCGACCTCGTTGACGAAGAGCACCGAGGGCTGGCTCCAGGCACGGATCGGGCGGCCGCTGGCGGACACCGCGACGGCGTTGTCAGGATGGGAATGGATCACCGACATCACGTCCGGGCGTGCGCGGAAGATTTCAGAGTGGATGTAGACCTCGCTGTGGCGCGGTGCGTTGCCGTCGACCTTCTCTCCCTCGATGTTGCAGGTGACGATGTTGTCCATCGTCATCTCATCGAAGCCGTAGCTGTGGGGCTTCATGTAGAACAGCTCCGGATTGCCGGGGACGCGCACGGAAATATGCCCACGGGTCATGTCGTGGTGGCCTTCGGCCTCAAGCACCAGTCCGGCGTCGATGAGCTTCTGCTTGGCTTCGGTTGGGGTCATGTTCTCCTCCTTGGTGCAACGGTTGGTTCTGCTGGATCAGGTGGCGCGCGGCTGGAGCCTCAATACCTGCGTCAGGATGACGGCCACGAATGTGCTGAACAGCATCACCCAGAACGCGGTGTCGTAGGTCCCATTTCGGTCGAACAGCAAGCCTCCGAGCAACGCGCCGACACCGCCGCACATGTGGTGGATCATCAGGATCAGGCCGCTGATCGATCCGACATGGCCAAGGCCGAAGGCATTGCGCACGATGATCGTGGTCAGCGGGGCGGTCATCAGGAACGTTATTCCGAATGCAAGCGTGAATATTGCCACGGATACGGGCGACTGATCGACAAGAATGAGGATGAAGGAGGCGAGGCGCACAAGGAAGCAGGCCAGAATCGGGTTATAGGGGCCTGAGCGGTCGCTCCAGGCGCCGGCCCAGAATACGCCTCCCAACGCGGTAAGACCCATGAGCCCGAGCAGGTTGCCTGCAAACAGCTTGTCGATGCCGCGGTCCTCCGCAAAAGCGACGACATGGGTCGAGACGAAGAAGTCGTCGAACCCGCACATCGCGTAGACGGTGAGCAGGAGCCAGAACTGCCTGGTGCGCAGAGCCTGGCCGAGGGTCAGGCTGGGTCCTGAACCCGGAGCGGCGGACTGCGTTTGCGCCGTGGACTTTGTTGAGAACTCGGCTCGCGGCAGAGCGTAGACGAGCGGGACCATCAGCAGGTGGGCGACGCCGACCCACACGTATACGGAGCGCCATCCGAGCGCGACGAGAACCGCGGCCATGCCGGCGACCATCACGAGCTGCCCGACGCTCATGCCGGAGACAACGATGCTGTTGGCCATTCCGGCACGTTCGGGGAACCAGCGCGTGACCAGCACGGTGACCGGGGCGATCGAGGCGATGCCGTTGCCGATCGCAAACACGACGCCAAAGAGGATCAGGGCCTGCCAGGCTGCGGTCGCCAGGCTGACGAGGCCGATCCCGATCCCGGCGGCTGCCAGTCCGATTGCCAGGACAGCGCGCGCATCGGTCCGGTCGACGAGCCGTCCCGCGACGAACATCGAGGCGGCCATCACGATGAAGTAGAGGCCAACGATAAGGCTCGGCAAGCCGCGGCCCATCTCGAACTCGGCGGTCATTTCGGTCAGCGTCACGGAGGTCGCAAAACGGGCGCCGCCGCCGATGAAGAGGATCAGGAAGCCGACGGCGAGAACCAGGACACGCGTCGTCGGACTGAGGATGGCTTTCTGCATGCTCGTATTTGGCCTCGAGGCGGATGGCTGCCTATGGGTGCGTGCCTTCCGGCACATCGCCGCGGTCGGAGCGGATAGCTCGTTTTCATTGCGTCAGTCAGCGAGTATGTCTTGGAGCTTGAACAGGCGGAGTGCGTTGGTGCGCCCGATCTTCAAGCGATCGATGTCGCCGATCGGGCTGGCGTCGAACCAGTCCGTCGCCTGGTCGATGGCTTCGAAGGGCCAGTCGGTCGAGAACATGATGCGGTCCGCTCCGAGTTCCAGGAGCGAGCAGACCAGCGCGCTGCTGGAGAAGTTTCCGGATACCGTGATGTGGAAGTTTTCCCGAAAGTACTCCGACAGAAGGCGCCTGGCCGGATACTTTGGCGGCTCCTGCATCCACTTGTTGCGGTGGTCGCAGCGCCAGATGCTGAAGGGCAGGCCCTCGCCCATGTGGCCCAGGATGATCTGCACACCCGGATGAGCATCGAAGATGCCGGAGCACATCAGCCGCAGCGCATGCACGGCCGTCTCCTGGCCGAAACCCCACGTCGGTCCCAGCAGCCAGGGATGCCCGTCGTAGATGCGGGCGTCTCTCGGCAAAGGATTGCGCGGATGCAGGTAGAACGGGACGTCGAGCTGTTCGACAATCGCCCAGAACGGACGGTACCGCGGCAGATCGTAGTAGAGCAGCGCGTCGGTGTCGGCCGTCTGCGAGAAGCCGTTGACCAGGGCGCCGCGGAAGCCCAGCTCCTTGACGCAACGCTCAAGCTCGCGCGCGGCGCTGTCGGCATCCTGCATGGCGAGTGCGGCAAGACCCTGGAACCGCTTGGGATTTCTGGCGATCTCTCTGGCGAGATAATCGTTGGAGCGACGGGCCACGTCGGCGGCCTGCCTGGGATCCGGAATGGCCTGGATGGCCGGCGCATTGAGCGACAGAAGCATCATCTCCAGGCCGGCCTTGTCCATTTCCTCGAGGCGCTCGCCGTGGATATCGAGGATGCGACGCTCCAGGGTGGGCCACAGGCGGGGCGGGGCGAACACGGCCGAATCCTGCAGCGTGTCGGGAAACGCAAAGTGCTCCTCTAGTGCGATCTTGCCCTTCATCGTTTCCTTCCCATCGTTTGTTCAGTCCCGTCGTCCGGCGAAGAACCGCCTGAGCAACTCTGCGCTTTCCGTTTCGGCGATGCCGGGATAGACCTCCGGCCGGTGGTGGCAGGTCGGCTGCGCGAATACGCGCGCGCCATGCTCGACGCCGCCACCTTTCGGATCGGCGGCACCATAGTAGAGCCTGCGGATGCGTGCGAACGAGATCGCGGCCGCGCACATCGGACACGGCTCGAGGGTGACGTACAGGTCGGCGTCGATCAGGCGCTCGCTGCCGATCAATCGGCAGGCGGTGCGGATGGCGACGATTTCGGCGTGGGCGGTGGGATCGCAATCGGCGCGGGTGCGGTTGCCGGCCGATGCGAGCAATCGGCCGTCGGCTGCGATGATGACCACGCCGACCGGCACCTCGCCCCGCGAGTCCGCCGCCCGTGCCTCGGCCAATGCCAGCCGCATTCGTCCGGCAGGCGCGATACTCAAGTGGCGGATCGGGTCCGGCGGTGCCATATAGCGCGTTCAACTCTCGTGGTGACAGGTCCATCTCATGCGCAATGACGGCAAAGGTCAACGCCCCCCGGGTCGCAGTCCGGGGCGACATTCAGGGCCTCGGCCAGCAGGCGGGCAGGGCTTCAAGGTGCGTGGCCCGCGCCGCGACGGAGCCGGAGAGGGACCTCGGGGCGGACCGCGCGACGCCGGGGCGCCGGGTGAAGGCGGCCGGTCCCGGCACGGCGCCAAGCCGTCCGGCTTCAAATCGCATGGCTTCAAGTCCCAGGGCTTCAAGTCCCAGGAAGGCAAGCAGGGAGGTAAGTTCCGGAGTGGAAAGCCGGGCGGCGGCAGGCCGGACTGGAAGAAGCGGGCATCCGGCGAGGACGAGCGCGGGCCTGGGCCGGGTGCGCGCGGAGGCCGTGAGAGTCGGCCGTCGCAGCGCGATGGCGAACGCGGCAGAGGCTGGCAGGATCATCGCGGCGGCGGCAGGCCGGGCGGAAAGACGCACGGGGCGTGGAGCGGAGCGCGCAACGGTGAGCGGGGCGTTGAGCGGCGCGAACGAGCGGACGGCGAAAAGCGGCCGTATGGCACCGGTACCGGGCGGCCCGGCAAGGGGTTTGGCGGTGGAGCACCGCGCGGCGGAGAAGGGCGTGGCTCGGGGCCGCGGCATGACAAGCCGTTTCGGGAGCGGGGGGGCGAGTATCGTGGCGGGCGCGATGGGGCACCGCGCGGAGATCGCCGGGAGCGACCGTTCGACAAGCGGCGGTCACACGGCGCCGAAGGCGACAGGCCGTTCTCGGATTCCGACGGGCGACCGAGAGGGGAACGCGAGCGCCGTTTCGACCGCGACGGGGCGAGGGATCGTTTTCGGAGTCGTGATGGCGAAGGCGGTTATCGCGGACCACGCAATGGCCCGCGCCGCGATGGCGAGCGGGACGGGTTCCGTGGCGGACAGCAACGTCGGGATCGCGAACGCGATGGCCGTAGCGGTGCGCCGCGATCCGGCAGGGACGACCGCGGCCGCTCGCACGAGGGCAAGCCGTTCCGGCCTTCGCAATCGCGCCGCCGCAAGCCGGCGCAGGAGCAGCCGGGCGGTTCACCTGCCGAACCTATGCGGATTGCCCGGGCCATGGCGCGGGCCGGCCTGTGCTCGCGCCGCGAGGCGGAGCGATGGATCGAGGAAGGGCGGGTGACGGTCAACGGCCGCACGCTGGATACGCCGGCGGTCGAGGTCGGTCCGCGCGACATGGTGCTGGTCGATGGCCTGCCGCTGCCGGAGCCGGAGCCGGTCCGCCTGTGGCGCTACCACAAGCCGCGTGGCCTGGTGACGACCCACAGCGATCCCGAAGGCCGTCCTACGGTGTTCGAGACTCTGCCGGCGGGCATGCCGCGCGTGATTTCGATCGGCCGGCTGGATTTCAACACCGAGGGCCTGCTGCTGCTGACGACCGACGGTGCGCTGGCGCGGCATCTGGAACTGCCGTCCACCGGGTGGCTGCGGCGCTACCGGGTTCGCGCGCGCGGTCGCGTGACCCAGGCGCAGCTCGATGAGCTGAAGGCAGGCGTGACCATCGACGGCGTGCACTATGGGGCGATCGACGCCACGCTCGACAGCGAGCACGGCGCCAACATCTGGCTGACGGTCGGATTGCGCGAAGGCAAGAACCGCGAGATCCGCAAGATCATGGGCCATCTGGGGCTCGAGGTCGGGCGGCTGATCCGGGTGTCGTTTGGCCCGTTCCAGTTGCTCGAGATCGAGCCCGGGCGGGCCGAGCCGGTGCGCCGGCGGACTCTGATCGATCAGCTTGGACCGCGGCTGGCACGCGAGCTCGGCGTCGTCGATGACAGCGAGGATCAAGGGCGCGCCGGCGGCTCGGAAACGGCGGTCGGCACGTCCGGGAAAGGGCGCAGTTCGAACGCCGATGCCGACGATGTGCCGGAGCCTGAATCGCCGGACGGAGCGGCCGATTGATGCGGATCGTCGGCGGCAGCCTGCGTGGTCGACCGATCGCCGGACCGAGGCATGAGGGGTTGCGGCCGACATCCGATCGCGTGCGGGAAGCCGTCTTCAATATCCTGATGCATGGCATTGCCGGTTTCGAGGTGGATGGCGGCCGGGTGCTGGATCTGTTCGCAGGCACCGGTGCGCTCGGACTTGAAGCGTTGTCGCGCGGGGCATCCTATTGCCTGTTTGTCGAGAACGATGCCGATGCGCGTGGTCTCATCCGCACCAACATCGAAGCCTTCGGGTTGACCGGGACGACGCGGATCTTTCGGCGGGATGCGACCGACCTGGGACCGGCCGGACGCAACGACAGCTTTACTCTGGCGTTCTGCGATCCGCCCTACGGCAAGGGGCTTGCCGAGCGGGCCCTGGCGTCGGCGATCGATGGCGGCTGGCTTGCCGAAGCGGCGATCGTGGTTCTGGAAGAGGGGGCCGATGCAGCGATTGCGCTTCCGTCATCCTTGTCGGAGATCGATCGCAGATCGTGGGGCGATACACAGGTGGTGTTCGCCCGCCGGACGTGATGAAATGACGTTTTGGAGAAACGTCCGGCATCGTCGGAAGCCGGCGACATGCCTGATGCACCTTGACGGAGCACGCCATTGAAGTTGCCGGACGCGATGTTGCCGCTGTTCAGGGTGTGGTCGCACCGGAACTATGCATGGCTGATGGGCGGCATGACGCCGAACCTGGTCACGGTCTGGATGCAGCGGATCGGGATCTCGTGGCTGGCATGGGAGCTGACCAACACCAATGCCTGGGTCGGCGCGACGGTCGCGGCCGACTATGCGCCGATGGTGGTGATGGCGCCGTTCGTCGGCGCGTATGTGGACCGCGTCGATCCTGTGCGTGTGCAGAAGATCACGCAATGGCTGATGGCGCTCGTCAGCGCCGCCATGGGCATCCTCGTGTTCACCGGGCTGATGACCATATGGGTGCTGATGGCGCTCGTTCTCACCATCGGCTTCCTTCAGGTGTTCTCCGCAGTGGCGCGTCACGCGATCGTGCCGGTCACGGTGCCGCGGCCCGAGATACCGACGGCGCTGGCCTGCGACTCCGCCATCTTCAACGCGGCCCGGTTCGTCGGTCCGGCGATTGCAGCGCTGCTGCTTCCGTTCTACGGCGTCGGGATCATGTTCATCATCAACGCGGTTGGATGTCTCAGCTATCTCACCGGCCTCTACATGATGCGGCTGGCGCCGCCGGAGCGGGCGGAGCGCGGACATGCCAACGGAATCAGGGGCATTCTCGCCGAGATCGGCGAAGGCGTCGCCTACGTGCGGGGGCATGTCGGCATCGGGCCGATGTTCTTTCTGCTGACTGTCGGTGCAATCTGGGTGCGTCCGCTGCAGGACCTTCTGCCGGGGTTTGCCGACGAGGTGTTCCATGCCGGTTCGTCCGGCCTCGGCTGGCTGACGGCCGGCATGGGGGTCGGTGCGATGTTCTCTGCCATGGCGGTGGCGATGTACGGCCGCACCGGCGGACTGACGCTCATCATGATGATGGCGTTCCTGGTCAACATGATCGCAACGCTGGGCTTCGTTGCGACCTCGAGCCTGTGGTTTGCCATCCTGATGGGTGCGGTGTGGGGCGCGACGCTCACCTTGATGACGACGGCGGCCCAGGCCGTCGTGCAGTCTGCGGTCGACAATTCGTTGCGGGCGCGCGTGATGTCGATCTACTCGATGATCTATCGCGGCGCGCCGTTCGTCGGCGCCTTGGTGATCGGGGCGGCCGCCGACGTGATCGGCCTGCAGCCGGCATTCGCGATCGCGACGCTGATCTGCGTGCCGGCATGGCTTCTGATCATGGTGCGGCGCAGGTCGATGACGCTGGCGCTGGAGGGGCAGGCCAGCGATCTCGACCGGCAGTTGACCTCGGCTGCACGCGGATTTGCGGCGATGCAGTACGAGCGGCTCGCGGATCTGCGAGCCTGCGTGCGCAGAGTCAGCGTCAAAGCGGCGGTGGAGCCGGCGGCCAAACGGCTGCGGTCGATGGGTCGCAGGACGCAAGCGACATTGGGCGAGGCGCGTATAGGCGAGCGCGTCAGTGGGGCCCTGCAGCGTTGTCGCCTGGGGCTGGCGGAATTGAGAAGCCGCGTCCGCGAGTCACGGCGCCCAGGCAAGGACGTCGGTGAACATTCCAAACGCTGAGACGTCCTCGAACTGCCCGATGCGGTGCCGGCGGTGAGCCGCGTGGATGGCCGCTGTCGTGTGGTTGAACCTTCGCCTCCCCACCGCCATCACGGCCGTAAAGGCGCTGTTCACGTCACCGGCGTCATGCCGCCGTCGATGTTGATGGCGGTGCCGGTCACGTAGCTGCCGGCGTCGGATGCCAGGAACAGCACCATATTGGCGAATTCCTCTGCCGTCCCGAGACGTCCCATCGGAACGTTCTCGCCCATCTCCGCATAAAGCTCCGCCAGCGGACGACCCTGCTTCTCCGCGCGACGCACCCATTGGTCGCTCTCGATCAGCCCCACATGCACCGAGTTGACCAGAACGTTGTGCGGCGCACCCTCGGCCGACAGCGCCTTCGTGAGCGCAAGCCCGGCTGCACGCGAAACGGATGTCGGCGTCGAGTTGGCACGTGGCGCCTTGGCCCCGGTATTGAGCACGTTGATAATCCGGCCCCACTGCCGGTCCACCATCTTCGGGAACGCCAACCTGCTCAGCCGGATGGCGGCGAACAGCTTCAGATCGAGATCGTCATGCCATTCCTCGTCGGTCACCTCGCAGAACGGCTTGGCCGCCGAGATGCCGGCGTTGTTGACCAGCACGTCGATGCGCCCGAGCTCCTTTTCTGCCGTCATGAACGCATCGGCGCAGCCCTGGGCCGTGCTGACATCGGCCGGGATCGCGAGCAGCTTCACATCGCCGGCGAGCTTGCCGATCTCGGATTGGGCGCTGCCCAGCGTCGAGGCCGTCCGGGCGACCAGCGCAACGCTGGCGCCGGCCAGCGCGAAGTTGGTTGCGATTGCAAGCCCGATCCCTTTGCTGGCGCCGGTCACCAGTGCGGTCCGGCCCTTCATGGACATTTCGATCATGTGCTGTTCCTCCGTTTGACCTTAGGATAGCGCGAAAACCGGACGTCGCCACTATTGTCGCGGGGGTGTACCGGACATTGGCCGCACTATGGCCGTCAAGCGAACGCAGCAGCCGGAGGAGTCGCAGTGAGCGCCACGCCGTCCGAAGTCGAAATTGCAGAGGAAGGGCCGCGCGAGGGCTTCCAGATCGAGAAGGGCCCGATCCCGACGGCGCGCAAGATCGAGCTGATCGACGCGCTGTCGCGAACCGGCCTCAGGTCGATCCAGGTCGTTTCCTTCGTCAATCCGAAGCTGGTGCCCGGCATGGCCGATGCCGAGGCGGTCGTCGCCGGAACGGCGCGTACGGAAGGGGTCAGCTACCGCGCCCTTTGGCTCAATGAGCGCGGTTTCGAGCGTGCGCGGGCCTGCCCCGGCCTCGACCTGAAGGGCACCATGAGCCTGTCCGCTTCTGAAACGTTCCTGAAGCGCAACCAGAGTCGCACGATTGCCCAGCAGATCGCCGCATCGCGCAGGATCGTCGCGCGATATGTCGAGCTTGGCCTGCCGCTGGAGCGGGCAACCGTGATGGCTGCGTTCGGCTGTAACTTCGAAGGCGATGTGCCGCCCGCCCGTGTCGTCGAGTTGATCGGAACCGCTCTTGATATTGCCGCCGAGGTGGGTGCGCCGCTGCAGCGCGTCTCGCTCGCCGACACCATGGCGTGGGCGACGCCGTCGGCGGTCAAGCGCCTGCTCGATGCGGTGTGGTCGAAATATCCAGATCTTTCCATGTCGCTGCATCTGCACGACACGCGAGGCATGGGGATTGCGAACGCCTATGCCGGTCTGCAGATGGGCGTCCGCCATTTCGATGCCGCGGTAGCAGGTCTCGGCGGCTGTCCGTTCGCCGGTCATGCCGGGGCAGCCGGCAATGTGTGCACGGAAGACCTGGTGTTCATGTGCGAGGAAATGGGCCTGTCGACGGGCATCGGTCTCGAGGCTCTGATCGACTGCGCGCGTCTTGCCGAGGATGTCGTAGGGCATCCGCTGCCGGGCTCGGTGATGAAGGGCGGCACCCTGTCGCGGTTGCGTGCGGCTGCGGCGGCACCGGCCTGATGCACGTCGCGCGGGCGGCCTGCACGGCTCGCATGGACGGTGGACGATGGGGACTGCGCCATCGCAGCCGGTGACGGCCGGTGTCCGTCCGCGCTATAAGCGGCGCCATGAGCACCACGGCGACCACGCCCAATCCGCACGTTCGCATCGGCCCGGTCACGTTCGCCAATGACCGGCCGATCGCGCTGTTCGCCGGTCCTTGCCAGATGGAAAGCCGGGCCCACGCCCTGGAGATGGCGGCCGCATTGAAGGAGATCGCCGACCGACTCGGCATTGGTCTCGTCTACAAGACTTCGTTCGACAAGGCCAATCGCACCAGCATCTCCGGCAAGCGCGGCATGGGCCTGAAGGAATCGCTTCCCGTGTTCGCCGAGATCCGCGAGGCGCTCGGGCTGCCTGTCGTGACCGATGTTCACGAGAACGATCAGTGTGCCGTCGTCGCGGAGGTGGCGGATGTCTTACAGATCCCAGCCTTCCTGTGCCGCCAGACCGATCTGCTGATTGCGGCGGCGAGGACTGGGCGGGCGGTCAAGATCAAGAAGGGCCAGTTCCTGGCGCCCTGGGACATGAAGAACGTGGTGGCGAAGGTCACCCAGTCCGGCAATCCGAATGTCCTCGTCACGGAGCGCGGGGCGAGCTTCGGCTACAACACGCTGGTCTCCGACATGCGCGCCTTGCCGATCATGGCCGATACCGGCTGTCCCGTGATCTTCGATGCGACGCATTCGGTCCAGCAGCCCGGAGGGCAGGGCACCTCGTCGGGCGGAGATCGTCGTTTCGTGCCGGTGCTGGCGCGGGCAGCGGTGGCTGTCGGCGTCGCCGGCCTGTTCATCGAGACGCATCAGGATCCCGATAACGCACCGTCGGATGGGCCGAACATGGTGCCGCTCCGCGACTTCGAGTCGCTGGTTGCCGGACTGATGGAGATCGATGCGGTCGCAAAGCGCCGCGCTCGCTCGGCTCCGATAGCGTCGGAATAGAAGCCCCGGGGCAGTGGCTGCGCAGGTGCACCTCAAGCCCCGGGACCGATTTAATGCATTCACGCGTCGGCTGCTCACCGGCTCTTCGGCAACCTTAGAACGAGGCGGCCGCGAGAGTTATGACCGGGCGTGGCTTGGCGGCAGGCAGACCCGCAAAGGCGTTGCCGCAGTATCCGCCGCGGCACATCGTGCCGTCCCACTTGAGGGACATGGCATTGACCGAGGCAACTGCGGTGATGGTCGTGAGCAGGCCAACTGCCGTGGCACATGCCAGAACGGCGACGGTACGCTGTACGAACTCGACGGGCATGGTACGTCCTTTGGGCTTTTGTCTCCGGCGCCTGTTGGGAGACTGGGAGAGAGCACCGGAACGGCCTTCAGAATGCGGCAACTCGTGTAAACGACCCGTTAACGTTGATGAAATCTGAATCGATTCGCTGCTTCAGAGCCCGCCTTTGGACGTCATAGCCGCGCCGGTGCCGGCGTGACGTCATGGTATGGCCTCGCTTGCCGGAAACAGTGCTGTGCCAAGACGGGCCCGGACTGCCGGCATACAGTGGCCCCGGGTGCGCGTTGTCGCTCGATTCGTATGCTATCCTGCCTGCTGCGCGCCGTTCAGGCGTCATCGCCGCGGCTGTAGCTCAAGCACCTGCAACGAAAGGAATCCTCTTCCGGACCCGATGCAACACGTCTCACTGTTCCAACTTGTGTGGCTGCTGGCTGCTGCGGCCATCGCAGCGCCGCTGGCCAAATGGCTCCGCATCGGTTCGGTGCTCGGCTATCTCCTGGCAGGGGCTCTGATCGGACCGTTCGGCGTCGGCCAGATCTTCACCACGTACTCTGCCCTGGAACTGCGGGAGCAATCGGAGTTCGGCGTCGTTCTGCTGCTGTTCCTGATCGGGCTGGAGCTGCGGCCGCGCCGGCTGCTGACCATGCGCAATGCGATCTTCGGGCTTGGCGGTCTACAGGTCGGCATATCTGCGGCCATTCTCGCGATCCTCGGAATTCTCGCCGGCGTCTATGTCGCCACCGCGCTATTCGTCGGACTCGCGCTGTCGCTTTCATCGACCGCGTTCGCGCTGCAGATCCTTGAGGAAAACGGCGAGCTGACCTCGCGCCATGGCCGGCTTGCGTTCGCGATGCTTCTGTTTCAGGATCTCGCGGCCATTCCGCTGATCGCGTTGGTGCCGCTGTTCGTCGTCGGGCACACGGACGCTGCGGCCGCGATGGGGTTCGGCAGCGCCGCCAAGGCGATCGGCACCATCGTGCTGGTCGTTGTCGTCGGGCGCTTCCTGCTCGACGGGATCTTTCGCGTCATTGCACGCACCAAGGTGCGCGAGGCAATGACCGCGGCAGCCCTGCTCACCGTCGTCGGTGCTTCGGCGATCATGGCAAGCGCCGGGCTTTCGCCCTCGCTGGGTGCGTTCCTGGCCGGCGCGCTGCTGTCCGAAAGCTCGTACCGCCACCAGCTCGAGGCGGACATCCAGCCCTTTCAGGGGCTCCTGCTCGGGCTGTTCTTCACAGCGGTCGGCATGTCTCTCGACTTCAAGCTGATCCCGATCGAGCCATTCCTTATCGCCGCCCTGGTCGTCGGTCTCATCGTCATCAAGACGGGCGTTCTCTACGGCATCGGCAGGTGGCACGAACTGGAGCCCTGGGCTGCCCGCAGGCTTGGCTTGTCGTTGTCCCAGGGCGGCGAGTTCGCGTTCGTCCTCTTCACCTCCGGCGTGGCGGTCGGCGTCCTGCCGCAGGCGCAGGGCAATATTCTGTCTCTGGCGGTCACGTTGACGATGGCGCTGACCCCGCTTCTCCTGCTCGCCGACGAAATGCTGACGCCGCGCGCCGCTGCGGCGGTGCGCGATTTCGCCCCTCCGCCGGACAAATCCGGCCATGTCATCATCGCCGGCTTCGGTCGCTTTGGACAGATCGCAGCCCGCATCCTGGCCGCCCGCCGCATCCCGTTCACGGCGCTCGACATCAACCCCGAGCAGCTTGCGCTCGTCGAGAGATACGGTTCCAAGGCGTTCTACGGCGATGCCAGCCGCCTGGAGATTCTGGATGCGGCCCAAGCCGGAAAGGCGCGTGCGCTGCTGGTGGCGATCGACGATGTCGAAGCGTCGCTGCGGACCGTTCAAATCGCGCGCGAGCACTATCCCGACCTTCGCATCTACGCCCGGGCCCGCGACCGCAGGCACCTGCACCGTCTGATGGACTTGGGCGTTCCGGAAATTCGCCGCGAAACCTACCTTGCCGCGGTGGATCTGACGCGGGAGCTCCTGCGGGGGCTCGGCTTGTCCGAACGCGAGGCGCGCACCACGGTCGAGACATTTGCCGCTCACGATCGCCGCAGGCTGCGCGAAGACTACAAATACTATACGGATGACGAGAAGCTTGCCGAGCTGGCGCGTTCCGATCGGGAGACGCTGGCGCGGCTCTTCGAGGAGGATATCGCAGCGGCAAATGCCGCCGACGCAAGGGAGGCGCCGCCGCCGGCATCGGCGGACGAGCCGCAGGCCCGAAAGGAAGCCGCCGGATGACACGGATCGTCGCAATCGGTCACGCAGCGCTCGACCGCATCTATCGGGTCGAAAAGTTCCCGGCGGCGCCGACCAAGATCCGGGCCTTGGAGCACATCGAGACCGGGGGCGGCATGGCGGCCAACGCGGCTGCCACGATCGCCCGCCTGGGGGGCGAGGTCGAGCTCTGGAGCCGGATCGGTGACGATGACAACGGCGTCAAGGTGCGCCGCGGATTGACCCTGGTCGGGGTCGATGCCCGATACGTTCAAAGCTTCGACAACAACCGCACGTCGACATCGGTGATCCTCGTCGACGGCGCAGGCGAACGCCTCATTGTCAGCTCGCGCGATGTCGATATGCCATCCAGCACCGAATGGCTGCCGCTCGAACGTGTTTCGGGGGCGGGTGCGGTGCTTGCCGACCTACGCTGGATCGAGGGGGTGCGCGCCGTGTTCCAGGCCGCACGCGCCGCCGGCATCGCGACCGTGCTCGATGCCGACCTCGGCGGCAGGGAAGCGATCGGGGAGCTCATGCAGCTTACCGACCACGCCATTTTTTCGGCGCCGGCGCTGGAAGAGTTCGTCTCGGCGGCGACCATGGACGACCGCCTGCGCCACGTTGCCGACATGGGCCCCCGGCACGTCGGCGTGACCCTGGGCGCGGGTGGCTATGCCTGGATTGAGGACGGCGCGATCGGTGCGCAGAAGGGCTTCAGGGTCGAGGTCGTCGACACCACCGGTGCCGGCGATGCCTTTCACGGTGCCTACGCCCAAGGTCTGGTGCAGCACCGCAAGACGCAGGACAACGTCCGCCGCGCCTGCGCCGTCGCCGCGATCAAGTGTACCCGGCTCGGCGGTCGCGCCGGTCTGCCCAGCGCCGCCGAAGTCGACGCGTTCCTGATGCGGCACTGAATTTCTGAACGGGCCGCCCGGCTTCCATGCGCGAGGTTGAATGCCGGCGCACATCGGTCGCGCCCCGCGCCTGTCGGCAACTCGCCGGAGGCTGTAGACGCTACAACATGGCGGGTCTAAAGGAGGCCGTCACAGAATCGCAATCGCTCAGCAGCCGACGAAGGACGAGATCATGGCGGGGTCGAAGGCAGTGGGGACAGAGGCGGCAGTTTCGCACGCGGACATGGCCAATGCGATTCGTGCGCTGGCGATGGACGCGGTCGAGGCCGCGAAGTCCGGTCACCCCGGCATGCCGATGGGAATGGCCGACGTCGCCACCGTCCTCTTCCGCGACGTCCTGCGTTTCGATCCGAAAGCGCCGCAATGGCCCAATCGCGATCGCTTCGTGCTGTCCGCCGGACACGGCTCGATGCTGCTCTACGCACTGCTGCATCTGACCGGCTATCCCGACATGCCGCTGGAGGAGTTGAAGCGCTTCCGCCAGCTCGGCGCGCGCACCGCCGGGCATCCCGAGTACGGGCACGCCAGCGGCATCGAGACCACGACCGGACCGCTGGGGCAGGGGCTTGCCAACGCGGTCGGCATGGCGCTGGCCGAGCGCATCTGGAATGCGCGCCTGGGCGACGGCATCATCAGCCACCACACCTACGTGATCGCCGGCGACGGCTGTCTGATGGAGGGCATCAGCCAGGAGGCGATCACGCTGGCCGGACATCTGGGCCTCGGCCGCCTGATCGTGCTGTTCGACGACAACGGCATCTCGATCGACGGGCCGACCAGCCTGTCGACGTCGGAGGATCAGGTCGGCCGCTTCGCCGCTGCCGGCTGGAACACCGCGCGCATCGATGGCCACGATCCAAAGGCGATCAAGGCGGCGCTCGACAAGGCCCGTGCGGACGACGACAGCAAGCCATGGCTGATCGCCTGCAAGACCGTGATCGGCTACGGCGCGCCCAACAAGCAGGGAACCGCGGCGACCCACGGCTCCCCGCTCGGTGGCGACGAGATCAAGGCGGCGCGGGAGAAGCTGGGCTG
>JBFWYV010000004.1:0-40311 GCA_050186055.1 Hyphomicrobiaceae bacterium | reverse complement strand
ATCAGCAGTTTCGGCAATGAATTGAGACAGAAAACTCGCCGATACCTTATGGTAGCTGATCGTCTCCGCCAGTCGCTTTGCGCATCTTTTCAATTGCCGGCGCGGCGTGACGCAGTACGTCCTCGACTCGAACCTCCTCGATATTCATGTCACGCAAGGAGGGATTGCTTCTCTGGAACAACCGGACAGGAGAAGCAGGCTTCAGCAGGATGAGGCCCATCTTGACCGAACCGCTCGCATCTTTCGCAACGTACGCCTTTGTCATAGCCGCACTCGACCGCTTGGTTGTCGAGCTGTCATCAGCAGGAGCCGTTCGGATTTGGCGTTACGAGACCGAACACGTTGCCGATCGGATCACGAACAACGGCCATCCGAGCCCCCTCGGGCGTCTCGATCGGCTCGCGCACGATCGTCCCGCCTGCGCTCCTTGCGGCAGCAACCGCCGCGGCTACGTCTGACACCTGGATGTATGTGAACCAGCCGATCCCGGAGTGAATCGCGCCGGGATGGTCAGGCTTCATCAGGCCCGCCGCGCTTTGATCGCCCGCCATGAAAAGCGTGTATCGATCTTCCGGATCACTTGCAGGCGCCGTCTGGTTGTCCACGTCGACGATCTTCAGCTTCCAGCCGACAACTTTCGAATAGAAATCCGCCACCCGGTCGGTGTCAGGCGACAGGAGCTCATTCCACCACACCAGGCCGTTTCCGGGACACGTCGCTGCGACCGGCGCCGGCGCGGGAGCGGGCGTCGGCTCCGCAATTGCCGCTGCAGACAGGCCGGCAACGAACAATCCGGCGATCATCCCGGCCGTTGCCCCGATGATAAAATGGGTCTTGGCCGGATGACGGGGAGCACCCACGTTGGAGAATGACTTGTTGTCTCTGATCTTGCGCATACTGTCCTCTGGGCGATGGTGACCTGGAATGTCTACGACAGGCCGCATCAAGCAAAACGAGTGCCACGCGCCGGGACGGGCATGCCGAAATTGAGAAAGCAGGCGGAGATATCGGCATCGCGTTTCAAGAACCGGCGCATCTACGGATCAGCACGTGCGCTGGCATTAACTGTGCACTGCGCCTCACAGCGCAATTCCTCATGCAACACCCGGCCTTCGATCAACGAGGCCGAACCGGGATACAGTCAGAATGACCCACCGCAACTATCACGAGATCGTTGCGCGCGATCCGGCAGACTGCGGCCGACAGCTCGGACGTCTGTTCGGATCAATCGTTAACGGCTACGTCGCCGATGCGAGCGCGAACCCCGGCTGGCAACGCCTGAAGCGCAACGCCGCGCCGCTTCTGGAGGCAGCTGCCGGATACTTTCCCGATTGTATCGAAGAGCTGGACGCTTACGCCAAAACGGCCGGCATTCCGCTCATCGACCTATGGACCATGAGCATCGAGGACGAGCTTGAGGAAGATGACGAATATGAGAAATGCACCACCATCGTTACGAATGGCGGCCGGCTGATCGGGCACAACGAGGACTGGGACGAGGATTCAGCCGAAGATATCTGCATTCTCAAGAAGACTTGCGGAGACATCACGACCCTGGAGCTTTATTATTACGGCAGCCCCCTCGGCGGCACCGCTGTGAGCATATGCTCCCGCGGATACATTCAGGCGATCAACAGTCTCCACCATTCGGATATGCAGGTTGGGGTGCCGAAGCTCATTCTGGCACGCCGCATCGCAGAGATCGAAAATGCCGAGGTGGAGCTGCCGCGTATTCTGGAGATACCGAGGTCTTCAGGCTTTGCGCATAACCTGATCGACCGGACAGGAAAATTAACGGCTATCGAATGCACCGCTACACGCCACGCCGTTCACCATCCCGCCATGCCGTTCGTCCACACCAATCACTTCCTGAATAAAAGCTTATCGAGGTTCGAAACGGGATGGGACGGAAAAAGCACGCTTCGCCGTTATGATATGGCAATGGAGCAAACGTTTCCGGCAATGCGCCGCCAGCAGTTGGAGCAAGTCATGGACGAGGACACGTCAGGCAGGACGTCGAGCGTGTTCAACGTCAATACGATCGCACAAGTCATCGTGGATCTGGATGAACGTACAGCCTCCATCTGGCTTCGCCGGGAACAGCGGAAAGGGTGGATCGATTATCCGATCGAATTTCTGTTCACTCGCCCGACGACAACGTCCTGACGCACCGTTTCCGCTCGTCCACACGAAAACGGCATATGTGGGTTATGCAAATGCCCCGGATCAATTTGGCTAGGACTGCAATTATCCTGGCGCTGATTGCGGCGGTTACCGTCGTGCTTGGGCAATCCGGCATGCCTTCGCCGGGCAAAGCCTACACCGTCGAGGATATCTCGTTTCGAACCTTTGCCGAACCTGAGGATCCCGATGAAGAGCAACTGCGAATTCCCGCCAGGTTGTATCTTCCGAAACCCGCCCGATCGCCGTTGTCGGCGGTTATCATTGTTCCCTCCAGCAGCGGCGTGGAAGACGAGCGCGAAATCTACTACGCGCAGCGGTTGGCCCGGGTCGGCATCGCCGCGCTGGTGGTCGACAGCTTCACGCCGAGAGGCCTGACGGATTCCCTTTATGATCAAAGCGCGCTGGAAGTCTGGGACGTGGTGAACGATGCCGTTGCCGGCCTGAGCTGGCTCTCATCGGACAAGCGTTTCAACCGGCATCGAATTGCGATCATGGGTGTTTCGAAAGGCGGCTCCGTCGCACGCGATGCGGCGATTTCCGTGCAGTGGAAATGGCTCAAGATACCGAACCTGCGATTTGCCGCGCACATCGCCATTTCCCCGGACTGCGTATGGACGAACCGCTCCAACCGGACCACCGGCGCGCCGATTCTCTTCATGCTCGCAGAGTTCGATAACCAGACCCCGGCGCAGGATTGCCTCGATCAGGCCGCCCGCTTCAAGGACGCGGGAAATCGCAACGTCAGGATCAAGTTGTACAAGGGCGCCCAGCACGCCTGGGAAGAGCTTGGCCCCGCACCCGACCACGACGACAAGGCCGAAAACTATTCGCAATGCCGCGTCTGGATCGAGGACAATGGAAGCATGCATTCAGCCGAAACCGGCGAACTGGTTCCCGAGGACGATTGGCATTCCTGGGCGAAGCAGAATTGCATGACGCTTGGAACGCGGTGCTGCGGCGGCACACCTCCGCTCAAGGAGCAAGCGATGCGGGACCTCATCGCCTTCCTTCGCGAGTACGGCTTCAGGTAGCCAAAGCTATCACGCCAGAGAGAGTGTTATCCGACGCAACCTGGCGCAACCGGATTGCGTATTTCGTCCCACAATGGAACCTGATCCGGCCTGGTCCGGATCTTCCAAAAACGAAACGGGCCGGCACATTGAATGCCGACCCGATCTTCACTTCCCTGTTGTACCAATCACGGGGTGATCAGCAGCCGGAAATCCTTTTCTGCCGTCCACCCCGACAAGGTGCTTATTCTGCTGCAACCGACTGCCGCATCAGGCCAAGCCGCGAAAGAATGATATCCCTCGCGCCGGGCACCCGCCATTCGGCGCGTGCGCCAGGCTCGAGCGTCCTCAGCGGATCGAAGTAGTAGTACATGCGGTTCGGATCCACGGACGGCGACCGGTAGCCGGTGATGCCGTACTTGTCGTTCCTGTACTCGTAGCTGTGGACGTCACGCTTTCCGCCGCCGCCTGGTGCGTCGATGATGAACAGGGGCGTATTGAATCCGGCCGTCGCCCCGCGCACGTCGCGCTCGAGCTCCTGCATCTGCTGGACAGGAACCCTGAAGTGCTCCGAGCCCATCACCATGTCGCACGAGTAGACGTAGTAGGGCTGGATATTCACGCGTCCAAGCTTCTTGACCAGATCGACCATCGTCCGCGAGTCGTCATTGACGCCACGCAGCAGAACAGTCTGATTACGGACATAGATGCCCTCCGCAAACAGTCGGCGCATCGCAGATTCAACGAGCGGCGTCACCTCGCGGGGATGATTGAAGTGCGTGTGAACGAACACGCTCTTGAACATGTCCCGGCCTTGCTTGGCCACTTCGGCGATCGCAGAAAACCACGCGTTGTCGGTCAGGAACTTCATCGGCAGCACCGCCAGCGATTTGGTCGCAAAACGGATCCTGCGCACGTGCTCGATCTCCAGCAGCGCCTTCCCGAGCATTCGAATGTTCTGAGGCTTCAATCGCGCGATATCTCCGCCCGAAATGACGATATCCTCGATCTGAGGCGTGGCGCGAATGTAGTCGAGCGCCGCAGCCCATCCGCTTGCGCTGGTCACGTTGTCCTTCTGGAGCGCCGGCGTGTCCTGGCCAACTGCATAGCTGCGCGTGCAGAACTGGCAGTAGACGGGACAAACGGACGTGACCAGGAACAGGGCTTTGTCCGGATACCGATGCACCAGATTGGGTGCCGGCGAGGTATTCCGCTCCTCCAGCGAATCCACGCTGGTGCAGGGATGATCCTGCTCGAGCTCGCAGGCCATGGGAAGGAACTGCCGGCGAATTGGATCGCTTTCTGCATTTCCCCAATCGATCAGTTCCATCATGTAAGGATTGAGCCGAATCGACATTCCGACTTTGCTCAATCCGGACCGGATTTCCTCCACGATCCAGGACGGGACACGTCCGCCCAGGACCGCCTCGAGCTGGTCCATGCGGATAATGGCATTCTTGTCCTGCCATGTGTGGTCGACAAAACGGTCTTCTGGCACGGCATCGAACAATTTTATCTTGTTTTCGAACGCCAGTGTTTCGGCAAGAGACATAACTTAACTCCATCTCGCTCTTGGGCAGTGGCGCAGGAGCAAGATCGAGACCGGGACGTGCCCGCCTGAACTGTTCTTTCATCCCTGATTTACGGCTACGGTTAATTTTCTACGATCACGATCCGCATACCGCGATCGACGGCATGGACGTTGCATCCAGCCGCTTGCATTGGATCGGCAGCCCAATTCAGTGCCCGGAATTCAGCACACATCGCATGCGTGCGGTTGGGTGTGCTCCCCCACTCGAACACGATCGCACAGGCCCGGCGTTGCAGCTCAAAAACAAATCCATCGACCTGACGGCAGACACGCAGACCTTCAGGACATCGTCCCTGATCGAGCGGTTGAAGCTGGTTTCGTCGGAAACGACGGCCGTTATGAACCGCGGCGGCATCGTTCCCAACCGCGGCGGATGTCTGCATGGGCTGTTCGAGGCAAGCGCGGACCAGGCACCTGCTTCCGTCGCCATTGAATGCGGCGATCGCGCCTGGTCCTACGGACAGCTCGAGGCCGAGGCCAACAGAATGGCGCGGCATCTACGCGCCATGGGGATTGGCCGCGGCAGTTTCGTCGGCTTGTCTCTCGATCGCTCCGAATGGCCGGTCATCGCAATTCTCGCCGTCCTGAAGGCCGGCGCCGCCTACGTTCCGATCGAGCCTGGCTTGCCGGACGACAGGCTCCAATACATCGCGGAAGCATCCGGGATGGCTTTGGTGATCACCGAGCCCGGCTATACGGATCGCATCGCCGGGCTTTGTCGCTGCCGTATTCTGACCATTGCGGATTATCAGGCGGCCGCGTCGCGATACTCCACGAACCGGCTGTATCGGTTCGAATCGGGCGTACAGCCTGACGATATCTGCTACGTTCTGTTCACGTCCGGAACAACGGGACGCCCCAAAGGCGTCGTCACCGAGCACCGCAACGTCGTCCACTTCGTCGCTGCATTCAACGAGGCATGCGACACGACCGGCGAGGATCGAGTTTTCCAGGGCTTCTCCCTCGGCTTCGACGGCTCGGTCGAAGAAATCTGGATGGCGTTCTCGAATGGGGCGACGCTCGTCTGCGGCGACAAGACCACCCCGCGGTTCGGCGCCGATCTGGCGGAAATCCTCGACCAGCGGAAGATAACGTTCCTCTCCACCGTACCGACCATGTTGTCGACGCTGACGCCCCCGTTGCCGTCGCTCCGGCAACTCGTTGTCAGCGGCGAGGCCTGCCACAGCGACCTGGTCAGCCGCTGGTGCCGGCCCGGACTTGCAATGCTGAACGTTTACGGCCCCACCGAGACGACGGTAAACACGACCATCAGCGTACTGCAGCCCGGCAAGCCGGTGACCATCGGCCGGCCGCTTACCGGCTACAGCATCCACATTCTGGATGAAGAGATGCACCCGGTCCCTGCCGGCCAGAATGGCGAGCTTTTCATTAGCGGCCCCAGCCTGTCCCGCGGCTACCTCAATCAGCCGGACGTGACCGCACGCAGCTTTGTCGACTGGGTTGATCCGTCGAAGGCTCGCTCTTCTGATGGGCAAGCGCCGGCGAAACTCCGCCTCTACAAGACCGGCGACCTGGTTCGCCTGAACGGCGAGGGAGAGCTGGAGTTTCTCGGAAGGATCGACAACCAGGTCAAGCTTCGCGGTTTTCGCGTCGAGCTGTCCGAGATCGAGGCCGTCATGGTCGAAGACCCCGCGATCGCGACCGCGGTCGTAAAGGTTGTCGAGCGCGACGGCATGCAGTTCCTCGCAGCCTATGCGCTACTCGCCCCCGAATCCGCTTCGCTGGACCGCGCCAGGCTGCTTGAGACCCTCAAGGGGCGTCTGCCAGTCTACATGATTCCGACGTATCTCGACGTCATGAGCAAGTTCCCCTTGCTGGCTAGCGGCAAGGTCGACCGCAAGCAACTGCCGGAGCCGACGGAGACGCTGATCGTGACGGCTGAAGCGGCGACTTCAGGCTTATCGCCCCGGGAGGAGAAAATCGCCTCCGTCTGGGCCAAGCAGTTGCGCGTGCCCAGCGTTGGTCCGGATCAGGATTTCTTCACCGAGCTCGGCGGCCACTCACTGCTTGCAGCGCAACTCGTCAACGCGCTGCGGACAGAACTCGGCATCAACGTGCCCGTGCGAGACCTCTACGCGAATCCGACCGTCCGCCGTCTGGCCGAAAGGATCGGCGACGCGCCGATCACGATGCCCGTTGGCGACGCGCAGGAGAAAGCGACAGAGAACACGCAGACCGAGACCGCATTGCCGCGGCGGCCATGGACGACCTCAGCGCTGCAAATTCTCTATCTGCTGGCAATCGTCCCGCTTCTTGCGTTTTCGGTCATCTATGTGCTCCCGGTCGCGATCGATGCCTTGCAGCAGCGTGCTTCCGTCGTCGACCTTGCAATTCGGGGGCTCGCCGTCGGCCTCAGCACATGGGTAGCCCTGCTCACCCTGGCGATCGTCGCAAAATGGCTCATCATCGGCCGCTATCGTCCCGGCCGGTATCCGATATGGGGCAGCTACTACATCCGCTGGTGGATCGTATCGCGGCTTCAGCATCTGAGCTTCATGTCCGCCTTCAACGGCACGCCGATGGCTCCGGTCATGTGGCGGCTGATGGGAGCCAAGATCGGCAGCCGTTGCGTCCTCAACGCCAGCCTCGTCTACGCATGGGACTGCATTCGCATCGGCAACGATGTCAGCATCGGTCCCGACACGCATCTGGCCGGCCTCAGAATCGAGGAACGGCATCTCGTCATCGACAGGATCGAGATTGAAGACGGCTGCTTCGTCGGCTCGCACTCGTCTCTCGGTCTCAACGTGAAGATGGAAGCCGGATCGAAGCTCGATGACCAGTCGCTTCTCCCCGACAACGGCGTAATTCCGCAGGGTGCGTCCTATCGCGGATCGCCGGCGCAGCCCGCTGATGTCCACGTGCCCGAGGGCCCCGTTCTCCGCGTGGGCTGGCTGCGGCTGACGGCGTTCGGCGCCCTGCAGATGGTTGCGGCACTGGTGATGACCGGCCTGACCCTGCTCCCAGTTGCAACCGGCGCCTGGATCATCGCCTACCTTGTCGTCAACTACCCGTTTTCGGTGTCATTGCCCGCATTCGCGGCCTCGGTACCGACCGTGCTGTTCGTATTTGCTCTGTGGTCGGCATTCTGCAAGCGGCTCGTCCATCCGCGGCCGCGTCCGGGCGTCTACGCCGTTTATTCCATCCATTATCTGCAGCACTGGCTTTCCGGCCTTGTCATGCATATTGCCAAGATCGTCGGCCTCTCGATCTTCACGACGCTGTATCTGCCGCCATGGATGCGCCTGCTGGGCGCCAGGCTTGGCCGCCATACGGAAATGTCGACGGTGTGGAGCATCGATCCCGACATGGTTTCGGCCGGCAGCGGCGTGTTCTTCGCCGACGGCTGCATGCTCGGGGGGTCCCGAACCCACCTTGGCCGCTTCGAACTGGCCATGAACGTGATAGGCGACAATTCCTTCATCGGAAACAGCGCCATCCTCTCCACCGGCACCGGCGTCGGCAGCAATTGCCTGCTCGGCGTACTGTCGGCGCCGCCGCATGCCAGGGACCCCATTCCCGACAACACCGATTGGCTTGGTTCGCCCGGCTTCCGCCTCCCCAATCGCCAGAAGGTTTCCTGCTTCAGCAAGGAACAGACCCTGCGCCCCACGACAGGCGTGTATCTCCAGCGGGCAGTTATCGATGCACTGCGGGTGGTCCTGCCGGGATACGTTCTGGGCGCCATCGCGATCGCATCGTTGCTCGTGGTGATCGCGGTCTACGACACCTACGGCGTCTGGGGCGCCTACACCGCGATCCCGATCCTCACCTGGTTCGCGATCGCAACCTGCCTGTCGTTCGTGATCGGCTGCAAATGGCTGATCATGGGCCGCTTCAAGCCGGTCGTCGTGCCCCTTTGGAGCCGCTACGTATGGTTCAATGAGCTGATCAACGGGCTCTACGAGAGCCTGATGGCGCCCATTATAACCAATTTCTTCGGCACCATGTTCGCCCCGGTCCTCCTGCGCACCCTCGGCTGCAGGATCGGCAAACGCTGCTACGTCGAGACCGCGCTCTTCTCCGAGTTCGACCTGGTCCGGATTGGCAATGGCGTCATCCTCAACGCGGGCGTCGTGATGCAGAACCACTTGTTCGAGGACCGGGTCATGAAATCATCCGTCCTCCACATAAAGGACCGCTGCACCGTCGGCAACATGAGCATCATCCTCTACGACACGGTGATGGAGCCCGGCGCACGGCTCGGACAACTGTCGCTCCTGATGAAGGGAGAGACCATGCCCAGCGGTTGCCGATGGCATGGGATTCCAACCGTGGACGCAAAATAGCCGCCCGATCCGCATCGAGTTCAAAGAACGAAGGAACCGCAAGAAGGCCGCACCGACATGATGCGAACCGGTTTCAAAGACCCGCGGATGCACGAAACTCGACAGTCGCGCCATCGGCAAAGAAGATCACGATACGGACGGAATAAAGACAATTAATCGTAAAATTGGACACAATAACCTTTACGCATGAGTTGAGTTTCTTTCAAAGCGAAACAGCGGGATAAATGGTCAAGAATTCGCTAATTCCGAGGTGGAAAATGCGCGTAGCTCGCTCCCTCACGCTGTCGGCTCTGTTGCTGCTGCCACTAACGATGTTGGTGCAGGCAGAGTCGCTGCCCAACACGCCCGCACGAAAGGTCAGCGGCGAAGCCCGGCCTATCAGTGCCAAGGAGACAACCACAGTCGTCAAGCGCTACCGAAGCGTGCCTGGCGACGGCCCGATCCGGGCTAACGCCCGCCCAATAAGCCCCGCGGAGTCCAAGAAAGTACTGAATCAGTACAACAGCATTCCAGGAGGCCTCATCCTCGAAGGACGAGCCGGAGGATTGAAATTCGTGAAGCGCGTTTCATACGACGCCAAGCGCAACACGTTTCTGCTGAACGGGAATGTAACGTACGTCTCGCCGATTTCAGCGAAGAGCGCCCTTGAGCTGATCGATGCACTCATTGCCGACGACCGGATCGGAGTCTCGATCGGCGACAGCAACGAGATCATCTACGGAAAGCTGTCGAAGGACTCGGAAATCGCCCTCAACCTGAAACTCGCCGACAATTTCCTTGGCGATATGATCCTGCCGCCGCAGGATTGGACGATCGGATACCGGTATGCCGACAACTATAGCCCGCTCGGCAATCCTCAGAGCGACGTCCAGCAGGACAATGTCAAGCACGATAACGTCCCGCAAGACAATGTCCCGGCTGTATTCTTTTCAGCCGGCGGCTATATCTTCGGAACCGAGGACGGCAAACTCAAGCTGCTGAACGCCACGTTCAAGATCCGCACCGTTCCTGTTTCCAACGAGATCGCCGAGGACGGCGGCTATCTTCCGGATATGAAGCGAATCGGCGTGGTCTCTACGATCCCCGACCCATATGACATCAATGCTCAGCACGTCGCCGATAACATCGGCTATTATGTGCGCGAGGAAATCGTCAACAAGGCGCTCGCCTACGGAGAGGTAGCCTCGTTCTTCCGTGTGCTGAAGCGGTCGCGCGTCAGCATGAAGGATCTCCGGCGCCAACTGAAAGAGGCAGTCGGCGAGAACGCTGCGGCGACCGCCCCACCCCAACTCCCGACACTGGAGGAAGGCTGGCGTGCATACCTGAAGGATATCCAGAGCCGCAATCAGTACGCGAACTGGTCTTCGCGCCCCTATGATCTCTACCTGGCTCGCCAGTAGCGACCCAGTCCAACCTTGGATATCGATTACGTCTGATGTTCGATATGGTGCTCCAGGCTGACTGGAGCACCATGCTGCTTTTTGCCGGGACGGCACAGCGGCCGCGACCGCTCAATGGATAGCGTGCCCGCCTTTCAGCCGGACGTCGCGGATCGGTTGTATGCGAGCACGACCGCCCAAGCCCCACGCCCTCGTCCAGCGAATGCGGCACGGCGGCATCAGTAATCCACAATCTTTTTCCAGCAGACGGGGACAAGGGCGCAATTGCCACCTCGGCAACAAATTGTTGCGGCCTCCTTGCCACGCTCAAGTCGGCAATCTCCTGAGTCGGCGCGTTCCGGCTGGCAAATGCCAGGTGTCGACGCTAGCAAATGCAAGTTCGGTCCTCCCAATTCGGTGCAGTCCGGCGGCCCGGCCGCACCGCCCAGTCATCGGAACCCGCCTAGTGAGACCATCGCGTCGAGACGGCTTGGCTTTCCTCACCGCAACGTGGCCCACATGGACCCTTGCAGCCAGAGCCGCAGTTGCGGTTTCCGCCGTCGCAGTATCCGGATGCGCCGGCTCGCCTCCCAGCCTTCCCGCCGCCGGCTTCAGCGACCGTGCAGGGAAGACTTCGTTTCAAACGACTATCATCCCGCCTGCCCCGGTCTCCGTTGAGATTCCGGCAGTCGCCCGCGTACCGGTACCGCCGGCACCCACCGCCGGCACACCGACACAACCGAAGGCCGCCAAACTCAAACCGTCAGATCCCGTTGCCAAAGTCAAAGGCGTCTACAAGATCGGCAAGCCCTACGAAATCGCCGGCAAGACCTACGCGCCGAAAGAGGATCCGACCTACGATGCAGTCGGGATTGCGTCATGGTACGGCGCAGGCGATCACGGCAAGCAGACAGCCAATGGCGAGTTGTTCGATGTGAACGCGCTCACGGGCGCCCACCCGACACTCCCTCTGCCGTCTTATGTCTATGTGACCAATCTTGGAAACGGCCGGACGATCATGGTCCGGCTGAACGATCGCGGCCCGTTCAAGCCGGGGCGGATCGTGGATGTGTCGAAAGCGGCAGCGGAAGCTCTCGGTTTTCACAAGCACGGCCTCACGCAGGTCCGCGTTCGCTACGCCGGCCCGGCGCCGCTGGAGCCCGACGACACACGCGAACGGCGCTTTCTCGCCGCACAGGTCTGGCACCGCAGCTTGCATCATGACCCGGACGTTCGCCTGAGCTCGCTATCAGAAAAACGGTAAGTCCGCCCACGCTGCGGAAGTGTCAGCGATACCGCGCCTCTTGCTTCTCTCGTGCATCGTATTTTTCCAGCACCGCCCGCGCCCGCTCGACGACTGCGTCTGCGATGACCGCCTGCCCCTCTGCCGTAGGATGGAACGCACCCGAGTATGTCGCTGCCAGCAGTAGCTGGAACCACGACAGCGTCTCAAACTTCAGCACACGGCGAACCAGCGACGTCGAGACGTGGAAATTGCCCGTCATGAAGGCATCGTTTGGTGTCCTGAACCAGCGTTGACGTGACGCATACGGCTGAAAATCACCCGGGTTGTAAGGGACCCACTTTCCCTTGACCTTGCGCGGCATCCTCAGATCATCGACGCTCGAAAGCGCGTTCTCGTTCCAGCCCGAGCAGATGCCCCGCCCGATGAACTGGTTGCGGTGCTTGTCGACGAACGTCCAGCCGTACGACTGTGCGGACGCCCGCATGACGCGGTTGAGTTGTTCCGCGACCTGCTGCCCCTCCCGCGCCTTTTTCGCCGACAGTTTGAGCGCCGGCACAACCTCCATTCCTGCCGTTCCGTCCGGACAAACCGAACGCCCGTCATCGAGCAGCGCCATCGCGGGGTAGGCGACGAGCAATACGCGGTCGTTTTCCTTCCACGGCACATGCAGGATATTATGCAGGGCGCGATTCAGCGCCTTGTAGTGCTCGTCCAACGTCCTAAGCGCCGCCAATGACTGCGCCGCGCCCTGCACTTGGCCGAACCAGCCGCCCAGCATCTTCAGGTTCGAGCTGTCGGACAGCACCGCATTGGCAACGAGACGCGCAAAGCCGACGTCATTGCCGCCGATCGACAGCATCATCAGATCGATTTTGCGGGACTCCTCGCTATCGCATTTGCGCAGCACCAACCCGCCCTGCAACTCGGGTACAGCGCCGTTCATATGATACGCCTCCGGAAGATCCTGCAGCGGCGCCTCCCGCCCGCCGCACTGAGCTTCCGCCAGCGCCGAGATCTGCGACATCTCGGGCGGGTTCGGGACCCATTCGTTCCCCTTGTAGCGCAGGAACACGCCGATCCCGATCTCCGCCCCCGAACAGGCAACGCCGGCAAATGTCACCGCGCGATGCGGATCCTCCAGCGATAGCTGCAACGCAGCTCGCAACTGATGCGAATAAAGAGAGCGGTGGCAGGCCTGATCGAGCCATCGCGCATTCTCCCGCAGGAACTCGCGGTCGCCGATCCGATGCCAGTTTCCGATCCGCGCCGGGTATCCGGCAAGCGCCGACAGGTCAGACCCGCTAGGCCCCATTCGCGCATAGTCCGCCGCTCTTTCACGTGAGAAGCGCACGGGACGGTCGGGATTGCCTTCTCCCGAGGCAAAGCTGTCGCCCATCCCGACAATCAGGATGTCCTTCACATGGATGTCCATCGTAGCGACATCGCGTCCGCCGATTTCCACGCTGACGCCGGCGCCGGCAGGATACGGGACCTCGAGCCTGACCTTCTTGTCGCAACGTTCGGTAACGGCCTCGCCGCGGATGACCTTCCCGGCATGACGGTTGGGGGCCGTCAGCCACGTGCAGTTGACCGTCTGCGCATCCGGCAAATCGTCGATCCAGACCTCGACATAGTGACTGTCGGGAAACATGTAGGGCCGTGAGTCCGGACACACGAAGCGGTTGTGCAGATCGTCCCAGCACGGGTCGCCTTTGAGGTGCGCGGCCCAGCCATCCGGCATCCTGGCGGCAAGGGCCCGCTCCGCCGACAGCACCGGATGCTTGCGCTGGTCCGGCGTCAACGCTTCGAACGCAGCCCGGTGGGTGCCCGTATCGGCAGGATCATTGAAGAATCTGAATGGATTGATCACGCGCCATTGCAGGCTGACCGGCCGCACCGACAGTCCGGTAACCGGCGCCCAGTCCGCCGCGGGTTCACGCCCGTTCGGGCCGGAAACCGCTTCCTGTGCCGCTGTAGACGTAACCGAGCACACCATCAGTATGCCGATGGCCGCCCGCATGATGCTCGACCACATGCTGAGCCCTTGCCCGATCAAGCCCACCCAAGTCGCGCGGCGCGCCATATCCGCCAAACGCGAGTGAGCGGCGCGATATCGACGATCTCACGCAACCTGCCCATGTGCATCTGACAAGCGCTCAAATAGGGCCGAACGAGGGCGACCGGCGCGAGCGCCACGCGTTCAGGCTCCGATAGGCCGCGCCACAAATTGCGCACAATCTCCAGGTGCTCGCGCGCATGCCCTGCTGCTTCGCTCGAAACAGCCGCCAGCCCTGCTGCTCCCTCCCCCGCCCGCAATGCCCTGACATCAAGCCGATGGGCATCCAGGCGATCTGCCGGCAGCCGGATGCGCCCCTGCGAGAGAACCGCCGGCATCTCGACGAGCGTGCGGGCAAGACCGTACGCCTTTCCGGCATGGACGATCAGGTCGAGCGGAACGTCCGTGGCGCGATCTCGAACCAGCACGCGACAGGCAAGCTCGAACAAGCTTGCGTGCGTGGCGGAAAGATTGGCCATAAGCGCGCCCCAATCGACGAACGGCACGCTGTCGGCGACGTGAGCACTCTCAGCATCGATCACATCATTGAGGAGGCGAATCGGCAGCTCAAACCGCCGCACCGCCCGACCCAGTGCGTCGGCGATCGGATTGCCGGTTACCTCGCCACCGCTCGAGCCTATGCGGGCGACCGCGTCCCGCCACCACAGCAGCCGGATCTCGCCGATCATCGCCTCGCTGACGTAGCCCGACGTACGCGCCACCTCGCCGGCAAAGGCTGCGATCGCGATGAGATCGCCCCGCACGCCGCGCGGAGCGAGCAACGCCGCCAGATAGCGGTCGCGTTCGAAAGCGCGAGCCGCTGCTCGCACGACATCCGCCGTTGCAACCGCTGGACCGGCAGGATTCGGATCCAAGTTCGGGATCCTCAATACAGATGCGCAGCCGCCACCATCGCCACGGTAACAGGAACCACGAGTATCAGGTTCCACCGCGCGGAAGCCACGATGCTCGCGCGCGCTGCAGCGATCTGCGCCTCGTCGGCCGGTATCTCCCCAAGTACGATCCTGAGGTTCGGCCAGATCGTCATATGCACCAGCCCGTACATGACGAGGGCCGCAAGTGCTCCGCCCCACAGCAGCAGATTCCGGAACGGCGGAATGTAGACCGGCGCCGAAAACACCGCTCGATCCAACAGATAGCCGGTCGTAATCAGCAGGACGATCCCGCTTGCGACGGTCAGATGCGACGCGTGCCTGAATGTGGCCGCAACGCGCGGCACGATCAGCTTCATGATCGCAGGCCGTCCAGCGGCGTCGGCCTCGCCCACCGCGGCGAGCTGGATGAAGTTCACGAACCAGATCATTCCGACCCAGATCATCGCCGACACCACGTGCAGCCACCGCAGCAGGAATGACGCGAACCCGATCCCGTCGACGCCGGAAAAAGCAATCCACAGTGACAGCACTGCAACCGACGCCAGAAGGCCGAGCGTCAATGACCTCGCCGGACTTGCCAGGATGTTCCGCACGCGTCTCTCCCTGCCTGCTGACAGCCAAAATGAAGCCAAGTCAGTCAACGGCGATCAGCGCTGCCGCAACGAGCCGTTGTTCCGCGAGGAGTATATTGTAGGTTCGGGCCGCTGCTCCAGTCGACATTGCCTCGATGCCGATGTTTTCCGCCGCCAAGGCCTGTCTCAGCGCCGCCGGCGGAAAGACCTGCGAGCTGCCGGTCCCAAGCAGCAGCACCTCGATCGCGTCAGCCTCCCGGACGACGGCTGCCAGCGCATCGATCGTAATCGCGTCCGCCGTCGCAACGGACCATGCCTGAATGCCGCTTGGAAGGCACAGGATCGAGCCGCGGTGGCTCATGTCGGCGAAACGGAACCCGCCGTTGCCGTAGGCATCGATCGGTGCCCGGCCAGGAAAGAACGCGTTGGGTCGCTCCCGTCCCTCGGACGCCGCCGCATTCACATCGCCGCTCCGATCTCGACCTCAGACCTTGGCACCGGCAATCGTCTTTGCCTGCACCTCGGACCAGTCGCGCTTGATTCCGATCCAGTGCAGGAAGGGCGATGCAACGAAGATCGACGACCAGGTGCCGATCACAATGCCGAACAGCATGGCGAACGAGAAACCGGCAATCACCTCCGTGCCGAACACATACAGCGACAGCACCGCGATGAATGTCGTTGTGGCCGTCAGCACGGTTCGCGAGAGCGTCTCATTGATCGAAAGATCCATCAGCTCGCCGAGCGGCATCCGCTTGTATTTGCGAAGGTTCTCGCGGATCCTGTCGAACACGACCACCGTGTCGTTGATCGAATAGCCCGCGAGCGTGAGAATGGCCGCGACTTCGGCCAGCCCGAAGTCGAAACCCAGCAGGCTGAACATTCCTGCCGTGATGATCGTGTCGTGTACCAGCGCCAGAACCGCCGCGAGCCCGAATTGCCACTCGAAGCGGAACCATACGTAAATCAGGATACCCAGAATCGCTGTGAAGCAGGCGAGCAGACTTGCTGTCTTTAATTCGCCGGACACCGACGGACCCACCACTTCGGTCCGGCGCACATCATAGTCATTGCTGATCGCCGCCTTGACTTTGTCGGCCGCCGCCTGCTGCGCCTTTTCTCCGCCAGGCTGCTGCTCCACGCGAATGAGCGCATCCGTTGTTCCCGATCCCTGAACCTGCACCTCGCCAAGACCGAGGCCGCTCACAATCGACCGCAGGGCTCCAATGTCAATTTCGCCCTGTTTGACCTGGACCTCCAGCAGCGTACCGCCCTTGAAGTCGATACCGAAGTTCAATCCTTTGGTAGATAGCAACGCGATCGAAATCAGGGTCAGCACCACTGATATCATGATGCAGAATTTACCCCACTTCATCACCGGCACCCTGGTGCCGTGGGGGAAGAAATCGACGCCCTTGAAGGTCATGTTGAATCTCCGGCGATTGCGCCAGCTCTTTCAGGCATTGCCAACTCTTTCAGGCATTGAATGTGCCGGTTGCCGGCACGCTGCGGTCGCCTCACAGTGGCGCAGGCACCTTCCGCTCGTTCTGCCAGCTCAGCCACATCGCGGCCTGAAGCCGGGTTATCGTGAAGGCCGTGAACACTGTGGTAATGATTCCGATGGACAGCGTCACGGCGAAGCCTCGGATCGGTCCGGACCCCAGCCAGAACATCACTAGGCCCGCGATGAGCGTCGTCAGGTTGGAATCCAGAATAGTGCCGAATGCTCTTTGGAACCCGGCATCGATTGCCGAAATCGTCGGCTTTCCGCTTCGCAGTTCTTCCCGTATGCGCTCATAGATCAGCACGTTGGAATCGACCGCCATGCCGATGGTCAAAACCAACCCCGCTATGCCGGGCAAAGTAAGTGTCGACCCCAATAGCGACATGGCAGCGACGATCATCAGCATGTTGAAGAGAACCGACACCATCGCGAAGATGCCGAACAACCCATAGGCGAAGATCATGAACGCGCTCACGCCCACGGCGCCGATCAGCGACGAGATCTCGCCAGCACGGATCGAGTCCCCACCCAGGCTCGGTCCCACCGTGCGCTCCTCCACGACCGTCAGCTTGGCTGGCAGCGCACCGGACCGCAACTGCAGAGCCAGCTTGTCCGCGGTCTCGACCGTGAAGTTGCCGGAGATCTGCCCGGAACCGAAGATTTCCGACCGGATCACAGGCGCCGACAGCACGATGTTGTCGAGCACGATCGCGAACGGCCTGCCGATATTGTTGGCCGTAAACTTGCCGAACTCGCGCGATCCCTTCTGATTGAAGCGGAAGTTGATCACCGGCTCGTTTGTACGGCCATCGAACCCTTGACGTGCGTCGACGAGATCCTCGCCTCGCACGACAGGGGTCTCGCGCAGCAGATACAGCGGCAGATGGCCGGCCTTGCACTCTCTGTCCAACTCGTCCCTGGAAAGCTGTTTGCCGCTGTTGCGCTCGTCCTCGGGCACGCCACAATAGATCTTGTAGCCAGCCGGCACGCGCCCTTGCGCCTTTGCGGCCTCGCCGGAAAGATCACGACTGACTTCATGGAAACTGAGCAACGCCGTCTCGCCGACGATCTCTTTCAAGCGCTGCGTATCGCTGAGGCCGGGATATTGGATCAGGATGCGGTCCTGGCCCTGGCGCACCACCGTCGCCTCTGCCGTGCCAAGTCCGTTGATGCGCCTGTTGATGGTCTCGATGACCGCGCCCGCGGCGCCCGAGATACGGCTCTGGAGACCGGCATCGGTCGGCTTGAGAATGATTGTCGTCGGACCGGTCTGCTCGATTTCGAGCATATTGCCGCTGCTCCCCAGCAACGCATTCCCGATCGGCTCGTTCAGCCGCCGCAGTTCGGTGAGCGCCTTCTCGGCATCATCCGCACTGCGCAGACGAACAACGACGTTGTTGGAGGTGACGCCGACGCCGTTATAGCCGATCTTCTGCGAAAGCAGCGCCTTGCGCGCGTCCTCGCGTAAATTCTTCATCCAGTCGGTCTTGAGTTCGTTGGCATCCATCTCGAACAGAAGGTGCGCGCCGCCGCGCAGGTCGAGCCCTAAGGGCATGCGCGAATGGGGTGCCCAGCTTGGCCAGGCCGCGACGGTCGCCTGGGAGAAAAAGTTCGGCAAAGTCAGCACTGCAGCCAGCAGACAGGTGGCCACGATCATGGCGATCTTGATGCGGGAGAAGTGCAGCATGGCGTCTCAGTACCTTAAAGTTCGCGGACGACTGCGTCAGCCGCTGCCGACGCCGGCCTGTGCGCGAAACACTCGCATCCGGCGTCAGTATTCAACCGCAAATGGCGACGCGTTAACTAGCCACAACCAGTCGATCCGTCGCACCTGCTCAACCGCCATCCTTGACCGGCTCAGTCTTGCTTCGCACGCCCGATACCATATCGCGCACGATCCGGACCCGCGTCCCCTGAGCGATCTCGACCTCAAGCTCTGTCTGGTCGATTTCCTTGATGATTTTTCCGACAATCCCGCCGGTCGTCACGATCGTGTCTCCTCGGCGCAGATTGGCGAGCATCTCGCGGTGCGCTTTCATCTTCTGCTGTTGCGGCCTCAGCAGCAGAAAGTAGAAAATCACAAACATCAGGAGGATCGGCATCAGCTGGATCAGGAAATCGCTGCTGCCGCCCGCACCTTGTGCGTAAGCCGGTGTGATGAACATTGGCCCTTGGGGTTCCTTGCTGAGTCGTCAGGTCGCGGGTAGCCGGCTCCCACGCCTGGATTCGGCGCCGCCGGATCGGCTTGGATGATCGAGCCGGAATATAATGTCGGCCCCTCGTAATGCAACAGTTTCCGGACCTGGCGCCCGCTAATCCAAGCCCCCCGCGTGACGCGCGGCGGCTGATCGGCTATAGGGGCGCCGAGCGCGAGAGCCCCTCGCGACCGCTGCAATTCGCCCGGATCGACCCGACAGACCATGACCGACGACCACGAGCTGCTCACCCGCATCGCCTCAGCCCTGGAGCGCCTCGCACCTCCCCCCTCGCGACCGCCCGATTTCTCGCTGGCAGACGCCTTTGTCTGGCAGACCGAGCCCGAAGGCTTCGAGCCTGTCCGGGTTGTGAACCGCGTTCCTCTGACCCTGTTGCAGGGCATCGACAGGGCCGCCGCCCAGTTGCTGGCGAATACCGAGCGGTTCGCACGCGGGCTGCCCGCCAACAACGCCTTGTTGTGGGGGGCCCGGGGCATGGGCAAGAGCTCATTGGTCAAGGCGATCCATGCCGAGGTCCAGCGTCGGCTTCTCACCGGCAACTCGGCCGGCAAGCCTGGCCGGTTGATCCTGATCGAGATTCACCGCGAGGAGATCGCGACCCTGCCTCGTTGCCTCGCGCACCTGCGCTCATCCCCTCATCGTTTCATCGTTTTCTGCGACGACTTGTCGTTCGAGAAGGAGGACACCAGCTACAAGTCCTTGAAGGCGGTGCTGGAAGGCGGAATCGAAGGCCGCCCCGCCAACGTGCTTTTCTATGCGACCTCGAACCGCCGCCATCTGATGCCCCGCGACATGATGGAGAACGAACGCTCAACCGCGATCAATCCCTCCGAGGCGGTCGAGGAAAAGGTCTCTCTTTCGGACCGGTTCGGTCTCTGGCTGGGATTCCACAACTGCAGCCAGGACGAGTACCTGGCCATGATCGAGGCCTACGTCAGCCACCACAGGCTGACCATCGCGCGTGAGAATTGGGAACCGGAAGCTCTCGAATGGAGCATGACGCGCGGCTCCCGGTCCGGGCGCGTCGCCTGGCAGTTCGTCCAGGATCTCGCCGGGCGCCTCGGCCAGCCGCTCCAGCAGCCCGGGTGAGGACGAACCAGACGTCCAGCAAACCATCGCGTTGGCCGGCACCGAACCGGCTGTCAGCGCGTCAGGACGATGAAATCGGTGTACTCGCCGGTTTCGTTGCTGATGCCATGGTCCGTGACGATGATCGATGCGCCCACCCACAGCCGCTCCGCCAGTTTGCTTCTGACCCCAGGCGCAAGCTCGATGCGGTCCAAAGCCTCCCGGGCATCTGACGGCGGCCGGCGCTCGTCGTCATCGCGATGCCCTCGCCGCACCGGTTTGCGTGTGCCGGCCCAGGCGCTGCGCTCGGGCACGGTGACAGACCGCCACTGAACCTGACCGGTTGCACCATTCGCAGCGATCGCCAGATAGAGATGCGTGCCCAATGGCTGATCCGCTGACTTGATCGTGACCGGCGCCTCGAAAATCGGTTGATACCCCTGCCGTACGTGGATCTTGCCTGTCTTGCGGCTAATCAGCACCGCCAGCGGATGGAGTGCGGCCCGGGATGCCCGCGCCTCTGCTTCGGCCCGCTCCCGCTCCTCGTCCGCCTCGCGCGATTTCACCGCGGCGTCGAATGAGGCCGGTCTCAGTGCCGCCGCCAGACCTTCTGCCTCCTTCAAGGCACGCTGCAGATCGGCGAGACGCGTTGCGGCATCAATGCGCGCCTGCATCGCCCGTGCCTTCTCTTCCGGCACGGCGGACTGCTCCGCCTCGCGCAACTTTGCCAGCCGGACTTCGGCGATCTCCACCGCCCTGGATGCGGCCCCGGCCTCCGCTTCCGCATGGTCGGCCTCATCCGCCGCCCGGCGTGCTGCAGCCAACGCGGCTTTCGCCGCTGTCACGCTCTCGGCGGCCGCAGTTTTCGCCTTCTCCCGATGCAGCCGCGCCTGTTCCATCGGATTGCTCAGCCGTGTCGCGGGAAGAGCTGCGCCGGGTTGCGGGCCATCGGTCGTCGGATTGCCTGATGTAGCAACCTGCACCGGACGGCCTCCAACGGCGGCGGCGTTTCCATCATTGGGCGTAACGGGAACGACCACCATCAGCGGCGTCGGCAGCGCTGGATGCGTGATCGGCCTTACGCTCGCCCGCCCGGACGCCACCACCACGCGCATCCCCATCTTGGTCGCGCTGAACAGCCGCGAGGCAAAGCCCGATGGCATCCGGATACAACCGTGCGAGGCCGGATAGCCCGGCAGGTGCCCGGCGTGCAGCGCAATCCCCGACCACGTCAGCCTCTGCATGAACGGCATCGGCGCGCCACTGTAGATGTTGCTCTCGTGCCAGCGCCGCTTCTGCAGCACACTGAATATACCTTTGGGTGTGCGATGGCCTGCCATGCCGCTCGAAACAGGCGCCTGCATGATCTCGCCGGTGCTGTCGTAGACTCTGATCCGCTGCGAAGCCAGATCGATGACGGCAAGCATCTCGCCGGACGGCGCTCTCGCGGACTTGCGCGGTCGTGCCTTGCGGCTTCGGCTGCGGGCTTGCGCCATCACGACGCCGGACTTGGCCCCGCGCCACTCTTTCACCGGCGCATATGTCTGTGCCGACACACGATCCGCGCCAAAGGCCAAACCGCCGGCAAACCCGGACACCACCACCGTCGCGACGATGCATGCCTTACGGGAGAAGCAGATACGCTGCGGCCAACTCAGGTTTGATTGAAATTCGGACCGATCGCGACCTGCATTATAAACAAACTCGAACAAAACGCGATGCTCCCCACGATCTTCAAGCGCCCTACGCGGCACTTATACAGCCATCGGCCATCGGGGTGGTGACCGGTGCGCAACGCCTATAAAAACACGAAGCGCGTGAAGAGTTCGAGCGTCTTCCACGCTTATAGCTAAGCATAAAATGCAGCACAGTCTTGCAAGACTCGCTCGCAGCCTGCCCTCAGACCGGCTGCGAGGCTGCTGCGCGCTAAAGCTTTTCGAGGTGTGTCAGCGGATCGACTGGCTTGGCCCCGACCCGCACCTCGAAGTGCAGTTGCGGCTGATCGACGACGCCGCTGCTGCCCGCCTTCGCAATCGGCTGGCCGCGCTTCACCCGGTCACCGCGACTGACAAGCAGCCTGTCGTTGTAGGCATAGGCTGTGACCAACCCGTTGTCGTGACGGATGAGCACGAGGTTGCCGTAGGTCTTCACCTCGCTGCCGGCGTAGGCAACGACGCCGTCTTCGGCAGCCAATACGTCCGTACCCTGAGGAACTGCGAGGTTGATGCCGTCGTTGTGGCTTCCATCCGCACGGCGCCCGAAACCTTCCACGATCCGACCGCTGACCGGCCAACGCAGCTTCGTTGCAGAAGCTCCCTTGGAACTGCCGGCATTGGCATACGCGGCAGGTTGCACCGGCACCGTCGGTTTGGCGGCCGGGCCGTTCAGCACGGTGACGTTCGACATCGTTTCAGGCGACCGGAAACTCGGCTCGCTGGCCGGTGTTGCAGACCGCTCCCCCGCATAGCGTGAAGCAATCGGCGAGGGAACGGATGCTGGCCTGTGAACCGCCGGAGCAGCCGCAATGGACTGGCCGCCGGGCACCTTGAGCTCCACGCCCGGCTTCAGGCGACGGGCGTCCGCAATGCCGTTCGCGCGCTGCAACGCGGCAGCATTCACGTGGAAGCGGCGCGCAATCGCATAGAGGCTGTCGCCCGGCCTGACGGTATAGCTTCCGTACCAGTCCGGCGGCGCACTTGCGGCTTCACGCAACGGCTGCGGCTGAGCCGGAACAGCCGGCGCAGCCCCGGCAACCGGCTTTATGCCGGCCGGGAGGTAGAGCTTCTGACCAGGCCAGATGTTCGGGTTCGTCAGGTTGTTGGAACTCATCAGTTCGGAAACGGCGATATTGTGCCGGCGGGCGATGCCGAAGACCGTGTCGCCACGCTGGACTTCGATCGACGCCCCCCTTTCGAGGGCCGGCGGTACGACGGGTGCCGCAGGCCGGTACGCTGCGGGAGCCGTAGGCCGGTACGCCGCCGGAGCCGCAGACGGCGGCTTCTCGATGGCAGGAAGCACTTCAACCGGCACCGTCTGCCGGTTCCCTGCAGGCAGTGCCGCGACGGCATCCCCGCGTGTTGAGGCGGGAGGCGGAGCAAGATAGGTGGTTTGCGGCGGCGGCACCATCGGACGCACGTCCGCGACCGGACCGCCGCTGGCGTTCCCGACGCTTCCAGAGGCGATATTGGAACCGCCGGAGTCATTGAACGCAAAAGAAGGAGAATCGAAGCGCGTGATGTCCGCGCTACATCCGGCAAGCGCAACGGCAATGACGGAAGCCGCCAGTCCGAAACGGAGCGGCTGGCCAATAGACGATGCTGGGTGGCAACGTGCGACGACTAACATGATACACCTCTCAACCCACGGTTCTCCTTAACCGGAAATGAGTTAAGAAGGCTTTAACAGCCGTAGGCTCCCGCGACGTTTGGAATCCCATCTCTTTGCCTGCACGCGTCCCTTCGTGCCGGCAACGAGCGTCTCCCCGCGGAGACGATCCGGTGGTTTCCATCTTCCCTGGCCGCTTAATGAATTAACTGACGAATATGAATTACACGGGGCGCGTTTGGGCCCGATCCGTGACCAGATCGCCGCGGAAATGTGTCCCTACTGACGATTATCGGGGAACCATCCAAGGCTCCCGGCACCGAGACCGAGCGCGGCCCGCACCGGGTTCACGCTTTGCTCGTGCGACATCTCAAGCGACAGCGGCGTCACCGAAATGTGCCCGTTGTGGATGGCCCACAAATCGGTGCCTTCATGCGGCTCCGAACGGCTGCGCTTGTATGCCAGCCAGTAGTAAGGGTTGCCCCAAGTATCGTGCCGTTCCTCGACGCGCAGGAGGCCGGGATCACGCTGCCCCTGTACCGTAACGCAGACGCCGCCGACGTCCTCCGGCTCCAGATCCGGAAAATTGAGCGAGAACAGCGTCCCCGGCGTCCATTTTATCGCAAGCAGCTTTCGGATCAGGTCCGGTGCATGCGCCAGCGCCGTATGATACCGCGGCGCCGGCTTCGATTCCGCACCGATCTGCTGCGACAGCGCAATCGAGCGGATGCCTAGCTGCGCACCCTCCAGGCATGCCGCAATCGTGCCCGAGTAGGTCACATCCTCAGCCAGGTTGGAGCCTCGGTTGATGCCGGAAAGGATCAGATCCGGCGTCCGGCCCTTGAGCACGTGATGAACGCCCATGATGACGCTGTCGGTCGGCGTTCCGCGCACCGCAAACTGCCGCTCACCGACCTCCCGGATCCGCACAGGCTCATGCAGCGACAGCGAATGCCCGGCCCCGGAATGGTTCATTTCTGGCGCGCTCGTCCAAACCTCACCCCCCAGCGCCTTGCCGATCTCGCGCAGCATGGCGAGGCCCGGCGAGTCGATGCCGTCGTCATTGGTGATAAGAATAAGCATCAAAGCCTTTCACAGGTTCACGGCGCTTGCGCAGCGCCCATGATGGCCCCGCAACCCGCATTTCGCAAACAGCCGCCAAGTCGCGCCGCCGCGGCCCGGTCTCAGACAGCCGCCTCGATCTTCTCGCGTCCAGCCATGTACGGCCTCAACGCTTCCGGGATCGTGACGCTCCCGTCCGGATTCTGATAGTTTTCCACGATCGCGATCAGCGTCCGCCCGACCGCCAGCCCCGACCCATTCAGCGTATGCACATATTCCGGCCCCGGCGCCTTCCCGCCCGGCACAGCTTTGGGGCGATAGCGCGCATTCATGCGACGGGACTGGAAATCGCCGCACACCGAACAGGACGAGATCTCGCGATAGGCATTCTGGCCCGGCAGCCAGACCTCGATGTCGTAGGTCTTCTGCGAGGCGAACCCGATATCCCCGGTGCAGAGAAGCATGGTGCGATAGGCAAGACCCAGCCGCTTCAGCACCTCTTCGGCGCATGCCGTCATGCGCTCGTGCTCCTCCAGGCTCTTGTCCGGCGTCGTGATCGAGACCAGCTCCACCTTGGAGAACTGGTGCTGGCGGATCATGCCGCGCATATCGCGTCCGGCGGCGCCGGCCTCCGACCGGAAGCACGGCGTCCAGGCGGTCAGCCGCAGCGGCAGCTGGTCTTCGCCGAGGATCTGCTCCCGTACCATGTTGGTGAGCGAAACCTCGGCAGTCGGGATCAGCCAGAAGTCATCGGTGGTGCGGAACAGATCCTCGGCAAACTTCGGAAGCTGCGCGGTTCCGTACATGGCCTGGTCGCGCACCAGCAGCGGCGGGTTCACTTCCGTGTAGCCGAATTCGCCCGTATGCAGATCAAGCATGAAGCTGGCGATCGCCCGCTCCAGGCGCGCAAGCTGTCCTTTCAGGAACACGAACCGCGCGCCGGACACTCTGCCTGCCGTCTCGAAATCCATGAGACCGAGCGCCTCGCCGATCTCGAAGTGCTGCCTGGCCCCGCCGCCAAGACTCGGCGGTGTGCCGACTTTCCGCACTTCCTTGTTGTCGTGCTCATCCTTTCCGACCGGCACATCGTCCAGCGGAAGGTTTGGAATGGTTGCCAGCTCCTTCTCTATCCCGGCGGTCAACTGGCGCTCTTGCTCTTCGCCATCCGACAGCTTGGCCTTCAGGTCGGCAACCTCGGCCATCAGTGCCGAAGCCTTGGCCTCGTCCTTGGCCTTCTTGGCTGCGCCGATCTCCTTCGAGGCGGCATTGCGCCGGGCCTGAATCTCCTGAAGCTGCGTGACGTGCCGGCGCCGCGTCTCGTCAAGCCCGAGCAGCCGGGCCGACATCCCGTCGATCCCGCGCTTCTTCAATCCGGCATCGAACAATGCCGGATTGTCTCTGATCCACTTGATGTCCAACATCCTGCCCGGCCTCCGGCAACGACTCCCGCGCGGCCCGTCGAGGCCACGCGTGCGAGTCAGCTACAGCTGCCGGAACGTATAAGCCCGGTGCAACTGCGGGTCCAGCCGAGGCTCGACAACCGCCGTCCGGGATCGCCAGGCCCTGGCAATGCCGGAGCAGCGCTCAAAGCGCAGACAATGCCTGCTCCAGGTCGCCGATGATGTCGGCCTTGTCCTCTAGTCCGACCGACAGCCGGACCACGTCGGGCCCTGCCCCGGCCGCGATCCGCTGCTCGTCGGTCAATTGCCTGTGGGTGGTCGATGCAGGATGAATGACGAGGCTTCTCGTGTCGCCGATATTGGCGAGGTGCGAGAACAGCTTGAGACCGGAAACCAGCTTCACGCCCGCATCATATCCGCCCTTCAGACCGAACGTGAACACTGCTCCCGCCCCATTCGGCGTGATCTTCTTTTGCAGCGCATGGTTGGAGCTTGAAGGCAGCCCGGCGTAGTTCACCCATGCGACCTTGTCGTGCCCGGCCAGATACGACGCAACCGCCACGGTGTTCTCGCAGTGGCGCTGCATGCGCAGCGGCAGTGTCTCGATGCCGGTTAGAATGAGAAACGCGTTCATCGGCGCAATCGCCGGTCCGATATCCCGCAGTCCCATCACCCGCGCAGCGATGGCGAATGCGAAATTCCCGAACGTCTCGGCCAGCGTTATCCCGTTGTACGACGCGTTGGGCTCGACCAGGGTCTTGTAGCGGTGCTTCGCCGACAGCCAGTCGTATGTCCCGCAGTCGACGATCACGCCGCCGATCGAGTTGCCGTGCCCGCCCATGAACTTCGTCAGCGAATGAACCACGATGTCGGCGCCAAACTCTTTCGGCCGGCACAGGTAGGGCGTGGCGAGCGTGTTATCGACGATGAACGGCACCCCGGCCTTCCTGGCCACCGCCGCGATCGCCGGCAGGTCGACGACCATCCCCCCGGGATTGGCGATCGATTCGCAGAATACGGCCTTGGTTTTCGGCGTGATCGCACTCTCGAAGCTCGCCGGATCGCCGGCATCGGCCCAGATCACGTTCCAGTTGAACTTCTTGAAGCTGTGGTTGAACTGATTGACCGAGCCGCCGTAGAGCTGCCGGCCGGCGACGAACTCGTCGCCGGGTTCCAGCAGCGTATGGAACGCCAGGAACTGAGCCGCATGACCGGAGGCCACGGCAAGCGCCGCCGTCCCTCCCTCCAGAGCCGCAACGCGAGACTCCAGCACGGCCTGCGTCGGGTTCATGATCCGCGAGTAGATGTTTCCGAACACCTCCAGCCCGAACAGGGCGGCGGCATGATCGGCATCATTGAAAACGTAGGACGTCGTTTGATAGATCGGCGTCACCCGCGCTCCGGTTGAGGGATCGGGCGTCGCGCCGGCATGGATGGCAAGCGTGTCGAACTTCGGCTCCTCGGACATGGTCGTCTCCCGTTCACAGGATGTCGGCATTCGCGCTCTGGGTTATATCGAGGTGCGACGCACGAGCCGTTCCCGAAGGAACAGCGATCCGTATCATCGCCGGGCGCCGTCGGCGGCGGCGCCATCAGCCCTCCGCAGCCAGATCCGGAATAATATAGCGGTGCAATGTCGAAGGCTTGGCCTTGGATTCGCACGTCGCCCAGCCGCGGACCGAAATTCCTGCCTCATGAACGGTTTCCGGGCGTCCTGAGACCAGCGGATGCCACCAATAGAGGTCGCGCCCCTCTCCCACCAGCCTATAGGCGCAGGTTTGCGGCAGCCAGTCTATCTGTTTGACCTTCTCCGCGTCGATCTGGATGCAATCGGGCATCAGGTCGAACCGGTCGGCATAGTTGCTGCACCTGCAGCTCGAATGATCCAGCAGCCGACAGGCCAGCCGGGTCAGGTGCACTTCGCCGCTGTCCTCGTCTTCCAGCTTGACGAGACAGCATCGGGCGCAGCCGTCACAGAGCGACTCCCACTCTTCCGGCGACATCTCATCGAGCGTCTTTGTCCGCCAGAACGGCTGTCCGCTGGCCTGATCCTGATGATGTAGCAATCTGACCCCTCGCATTCCGCGTGGCACCGATGATAGATAACCACAAAACTGGCAAGATGTTAGTCAACTGCGATACGCGTACGCGTTGATTGCAGCGCCGATTCGGGTCAGCAATAATTCTCGACGCGGTGGGCAGCGCAAGAGTATTTCGTCAGCGGCGTCGGGCGAACGCGAAAGGGCTGCATCCGGTGAACGACTGGTTCTTCAGACAGGGCGGACGCCACCGATTCATCAATCTGCTCGGCTTCGATGCCTGGTTCGACTCGACGCTTGCGGCGATCTGGGACGGCATCAAGGATTTCTACAGCGCGCTGTCGAGCTTCTTCGCCCGCTTCCGGCTGACCGGCTGGAAACGTCTTCTCAATGAGGGCGTATCGGAGTGCCTGACGCTTGGCGCCGGCGGCCTCGTCGTCACCTACATGCTCGCGCTGCCCGCCTTCCAGGAAATCGAGGATGGCCGCTGGCTGAAGACCGGCACCTACAGCGTAAAGTTCCTCGACGTCGACGGTAACGAGATCGGGAAGCGCGGCATCAATCTCAACGACGCGGTTCCCCTCGAGGAGATCCCCGATCACCTGATCAAGGCGACGCTGGCCACCGAGGACCGGCGCTTCTACGACCACTTCGGCATCGACTTTCTCGGCACGCTGCGCGCCCTGGCGGAAAACATCAGAGCCGGCGAGACCGTCCAGGGTGGCTCGACCATTACCCAGCAGCTCGCCAAGAACCTTTTTCTGTCCTCCGAACGCTCCCTGAGCCGCAAGATCAAGGAGATGTTCCTGGCCTTCTGGCTCGAAACGCGGCTGACCAAGCGGGAGATCCTCAAGCTCTACCTCGACCGCGCCTACATGGGCGGCGGCGCGTTCGGAGTCGAGGCCGCATCGCAGTTCTATTTCGGCAAATCGGTCCGCGAGATCACGCTGGCGGAGGCAGCCGTGCTCGCCGGCCTTTACAAGGCCCCGACCAAATACGCCCCCCACATCAATCTCCCCGCGTCCCGTGCACGAACCAATGAAGTGCTCTCGAACATGGTGGAGGCGGGGTATTACACCGAAGGGCAGGTCCATAGCGCCCGGCTGTATCCAGCCAACATCGTCGAAAACCGGCAGACCTCGAGCCCCGACTGGTTCCTGGACTGGGCCTTCGAGGAAGTACAGCGGATCATGGCCGACAAGGGCCAGTACACTTTGACCGCCCGCACCACGATCGATCTCAATCTGCAAAAGCACGCCGACGAGATCCTGGCCGCAACCGTTCGCCAGAAGGGGCGCCAATATAATTTCGACTCCGGCGCAGTCACCGTCCTTGAGCCGGACGGCAAGGTGGTCGCCATGGCGGGCGGACCTGACTACGGCGAAAGCCAGTTCAATCGTTCAACCCATGCGCGGCGGCAGCCCGGTTCCTCGTTCAAGATCTACGTCTATGCCACCGCGCTCGAGAACGGATTCAAGCCCAACACGACGGTATCCGACAGCTCGCGATCGTGCGGCAATTGGCATCCCCAGAACTATGGCGGCAGCCACGGCTCCGGCTCACGCATGCCCCTGTGGATGGCGCTCGCAAGGTCCCTGAACACGGTCGCGGCGGAGCTGTCGTTCCGGGTCGGCCGCGAAAAGGTGATCGAGATGACACGGCGCCTCGGCATCAAGGGCATCAAGCGCTCGTGCTCGATGGCGCTCGGCGACTATGGCATCACCCCTCTCGAGCACACCAGCGCCGTCGCCACCTTCGCCAACGGAGGCAAGCGGGCAACCCCGTACGGCATCCTCGATATCGTCAACTCGCGCGGCGAGATGGTCTACAGCCATGACCGCGACGAGCCCCCCGCTCCCCAGATCGTCTCGCGTGAAGTCGCCGAGGAAATGATCTGGATGATGAACAAAGTTGTCACCGACGGCACCGCCAAGCGTGCCGACCTCGACTTCACCCACGTCGCGGGAAAGACCGGCACCAGCACCGGCCCCAAGGACGTCTGGTTCATGGGCATGACCGGCCGTTACGTCGCCAGCGTCTGGCTCGGCAATGACGACAACCGCAACATGACCAACGGCGCGACCGGCGGCGGCGTGGCCGCTCCGGTATGGCACGCGCTCATGGTCGCTGCCGGCACCGAGCACATTCCGACCTTGCCGGGATTGCCGCCGCACCCCTATCAGGTCGCGGAAGCACAGCGGCTCGCGAGCGAGGGCAAGCGCCTTCAGTCTGACGATGAAAGGAGGCAGCAGAGCATCATGCCGGCGGCAACCAAGGCGGCGCTGAAAAAGCTGGCGGAAGCAATGCGCAAGGCAAGCGATACCGGCGCTTCACCGCTGCCCGCCCCGTTAGGTCAGCCCGGCAGCCAGACACCCGAACGGCGCGCCGAGGCACCCCGTTCCACGCTATCCCCCATGCAGGCACTCCGGACCGCACGTTGACATGGCCTTGGTCGCGACCAGCTCCTCCGTCCTCTACCGCCTGGACCGCCTCCGCCGGTTCCTCGTGGCGTGGTTCGTCCATTCCGCCAATGCGCTGCTGTATGTCGGCCTAGTCCTCACCATCGGCATCGCCTCTGCGCTCTACCTGATCGACACCGGGACCCGGCTCACCACGTGGCACAATGGCCCCTGGACCATGTGGTTTCACACCGGCCAGCTAGGATCGGATCCATATACGCGCGCCCGTCTCGCCAAGATCGGCGCGCTGCCGCTCTCCAGCTCGGTCGCCGCTACGTGGGAGGCGCGTTACGATGCGGACGGCCGCAGGTTGCATTCGAGCTGCGAATACGTGATCGAGTCGGAAGCGATCAGCGCCACCTGGTTCAATATCGCCGTCTACGACGATCAGGGACTGCTCATCTCCAACCAGGCCGATCGCTACTCGTTTTCCAGCCAGACCCTCGCAACGAGCCCCGACGGCAGCTTCTTCATCTCGCTGGCCCGTGATGCGCGGCCCGGCAATTGGTTGCCGGTCGGTGGCGCCGGCCGGCTGAGCCTGTTGATGACGATCATCGAACCCCAGCCGACGGTCGCCGACAGCATCACCCAGCTCCCGACTATCCGCAGGGTCGACTGCCGATGAAATCGCATCTGGCGGCATTCGTGAAAAGATGGCCATTGTGGATCAGCGCGCTGATCCTGATCGGCATCGTGCATCTGGCGACCGCGCTTGTGATGCCGTACATCTACGGGACCACGGGCTATGCCCGCCTTGTCCGCAATCTGCCTGCGCATACGTTCGTAATTCTTCCGCAGGCGCGACCACGCGCCCAGGTCATTCCCTTTCAGACGCCCGACGCACGCATGGCGATCTGCCGATTCGACGTCGGCAGCGGCCCGGTACACATCCGCGCGCTGCTGCCGGAGGCAGGCTGGACCTTGACGCTGTATACGCCCCAAGGCGAAGGATACTATTCGTATCCGTCCTCCGGCGACCGCCGTCATCCCGTCGATATTATGGTGATGCCTCCCGGAAACCAGTTTCTTGGCCCGGTCTCCTATCCGAAAGACCAGACATCCGCCGTTTCAAACGTCGTCGCCCCGACCCGGCGCGGCATTGCCGTGATTCAAGCGCCGATCAACGCGCGCACGCTGGCCAGACAGACCGAACTGGATCTGGCGCAAGCCGCGTGCAGCCGGCAGACGTTCTGACCGTCAGCTTGCGCTCCGGCGCGTGGCCTTGCGGCGGCGGCGCTTCGCGCTCGGCTTCGATCCGGCTTTGCGGTTGTCCCAATGCTCGTAGCGTACACCGGGGAAAATAATGATCTGGCACGTGTGCGGACGATCGCTCACGCGCCGCGCAATGTCTTGCGTCGCCCCCTTACGTGCGACGAACTCGATAATGCAGGCCATGACGAGCCCCTCTTTGGCATCGCAATCGGCTCTTTCGGGTCCCTCCCGATCGGACGCACGCGTCGAATTCAGCGCACGTGCGATCGAGATCAGCCTATCGCTCGTTAATCAGGAGTTAACAGCCTCGCTCGAATTTGTTCATGATTGACGACATGCTGCATCGAAACCACAACACTGAGGGGGGTGCGATTAACGGTCTATTCATCGATGAACGACCGGCCCAGGCGGTCTTCGATCTCGATAACCCACAGATCCTGATCGAACTCGGTCTGCCGGGACAGGTAGCCCTCGACCTCCGCCTCTGCACATCCCTCCGGATTGAGATGCGCGCCGAACCTCCGCGCATTGGCCTCGGCAGTCAGGCTCGCCGGAGCCGGACCGAACAACAGCGCGTTGCCGTCGAGCGTGGCAACCTTGACGAAGATAGCGCCCGCCTTGTCGTCGCCATGACGCACCACCATCGCCGGCACGTTGGCCGCCTGGCAGCGCCGGATCAGGGCCTTCACCCATAGCTCGGACGGAATGAGCATGTGGGTCGCCCTACCTTGCATCGCCGGCCTTGGCAAGAACCCCGCCTGATGCGGCGCGTCGCGATCATCCCCGGCGTGGGGCGGACGCTGTCGAGCCACGACGGAGATGCATCATCAGTCCGGCGCTCACGAAGCCCGTGGGCTCAAGTCCGCAGTCGCGTTCGAAGGCACGGATGGCTTTGATCAGCTCCGGTGAAATCGTGCCGTCGTCTTTGCCCGGCGCATACCCGAGGCTGACCAGTCTCGCATTGATGTCATGCAGCAGGCGTTCAGCCGCACTGCCACGAACAGCCTGAAGCCCGCGTCCGTTGCCGGCAGCAACAACGGGTTGGCCGAAAATGAGCGCCTCGAGCACCTTCTGGCTCGGCTCCGCCGTCAACGCCAGGCCGTGTCGCTGCTCGAAGGCGAGCACCGCGGCCTGCGTCATGGCATTCACCCGGCCGTCGGTCTCGCCTGCGTAGTAGCCGGCTTGCCTCAATTCTCTCTGCACGGCACGGACCGTCTCGCTTTCGACCCGCCCCGCCGCACCCGGCTGAGGACCGGACGCCGGCCCACCCGCCGTCTGATGCATGCGGCCGATCATGCCCCGGCCCACCCCGTCCTTCGACTGCAGCAGAAACAGGTTTCCGCCGACGCTCAGGGCCAGAACCCCGAACAGCCAGACATACGTTTTCGCGCGCCTCGGCGTCATGCGCACTCCTTCCCTCGCACGCCCTTCGTACCGGCGGGATGCTGACAACTCTGCCTGCCGGATTATCCGGATGTGAACCTTAAGAAGCGGTAAACGGCTGCCCTTCAATCGCCAGGGCCTTCAACGCCCGCAGCCTCCGGCCAAAGGTGAATCAAGTCTGAAGAATAACGCTCGATTGCAAGGACCTGGTTGGCCTCACTGGTTAAGAGCATTGCGGTACGTTGGCACCAGCTTGGGGTACAAACTTGTAAGCCTACTCGGACGCATAAAATGTCGATCATCAGAACCGGAATACTGCTGGGCGCGGCGATCATGCTGTTGCCGGCCGACGCACAGAAGCAATCTGAGCTCAAGGACGTGGCTCAGACCACGGTCAGCCAGACCATGACGTTCTGCGAGCGCAACCCGGCGACATGCCAGACCGGAAACGAGCTTTGGGCGCTGTTCTTGCACAAAGCCGAGTTCGGAATGGAGCTCGCTTCGAACGTCATCCGCGATCAGCTATCGCGCCGGCTGTCGGACCCGACGGTCAGCACCAAAGCTGAGCCTGAGCGGGTGCAGCCGGTCTTCAGTGCTCCTGTCCGCCTTGAGCCGCTGAAGGATCCCTCGCCGATGCGCCAGACGCTCTCGACGACAGACCGGATACCGCAGTGGCGTGGAGGGCTGGCGCAGCGCGGCCCCTACTAGCGCGGCCCCTACTGACGACGGCCGTTCGGCCCACCGGCTGGACGGCGACCGGCTTGCTCAGTCCTTGGCGCGTTCCACGAACGAGCCGTCCACCGTCGACACCACGACGCGCGTGCCGGATTCGATATAGGGCGGCACCATGATGCGGGCGCCGTTCTCCAGTTTCGCCGGCTTGTAGGACGACGACGCCGTCTGGCCTTTGACCACCGGATCGGCCTCGCTGATCGTGAACGTCACCCGCGGCGGCAGCTCGATCGACACCGGGTTGCTCTCGTGCAGGCTGACGGTGCAGGTCATTCCCTCCTGCAGCCATTGCGCCTGCTCGCCGATCAGGTCCTTGGAGATCGAGATCTGGTCGAAGGTCTCTGGCTGCATGAAGTTGAAGCCCATCTCGTCTTCATAGAGATAGTTGTACTCGCTCTCTTCCAGATAGGCTCTCTCGATGCCGTCCGTTGTCTTGTAGCGCTCTTCGACCTTCACCCCGTCGGCGATGCGCCGCATGACGAGATGCGTGACCGGCGTACCTTTGCCGGGGTGGATGTTTTCCGCCGTCATGACGACACACAGCTTGCCGTCGATTTCCAGAACGTTGCCTTTGCGAACAGCGCTTGCGATAACCTTTGCCACGGCATGTCTCTCCGTTGATGGTGGGTCGCCCGCTGGCGGAGCAGCCGTCTGGTCTGGCCGGGCGAGAATGTTTGCGCGGCGGCTTCATACCCCGTTCGGTCGTGGCATGGAAGCACCGGCTGGCCGAATTCCGCCGCCCGCCACGCCGGTATCGTGACCCGATTTCCGCGAGGATCGACCCGCTTGGTTAAAGCTCCAGCTCCGCTGCCCTGGTGGAATGCGGCTGTCCACGCCGGACGGCGGCCGCGACTGCTGGCCCGCGGGCAGATCCAGGCCGCCCTGCGGGCCTGGTTCATCGCCCGGGGCTTCGTGGAGGTCGACTGCTCCTGCCTCCAGGCTTCGCCTGGAAACGAGACCCATCTTCACGCCTTCGCCACCGAACTCGTCGGAACCGATCTCTCACGCACCCCGCTCTACCTGCACACCAGTCCCGAGTTCGCCATGAAAAAGCTGCTGGCGGCGGGCGAAAGCAGGATTTTCACGTTCGCCCCCGTTTTCCGCAATCGGGAGCGCGGCGCCTTGCATGCGCCCTCGTTCACTATGCTGGAGTGGTACCGGGCCGGCGCAGAAATGCCCGAGCTTTGGGACGATTGCGCCGCGATCCTGCGCATCGCAGCCGAAACGACTGGCCACCGCGCATGGAGTTTCCGGAACCGGCACTGCGACCCGGTGGCTCCGCCCGCGCAGCTCGCAGTTCTCGACGCGTTTCGAAGCAAGGCCGACATCGACCTTGCCGCCACGTTCACCGCCTCTGCCACCGATCGGGACGCCCTGGCCCGGCGCGCCGCCGCCGCCGGCGTGCGATGTGCGAGCGATGATACGTGGTCCGACATCTTCAGCCGCGTGACCGTAGAGAAGCTCGAACCGGCGCTCGGCAGCCCCCGCACGACCGTTCTCCATGCCTATCCGATCCACGAGGCGGCCTTGGCCCGCCCCTTACCCGCTGATCCCCGCCTGGCTGAGCGGTTCGAGATCTACTGCTGCGGCGTGGAGCTTGCCAACGGCTTCGGCGAGCTGGTCGACCCCATCGAGCAGCGGCGGCGCCTTCAGCAGCAGATGGCAGAGCGCGAACGTATTTACGGCGAGCGCTATCCGATCGACGAGGACTTCCTGGCCGCACTTGCGGACATGCCGCCGGCAGCCGGCTGCGCCCTCGGGTTCGACCGGCTGGTAATGCTGGCGACAGGCGCCCGGCACATCGACCAGGTGCAATGGACCCCGGCGCCGCCGTCGGCCTGAATGCCCGATGTGCCGGCACGATTGCCCCCACCCGCCCTGCTGACGATTTGCCGTCCGCAACCGCGGATCGGGCCATCCGGGCATCCGCCCTAAGCAATTTTGCAGCAGATACCGTCTTGGCAGTGGACAAAATTTCCTGACAGCCCCTATGAATGGCGCTTCAACTATCCACAAAACACGAACGCCGAAGGGAATGCTATGTCGGAGCAGCCATCGAATGCGGGCGGACGAGCCACAGAGCCAACAGCCGGAAGCAACTCGTTATGGGGCAGCGACGTCATCGCCGATGCGCTGCGCGAACAGAACATTCCCTATGCCTGCTTGAACCCGGGAGCCAGCTACCGCGGCCTGCACGACAGCATGGTCAACTACCTCGGCAACGAAAACCCCAAGATGGTGGTCTGCCTGCACGAGGAGCACGCGGTCGGGATCGCCCATGGCTGGGCCACCGTGACCGGCACGCCGCTGATCGCCATCGTCCACTCCAACGTCGGCCTCATGCACGCGACGATGGGCGTGTTCAATGCCTGGTGCAACCGCATGCCTATCGTCATGCTGGGCGCAACCGGCCCTGTCGATGCCGCCAAGCGCCGGCCCTGGATCGACTGGATCCACACCTCGGCCGATCAGGGCGCCCTGGTCCGCGGCTACACCAAGTGGGACGACCAGCCGGGCTCTCCGGAAGCGGCCGTCGAGTCGATCCGCCGCGCGTTCCAGATCGCAACTGCGCGGCCCCAGGGCCCCGTCTACGTCAACTTCGACGCCGCCGTGCAGGAGATGACCGTCGAGGCTTCGCCGAAGATCGAGAAGAACGTCAAGCGGTTCTCCCCGCCATCTGACGTCGAGCCGCCGCGCTCCGCCGTCGCCGACGCGGTCGCAGCGCTCGCCAGGGCCAAGAACCCCGTCATCCTCTCGGGCCGCGTTTCGCGCTCGGAAGAAGGATGGAAACAGCGCGTGGAGCTTGCCGAGTGGATCGGCGCGCGCGTCATCACCAGCTCCAAGGACTCCGCCAGCTTCCCGACGTCGCATCCGCTCTACGCCGGCGAGGTGCCGTGGCGCCTGCGCCAGAACATCCTTGAGCTGGTGCAGGGGGCTGACGTCATCCTCAGCATCGACTGGCTCGATCTCGGCGGAACCGTCAATCAGGCATTCCCGCCCGGACGCTCCAGCGGCCCGACGGTGATCAGCATCTCCAACGATCACCTCATCCACGGCGGCTGGAACATGGACTACCAGATCCTTCCCGCTGTCGACATCTGGCTGCCTGTCGTGCCGGAAACCGCCGTTCCCGCCCTGCTCGAAGGCCTCGCCAAGGCGAACGTGCCCAAGAAACCGAAGAAGACCCGCACGCCTCCCAAGGTCGCCCCGCCCGAGCGCACCGCCGGCGCACCCTCGGTCGCCGACGTGGCGCGCCTGTTTGCTTCTGCGGTCGAAGGCGAGAAGGTCTCGATCCTGTCGCGCTCGCTGGGCTGGCCGCCCAATGCCAACACGATGGAGCATCCACTCGACTTCCTGGGCAGCAACGGCGGCGGCGGCGTCGGCGGCGGACCGGGCATGGCAGTCGGCGCCGCACTGGCCCTGCGTGATCGCCACCCTGGCCGCATCCCGGTCGCGATCCTCGGCGACGGCGACTTCATGATGGGCTGCAACGCCTTCTGGACCGCCGCCAACCAGGATATCCCGCTGCTGGTCATCGTGACCAACAACCGCTCCTACTACAACGACGAGGAACATCAGCGGCACATCGCCCATCACCGCCACCGCCCGGTGGAGAACGCCCCGATCGGACAGCGCATCGAGCAACCGCCGCCGGACTTGGTCGGTGTCGCCCGCGCTCAAGGCTGGGAAGGCGAAGGCCCTGTGATGGAGCTCAAGGACGTCCCTGCCGCTCTGAAGCGTGGCCTCGAAGCGGTGAAGGCGGGCAAGCGCTGGGTCATCGACATCGTCGTCGATCCCGAGTACGTCCGCCGTCCGCTGGTGGAATACCTCTGATCGCCTGAACATGCATGAGGGCGCGGCGCCCGGCTTAGGTCGGCTGGACACCGCGCCCGATATCTTGTCAATCCCTGAAGAACTGCCCTGATCTCAAGGGCAGCGCATGAGCACTTCCAGCTTCCGGATCATCTCGATGCCCCGTGGTCACCTCGATGTCCCGTCCATGAAAGACAAGGTCAGCGATGCGGGATGGGCCGCACGCGAAGACCTCGCCGCCCTCTATCGGGCAGCCGCCCACATGGGCTTCCAGGACATCACCCTCAATCACTTCACCGTCCGCGTCCCCGACGCGCCCGAGCATTTCCTGATCAAGCCGACTGAGATGATGTTCGAAGAGGTCACCGCCTCCAGCCTTCTGTGCGTCACGCTGGAGGACAAGCTGGTCTATCCGTCTCCGTTCTCGAAGTCGGCGGCGTCCTTCAACATCCACGGCACCATCCTGAAACGCCGCCCCGACGTGAACTGCACGATGCATCTCCACAGCGACGCCGGCGCCGGCATCTCCGCGATCGAGGGCGGACTGATGTTCATCTCCCAGTACGCCATGCGCTTCTGGGGTAAGGTCTCCTACCACACCTACGAAGGGCTGGTTCACGGCGACGAGCGTGCCGAGTGCGAGGTCATGGCCGGCAATCTCGGTAACAACAACGTGCTCATCCTGCACAACCACGGCACACTGGTCTGTGGCCGGACGGTCGGAGAGGCATTCCTGTTCAACCACTATCTGGAACGGGCCGCCAGGATCCAGATGGATGTGCTCGCCAGCGGCCGCAAGGTCATCGAACCGGCGCCCGAGATCTGTGCTGAGATCTCCCAGGGCTGGGCCGAGAACCGCCCCAACTCGCAGATCGTCGGCGATCGCGACTGGGCTGCCGTGCGTCGGCAGATGGACCGCCTTGACCCAAGCTACCTGCAGTAGCCCCGTCAGAAGGCACCGAATACGCGCCTGAAGATATCGTCGACGTGCTTGGTGTGATAGCCGAGATCGAACAGCGCTTCGATCTCGCTCGCAGACAACGCAGCGGCAACCTCCTTGTCTGCCTTCAGAAGCGACAGAAAATCGCGCTCGCCGCGCCAGACCGGCATCGCGTTCCGCTGCACCAGCCGATAGGCGTCCTCGCGAGATACGCCCTTTTGCGTCAGCGCCAGCAGTACCCGCTGTGAGTGCACGAGCCCGCCGAGGCGGTCGAGGTTCTTCTGCATGTTCTCGGGGTAGACGACGAGCTTCTCGACCACGCCCACCAGCCGGTTCAGCGCAAAATCCAGGGTCACCGTCGCATCCGGCCCGATCATCCGCTCGACCGAGGAATGCGAGATGTCGCGCTCATGCCAGAGCGCCACGTTCTCCATCGCCGGCAGGGCGTAGGCGCGGACCATGCGCGCCAGCCCGGTGAGATTTTCCGTCAGCACCGGATTGCGCTTGTGCGGCATGGCCGAAGAGCCCTTCTGGCCCTCGGAGAAGAATTCCTCCGCTTCCAGCACCTCCGTGCGCTGCAGATGCCGGATCTCGATCGCAAGCCGCTCCATTGACGAGGCAATCACCGCCAGTGTCGCGAAGTACATCGCATGCCGGTCGCGCGGGATCACCTGCGTGGAGACAGGCTCCGGCTCAAGCCCCATCTTCTGCGCGACATAGGCCTCCACCCTCGGATCGATGTTGGCGAACGTCCCCACTGCGCCCGAGATCGCGCACGTCGCCACGTCCTTGCGCGCCGCGACCAGCCGCACGCGATTGCGTTCGAATTCCGCATACGCATAGGCAAGCTTGATCCCGAATGTCGTGGGCTCGGCATGAATGCCGTGGCTGCGCCCTATCGTGACGGTGTCTTTGTGCTCGAACGCCCGTGCCTTCAGCGCCGAAAGCACGCGATCGATATCCGCCAGCAGAATATCCGCGGCGCGAACGAGCTGCACATTGAGGCACGTATCGAGAACATCCGAGGAGGTCATGCCCTGGTGCACGAAGCGCGCGTCCGGCCCGACGTGTTCGGCAAGATGCGTGAGGAACGCGATGACGTCGTGCTTCGTCACCCGTTCGATTTCGTCGATGCGGGCGACATCGAACGTTGCCGCGCCACCTTTGGCCCAGATCGTCCCGGCTGCTTCCTTCGGAATGATTCCGAGTTCGGCCATTGCTGCGGCCGCATGAGCCTCGATCTCGAACCAGATGCGGAAACGGGTTTCCGGTTCCCAGATCTTCGTCATCTCGGGTCGGGAATAGCGCGGAATCATAGGCAGTCCTCGGATCACGTCGCGAACCAAACAGGGCGTGATGCACCCGCCGTGTTGCAGGCGCGCCTTGCTTCAAGGCCCGGCTCGCTGCAGCCACTTACCAAACCGTCGCGTATGCCACAACGTTCACATCGGATAATGATTCAACCATGAGATGCGATGTTCTAGTCCTTGGTGCCGGCATGGTCGGCATATCGGCGGCGCTCGCCCTGCAGGCCCGCAGCCGTCACGTCGTGCTTGCGGACCGGCGAGGTCCCGCCGAAGAGACATCCTACGGCAACGCCGGCTTGATCCAGCGCGAGGCTGTTTTGCCGCACGCTTTCCCGCGCGACATCAAGAAAATCATCAAAGTCGCCCTCGGGCGTGCCTCCGACGCACACCTGCACTGGCGCGCATTGCCGGAGATCGCTCCGTTCCTCTACGGCTACTGGCGTCACGGCACGCCGGAGCGCATTGCCCGCACCGCCAGCGCTGCCCGGCCCCTCGTCGAGCAGTCGGTGGTCGAGCACGAAGCCCTGATGGAGCCCGCCGGCGTGGCCCATCTGGCGCGGCGCACGGGCTATCTCAAGCTCTTCCGCAATGCACGGGCCTTCGAGGCG
>JBFWYV010000003.1:0-43500 GCA_050186055.1 Hyphomicrobiaceae bacterium | reverse complement strand
GACAAGCCGCAGCATGATCAGCCTTTCTTCCCGTCACTGGTGCCTGCCCCGAGCGATCGCTTGAGGTCGTCCTCGATCCGCGCCATGGCGCGGTCGACGGCAGCGCGCGCCTCGATCTTCTCGAGCCAGCCGCGCGCCGGCTGGGCGGCTTTCGGGGATAGCTTGGCGGCTTCGCTCAGCACGTCGGCCAGACGCTCTGCCTTCAGGCTTTTCTCCATCCGCGCCACCACGGCTTCCGCGCTGTTGTCGTCGGCAGGGGCATCGACCCGCCGCACCCTGACGATCGACTTGGCGCCGGCCAGCAGGCGGTCGGTCCAGCTTGCGTCCTGGATCTGCGAGTCGGCTGCGATGATTGCGTTCGCGATCGTGCCGAATCCACGCGCGAGTTCAGCCGCGCTCGGAACACCGCTGGTCTTGTAGCGCTCGAGCGCGGACAGATCGAGCTTTCCCCCGTCGATCTTGGACAGTTCCGCCAGCTCCGCCGCATACGGGGCGCCGCGCTCCACGGTCCGTTTCAGGTTGCCGAGTTCGAGCATCAGCACGATGCGCTCTGCGTTCGCGCGCCGGTCGCGCTCTGCGGCGACCATGCCCGAGACGTTCTGTTCGAGCCCGGAAATGCGCTTCGCCAGCGGTTCCATCGCCTTGGCCATCCCGCTCGGCAGGCCACCCTTCAAGCTATCGATGTCACCTTTCAATCCGGTTGCCGACTGGCGCACCGACTGCAGCGCGATCCCCACCCGGTCGTCGGCGGATTTCAGTTCGTCGAGACGTTGCGCGATGCGTGCCTGCTCGGTCTTGACGCTCGCGAGCTCGCGGTCGATGCGCTGGGTGCCGGCGCGGGCCGCTTCACTTGACTCGCTCGACTGGGCGAGACGGCTGTCGACCTCCTGTGTCACCGACTTCCTCAACGCTGCAAGCTGGTTTGCAAGGTTCGATTCCAGATCGCTGAGCCGGCCGGTCAGAGCAGCGAGCTGCGGGATGCGGCCGGCGCGCTGCGGATCTTCCTTTGCCGCCGCAGACAGGGACCGGAGCGTCTCCTCGAGCTTCGCGATGCGTTCGGCCGTGGCGGCGTCCGTACCGGCAGCCGTGGGTCTGGCCGTAAGCGCCGCCAGATCCGCGGCGAGCTTCTTCTGCTGCTCGCCAAGCGCAGCGGCAGACCGCGTGAGAGTCTGAAGCTGGCCGAGTTGTTTCTCGACCGCGGCAAGCCTGGCCGTCGTCTCGGCCGTGACGTCGGGACGCGATCCGGCGGTTTCGAGCGCCTTCAGACGCCGGTCGAACGCTGCAGGCAGTTCGGCATTCTGGACGGCGGGTTTGAACCCCGGCCCGACCGCGTTCCACCCGGACAGCGCCAGCGCACCGCCGGCCACACCCGCGAGAAGATGCGAGAACAAGGCACCCAGGCCGCCGCCACCCGAACGTGCGGGCGGAGGCGGACCGGCGGGCTTGCTGCTGCCGGCCCCCGCGCCTGGCTTTGCCGGGGCGCCGGAGCTTGTGGCCTGCGCGGATGTCTTGGCGCCGTCGGTTGCAGTGCCCGGCTTGACGGCCGCGGGCTTGGCCGTCGCCGGGTTCAGGGGCTGCGAGGAGGTCGTGCCGCTCTTGCCGGCGGCGGCATCCGCCACCGCCTTGGCGGCCGCCGTCGAGGCAATCCTTTCGGGCGTCGGCTGCTGCGTCGTTCCGCCGGCAGATGCCTCGCCCGCAACATCGCGGATGCCGACGTTCGTGGCCTTCAGATCGATGAGCGGCGTGGGCTTCTTCGGTGTCGACTCGGAACCCGGCTTGGGCGGCCCCTTGCCGGCGCCGTCACTGGTATTTGCCATCGGCAGAGTATCTCCTGATTGCACTTCCGTGAGCCGTGAAAATCCATGCTCTTGAGCGCGGTCGCTGAGAGCGGCCATCCAAGGCGCGCGTCGCGCCGGCTCGCAGTGCCTTCATGTTGATTGTGGCGCGGTCCGGGCAATAAGGGCAAGCATTTCATTTAGATTCGGACGGCTTGCGGCTGCAATCTTCAACTTTGGCAAACCGGCCAGGGCGTCAGCGACAGCTTGCGACAGGCAATAGTGCACGGCGCGGGAAGAACAGCGTTCGAGCCCATGCTTTCTCAACACCTTGACGTAGATGCGAGCGGTCCGCGGCGACATCAGCAAAACACCGTCGATCTGTCCGCTCCGAAACCGTTCAACTACTCGCGGGTCGAACTCAGTGCTGGCTGCCGCGACATAGGTGACCGGCTCCAGGACATGAAAGCCCAGATGCCGCAACTCCCCCGCCACATCGACCGCCTTCACGTTGCCGGCCAGATGCACGAGAGGCTCGGCATTCACGTCGGCCTTCATGGCGATCAGGGTGATCAGGGCCGAGGCATCGCGCGGTCCTTCGATGACATTGCGAAAGCCGAGCGCTCGGGCCGCCGACCCCGTTCCCGGCCCGACAGCGAACAAGGGGAGATCCTGCATTTGATCGGCCGTCGGCCACTGCGCCAGGGCGCGCACCCCGTTGCGGCTGGTGGCGATCAGCGCCTGCACCTCCTCCGCCTCGATGTCCGGCGCGGGCTCGAAGCGGATGTCGAGCAGCGGCGCGATGAGCACCTCGTGTCCCATCGCAGTCAGCTTCGCCCGTAGCGCCACGGCGTCAGCTTCCGGCCGGGTCACAAGCAGCCGCATCACCGGGCTCCGGGCACGAATTGAGCCAGGAAGCCGGCGCCGGCATCCTCGATCAGAGCCTCGGCCACCCGCACCCCGAGGTCGAGTGCGGAAGCCGGCGCCCCCGCGCGCTCGGCGATGAACGAGATCGAGCCGTCGGGCGCGAGAAGCTCGCCCTTCATCGACAGGCGGCCATCGACGAGTTGTGCCAGCCCGGCAATCGGCGTACGGCATGAGCCGTCGAGTCGCGCCAGGAACGCACGCTCGGTCGCCACGCACAGCGCCGTCGGCTGGTGATCGAGAGCCCCCACGAGCTGGCGGATCTCGTGGTCGTCCTCGCGGATCTCGATCATGATTGCAGCCTGCGCTACCGCCGGCAGCATCAGGCTTGTCTCGACGTGACTGGTGATCCGCTGCGCGGCATTGAGGCGGTTGAGACCCGCCGCAGCCAGGAACGTCGCCGCGGCGACGCCGGCCTCCAGCTTTGCCAGTCGGGTTTCGACGTTGCCCCGGAACTCGATCACCTGCAGGTCCGGTCGCGCCCGCCTGACCTGCGCCTGCCGGCGCAGCGAGGAGGTGCCGACTTTCGCACCCGGCGGCAGGTCGGCAAGCGAGGCATGCTTCAGCGAGATGAAGGCGTCGCGGACGTCCTCGCGCTCGAGCACCGCGCCAACGCCGAGCCCCGGCGGCAGCTTCGTCGCCACGTCCTTGGCCGAATGCACGGCCAGATCGATTGCGCCGTCCTTGAGCGCTTCCTCGATCTCCTTGGTGAAAAGCCCCTTGCCGCCGACCTCTGAAAGCGGTCTGTCCTGGATCCTGTCGCCCGAGGTCTTGATGGTAATGACTTCGATCCGGCCGGGTGAAAGACCTTGTGCCGAAAGCAGCAGATCACGCACCTGATGCGCCTGCGCCAGCGCCAGCGGTGAACCGCGCGTACCGATCCTGATCGGGCTTGCTTGCAACGACGGGGCTCCAGGGGTTATCGCTCGCGAGGCGCCATTCCGCTAACACGGGATCATATGTGCACTCATCCGCGCGTTGCCAAAGTACACAATCTCCATGTCGCAGTGGAGGGGGAGTTGTCCAAATCGTGAACCCGCAGACCGAAAAGTCCGGTAGGACCGTCGTGCTCGGCATCGAGACGAGCTGCGACGAGACGGCTGCGGCCGTGATCGCGCGCGATCGGACAGGGTCCGGCCGGGTTCTGTCCAGCGTGGTGCGTTCGCAGTGGCAGGACCATCGGCCGTATGGCGGCGTGGTCCCCGAGATCGCAGCCAGGGCTCATGTGGAATGCCTGGACCGGATCGTCGCCGACGCCATGCAGCAGGCCGGCATCTCGTTTGCCGATCTCGACGCAGTCGCCGCGACGGCAGGCCCGGGCCTCATCGGAGGGTTGATTGTCGGTCTGACGACCGCCAAGGCGATCGCCCTGGCACGCGGTCTGCCGCTGGTCGCCGTCAACCACCTGGAGGCGCATGCGCTGACCGTCGGCCTGACCGAGGGATTGCAGCCCCCTTACCTGCTGCTGCTTGTGTCCGGCGGGCACAGCCAGACGCTGCTTGTGGAGGGCGTCGGCCGATATGTCCGCATCGGCACCACGATCGATGATGCGCTCGGCGAGGCATTCGATAAGACGGCAAAGCTGCTGGGTCTGGGGTTTCCGGGCGGCCCTGCCGTCGAGCAAACTGCTCGGGCGGGCGACCCATCGCGGTTTCCGCTGCCGCGCCCGATGTTGGGCCGCCCCGAGCCGCACTTCTCGTTCGCCGGCCTCAAGACGGCAGTCCGCAGGCAGGCTACCCTGTTGACGCCGCTGAAGGATACCGATGTCGCCGACCTGTGCGCATCGTTCGAAGCGGCAGTGACGGAAAGCGTCGCCGACCGGGTGTCGCGGGCGATGCAGATCAGCGAGGACCGGCTGGGCCCCGGCGCGCCGCGGCGATTGGTGATCGCCGGCGGCGTTGCTGCCAATCAGCGATTGCGGCAGGCGCTGACGGCGCTGGCCGACCAGCACGGATACACCTTCCATGCACCGCCATTGGCGCTATGCGCCGACAACGCGGCTATGGTGGCGTGGGCCGGCGCCGAACGCTTCGCGCGCGGCGGCACGGACGGTTTGGAGGTAGCCGCCCGGGCGCGCTGGCCTCTCGATGCCGCTGCGACACCGGCGATCGGCGGCGGCAGGCTTGGCGTGAAGGCATGAGTGGGGCAGGCATGTTCGGATTGGACAAAGACGCATGACCGGATTCGGCACGATCGCGGTTGCCGGCGCCGGCGCCTGGGGCACCGCGCTGGCCCAGTCGCTGGCGCTTTCCGGTCATGACGTGCTGTTGTGGGCGCTCGAGGGAGAGGTGGCCGAGGCGGTCAACGCCGGCCGCTCCAACCCCGTGTTCCTGCCCGACGTGCCGTTGTCCGATCGCATCTCGGCCACCACCGAGATCGGCGGTCTGGCAGCCTCACGCGTCATTCTCATGGTCGCGCCCGCCCAGCATCTGCGGTCCGTCGCAGCCCAGCTTCGCGGCCGCATCGCAGCGGGCACAACCGTTGTGGTGTGCGCCAAGGGACTCGAGCAGTCGACCGGCAGGCTGATGGGGGAGGTACTGGCCGAGGCACTGCCCGAAGCCACGCTCGCGGTGCTCTCCGGGCCTACCTTCGCGGCAGAGGTGGCGCGGGGACTGCCAGCCGCCGCAACCCTGGCGATGCCGGATGCAGAGGCGGGGCGGCAACTTGCCGGCGCCATTGGCGGTCGTCTGTTCCGGATCTATTGGAGCGACGACGTCATCGGGGTACAGCTCGGCGGCGCGGTCAAGAACGTGCTGGCGATCGCCGCCGGTGTCGTCGATGGGCGGGGATTGGGCGCCAGCGCCCATGCGGCGCTCGTCACCCAGGGCTTCGCAGAGCTACAGCGCTTCGGCGAAGCGCTGGGAGCCCAGGCTCCGACCCTCATGGGACTGTCCGGCCTCGGCGACCTGCTGCTGACCTGCGGCAGCCCGCAGTCGCGCAACATGTCTCTGGGGCGCGCGATTGGTCAGGGCCAGTCACTGCAGGCCGTGCTTGCCGGCCGGAGATCGGTCGCCGAAGGCGTGTACACGGCGAGCGCCGTCGTACGCAGGGCGCGCGCCATCGGGATCGAGATGCCGATCGCTGAAGCGGTCGATGCCATCGTCCAGGGCTCGATCACGGTCGATGCAGCGATCGAAGGTCTGCTGTCGCGCCCGCAGCGGCCTGAGCAATAGCAAAGCGGCGGCCTGTCTCGAGGGGCCGCCGCTGGTGCCTGCTCTTTGCTGCGCGTCAGGCCGTCTGCTGGATGGCGCTGAGCAGCCAGTCGTCGGAGCTGCCGCCGACCGGACGCTTGAACGTCCAGATCTCGGTCGCTTCCGTGGCGACGTTGGGATTGCCGGAGATCAGGCGGCCGGTCGTACGGTCGACCATGGTGTCGAACAGCTCGAAGCGCATCGCCACCGTCGCATACTCGGCATCGGCCTCACGCCACGCTTCAGCAAGATCGCCCTGCAGCAGCCGGGTTCCAGAGATCTCGTTGCGCACGCCGTTCTTGGCGTTGTCGGCGACGTCCTCGCTCAGATACGACACCATCTCCGGCGTCGTGATGGCGCGCAGACCGGCCAGGTCCTCGCGGGAATAGGCATCCTGCAGCTCCGCCAGCAGGCGCTCGAACGCCTCATAGTCCGCCGGCGCGATCTGGAGATTGGATGCGGCCGGAGCCGCACCGCGGCCCAGGCCACCAAGTCCGCCGCCCAGACTGCCGAGCGCCGACCGTGCCGCACCGGGATTGGGTTCAGCTCCCGCTTGTGCCGACCGTGCAGCGCCCTGCATCCCGGCCATCGCCGGCTGCTGACGATTGCGCAGGAACGACATGACGAGCCATACGGCACCCACGATCAAGCCGATCTGCAGCAACAGACCGAGCATCGAGACCAGTCCCGTCATGCCGCCGAACAGGCCGTGACCGGACAGCAGGCCGAACAGGCCAGCGCCGATCAAGCCGCCCATCAGCATCGGGCCGAAGCCGCCTGCAAAACGAGACTTCGTCGCAGCAGCGGATCCGGCTGGGCTGGTTGCCGCAGCAGCAGGACTGGCCGGTTTGGTCATCGAGCGCTGGACCGGCTGGGCCTGACCGGGAGTTGTGCCGGTCCGTGGCGGCGCAAAGAAAGTCTTGCCGCCGCGGCTTCCGAAGCTCATTCCGCGCCCGCCGCGGGCATCGGCTTGGGGAACGAGGCTGATGCTGAGCGCAAGCACGGCAGCGAGCGCCAGCACTGCGCGCATCGTGCGCGAGAGTGAAAGCACGCCGAAAAAAGACATACGAATAGTCCCTCCCTTGTCATAAGTGCGGCTGGCAAACCCTGCCGGGACAGCACGCTGCCGCACGCAAGCCCTATATATGGAGGTCCGCAGCCGGCTTGCCAGGGGGTGATGCCAACTTCTGCCGGAAGGCGGGCGATCGTTCGGGCATCCAAGCCCTCTTACAGGCCGCGCACCACGGTCCCGGCCAGCAGCACCATGTAGGCGGCAATCGCCAGCCAGTATTCCTGGTGCGGCAGATATCGCGGCATCTCCAGGACGTCGAGTTTCGTCACCATGGCGAGCACGGCAAGCACGATGGACATCAGGAATACGAGCAACGAAGGCGGATTGAGGCGCATGCGCGAATCGTCCCCTCTACGATGTGGGCGGCAATGCTCCGCGCTCGCCTCCTGCGGTGGCAGGGTCCCTCCGAGCCGCGATTGCCCGTCCGGTCGACACCGGACCGGTGGATCTTAGCACGATGCGGATGGGTTGCGGCACCCCCACGGAGCGCCGCCAAGCCTATCTCCTGGCAGCCTGATGCCCGACGGCAACCACGATGACGCTCGCCGGAGCAGTTCTCGGGCGATCCTCGGACAACCTGGGACGACCTCAAAGCGAGCGGGGTTTGGATGGCCCGGACACTGGTCTCGGACCATTTGAAGCTTCGATGACGAAGCGCATGGTCGCCGGCGCATTCCCGTCAACCGCCTCTGCCGTGACCAGCAGGAGCCGCCCCGGATCGGCGCCGCCGGCGACCTGCTCGCCGACGCTGAACGGGGACACGGATGTGATGCGGTAGGACCGGCTTCCGGATGCACGGCCGGAGAAGGTGATCCTGTCGCCGACCGATACATGGGACGGGAGACCGGCGGCGGCCGGCTCGAGCGGAACCGGCATGCTGCTCAGATGCAGGTGCGCCGGATCGAAACCAGCCGCCTCACCGCTGCCCTTGGACCCCAGCGCCGTCGCGAAGGAGCGTGAAATTGCCGCCTCGGGCGCCGACATGACGGTAACGAACGCAGCCACCGACGCCGCGGTGACGGCAGCGGCTGCAACTGAGATGCGCAGAGCGTGAAGCATGCGTCTGACGACCTTGTCCCAGATTCGAGAACCCACGTGTTCCATATAGGGTCCGGCAGCGGCTCTTGCGAGCCCCAATGCCGGGGAGACTACGCCCGGCCCGTCCCGCCTTTACCTATCGCCGCTGCGGTCTCCTGTATGCGCGCCTCAGGTGCCGGATGAACCACATGTTGAGAGCGAACAGGCTGGCCGAGACGATGCCCAGGATGATCAACAGCATGAGATGCTGACTTGGATCGGAGAGCGGCAGACCCTCAGCGTGCCCCGCACGGAACAGGCCTGCATGCACCTCGCCGCCGAAAGGTCCGCTTGGACAGAGATGCCCGGCGACACCGGGCGCAGCGACCGCCGCAAACAGGCCAAGGCCCAGCATGAAATCGCGAAACGGCCGCATCAATCGTCGCTTCAACTTGCTTCGCTTCATCTGTCGGTTCCTTGTGCAATCGTTGCAGCCTGAAGGCATAAGTCTCAGAGCTGCAACCCACTCTCGCTGCCGATCAGCCTCGGTGAACTGTTGGGCCGGTTAAGGCCTGAATTGTGGCGACCTGGTTTGAATCCTGTGACGAAATCAGGGGGTGGTTAAAGCGTGTCCCGACGGCAACTCCGCTGCATTGGCCGAGCCGGCACACCGGACGTGTCGCACTTGTGTTCAACAGTTTCGGCGCGTAGAAGGCCACCAATTCGAGCCAACCGACTCTCCTCCCGAGGGCACCATGGGCTTCATAGCCGACAGTCTGAACCGCATTCAGCCATCCGCAACTCTCGCCGTCACCTCCAAGGCGCTGGAGTTGACCGCGCAGGGCAAGGACATCATTTCGCTGGCGGCCGGCGAACCCGACTTCGATACCCCCGAGCACATCAAGGAAGCTGCCATCAAGGCGATGCGCGAGGGCCGGACGAAGTACACCAATGTCGACGGCATCCCCGAGCTCAAGGCCGCGGTCGCGGCCAAGTTCAAGCGCGAGAACGGGCTCGACTACAAGCCGTCGCAGATCTCGATCGGTACCGGCGGCAAGCAGGTACTGTTCAATGCGCTGATGGCCACCATCAACCCGGGCGACGAAGCCGTCATCCCGACCCCGTGCTGGGTCTCCTACATCGACATCGTCCGTCTCGGCGACGGCAAGCCGGTGTATGCTGAATGCCGCCCCGAGGACGGCTACAAGCTGAAGCCGGAAGCGCTCGAAAAGGCGATCACCAGCAAGACCAAGTGGCTGATCTTCAACGCGCCCTGCAACCCGACGGGAGCCGCCTACACGCGCGAAGAGCTGAAGGCGCTGACCGACGTCCTCGTGCGCCACCCGCATGTCTGGCTGCTCACGGACGATATGTACGAGCACCTGCTCTACGATGGGCTGGAGTTCTTTACGCCGGCCCAGATCGAGCCGGGCCTTTATGAGCGTACGCTGACACTCAACGGCTTCTCGAAGGCCTATTGCATGACCGGCTGGCGTCTGGGCTACGGCGCCGGGCCTGAGATCCTGATCAAAGCCATGTCGAAGCTGCAGTCGCAGTCGACGTCGAACCCGAACTCGATTGCGCAGTACGCCGGCGTCACCGCCCTCAACGGTCCCCAGGACTTCATCGCCGAGCACAACAAGGCATTCATGGAGCGGCGCGATCTCGTCGTCTCGATGCTCAACCAGGCAACCGGCATCAATTGCCCCAAGCCGCAGGGTGCGTTCTACGTCTATCCGACGTGTGCGGGCGCGATCGGCAAGACGTCGAAGTCCGGCAAGAAGATTGCCAACGACGAGGATTTCGTGACCGCGCTGCTCGAAGAGGAGGGAGTAGCCGTGGTGCACGGCGCAGCCTTCGCCATGAGCCCATGCTTCCGCATCTCCTACGCCACATCGAACGAGGTGCTGGAGGAATCCTGCAAGCGCATCCAGCGCTTCTGCGGGAACCTGCGGTAACCGTTCCGGCATCATTCACGTCGAACAGGGGCTGATCTGCACGCAGATCAGCCAGCCCCGTTGCGCCCCTGCCGTTTGGTGGAACCGGCCGCACAGCCTGCTCTTGCCGGCTGTCGTTTCCCTCACCTATGGTCCCTGGTCTAAAATGCAACGGCGGCCACGGAAACCCGGCTGCCGCTGAACGCCTGGATCATCGCAAGGCTCAAGATGCCGGATACACCGTCATTCATCGCCAATCACGGCCTCTGGGGTGATGACCAGCGGCGGCAGGCCGCTCAGGTCCGCGCTCGCATAGAGGTAGAGAAACCCCGCTTCATCAGGGTTGCGTGGGTCGATCCTCACGGGTTTGCGAGAGCGAAGCTGCTGACCCGGGATGCCTTCGTCAGTGCACTGCGTAACGGACATAACATTCTCGTCGCCACCTACACGCTCGACGGCGCCGGAGCGCGGGTGTTCTCGTCGTTCACGCGCGGTGGCGGGCTCGGGATCGAGGAATTGACCGGCTCCCCCAATCTCATCGTCGTGCCGGACCCGTCGACCTTCCGCATGCTGCCCTGGGACGACCGGCCGGACCAGGGCGTCGGCTGGGTGCTGTGCGACACCTATTTCACCAACGGCAAGCCGTTTCCGTTCTGCCCGCGCCAGTTGCTCAAGCGCCAGCTCGCGCGGCTCGACGAGCGCGGCTGGCAGCTGATGGTCGGGCTCGAGGTCGAGTGGTATCTCTTGAAAGTGGCAACCGGCTTAGTGGAGCCGGACAACATCGGCGGTCCCGGCGTGCGGGGCAGACCGATTGCGACGATGGCGGCCGAGCCTGGGTTCGCGATTCACTCCGAATCCGGTCTCGATCTGATGCAGCCGGTGCTGCTGGAGCTCGCAGCCGCTTACGAGAAGCTCGGACTTCCGCTGCGCTCGGTCGAGAACGAGTGGGGTCCCGGCCAGGTCGAATGCACGTTCGCGCCGCAGGATGCGCTCGCCGCCGCCGATACCATGCTGCTGTTCCGCACGGCGACCCGTCAGCTCTGCCGGCGGCTCGGTCATCTGGCCACCTTCATGACCCGGCCCGCGATCAAAGGATACTATCCGAGCGGCTGGCACCTGCATCAGTCGCTTGTCGAAGCCGGCAGCGGCCGCAACGTCTTCATGCCGGATGCGGGCGAGGCGCCGCTGTCCGGGATCGGACTGATGTACACCGGCGGCCTCCTGCAGCACGGCGTCGAAGGCGCCGTGTTCGCCAATCCCACAGTTAACGGATACCGGCGGCTCCGTCCCAACTCGCTGGCGCCGGATCGCACGACGTGGGCCCACGACCATCGCGGCGTAATGGTCCGTGCGCTGGGAGGTCCCGGCGATCCCGCGACCCGGCTCGAGAACCGCATGGGCGAGCCCGCCGCAAACCCCTACCTCTTCATCGCCTCGCAGATCGTCGCCGGCCTCGACGGCATCGATCGCAAGCTCGACCCCGGGCCGCAGGACCTGGAGTCCTACATCGCCGACCGGCCGATGCTGCCCAAGTCGCTTGCCCCCGCACTCGACGCATTGGATGCTTCACCGCTGTTCCGGGAGGCGTTCGGCGCAACGTTCCTCGACTACTATCTCGCCCTGAAGCGCACCGAGGCCGGACGTTTCGCCAGCTACCTCGCCGACAACGGTATGGAGCCGGGCGACGAGCCGACCGAGTGGGAGCACAACGAGTATTTCGATTTCTTCTGAGCCCGGCTCGCGGACCGGCGAGCATGGAAGGAGAGCATCATGACCATCTTGGAGCGTTCAAGCCGCCTCAATTCCTCGGCATACGATTGGGACGAGCTCGTCGAGGAGGATCGCGCCCACCGCCTGATCTATGTCGATCCCGACATATTCCGTCTGGAGATGACCCACATATTCGGCGGGACCTGGACCTACATCGCGCACGAATCCGAGATCCCGAACGCCAACGACTACATCACCCGCAAGCTGGGCACCCGTCCGGTGATCGTCGTGCGCGACGGCGAAGGCCGGATCCGCGTCCTGTTCAATCGCTGCACCCATCGCGGCACCACACTCTGCCGCTTCGAGAAAGGAAACGCCCGCCATTTCCAGTGTCCCTACCACGGCTGGAATTTTTCCAACACGGGCCAGCTCCGCGGCGTGCCGTGGCCGGATGGCTACGCCGGAGATATGCGAGATCCCAAGTACAATGTCGCGCAGGTGCCGCGCGTCGAAAGCTATCGCGGCTTCATATTCTGCACTCTGAATATGGACGCTCTCCCGCTCGTCGATCATCTCGGCCCCATCACGCAGCCCATCGACGACTGGTTGGATCGCAACCCCGGCGGCACGTTCGAAGTCTGCGAGGCGAACCGCATCAAGTACAAAGGCAACTGGAAGCTCGCCTACGACAACTCCTGCGACGGCTATCACGTCATCTATTCGCACCGCTCGCTGATCGAGACCGAGGCACGGCTTGCCGGCGGCAACGCCAAGGGCATGAGCTACTACAGGAATTCGCCTGACAGCCTGGCCATGTACATGCGCTATACGGGTCACGGAAACCACTTCAAGGACAAGCGGCCGAACATCGAGGACCGCCCCGGCGGGCTATGGGCGCTGGAGCCGGCCACTCCCGGACAGGAGCACTACGAGGCGATGTTCCGCGAGCGCTATGGGGATCGCGCTCTGTCCCTGCTCGACCTTGCCGGCTCGGTTCCCGTCAACATCAACGTGTTCCCCAACTTCTCGCTGCTCGGCAACCACATCCAGGTGTTCGAGCCGGTCTCGGTCGGCGAGACCAACGCGATCTGGTACGGCACGCGCGTCGTCGACGACGGAACGCTTGGACCTGATGCCGTGCGCGACATCAATGCGCTGAGGATGCGCACGCAGGAACAGTTCCCGAATTTCGGCGAAGTCGACGATGTCGCCAATTTCGAGCAGATTCAAAAAGGGCTCGAGTGTATCGAGGACGAGTGGGTCTACATGAATCGCGGCCTCGGCATTCCCGGCCGCATCAGGCATGAACCTGACGGCTCGATCACTGCGCCATCGACCGACGAGGCCTTCATGCGCGAGCACTTCAAAGAGTGGAAGCGGCTGATGAAGGCGCAGCCGAACAATCAGGTGCAGCGGGAGGTGTGAGGAGAGAGGCCGTTGCTCTCCGCGAAGCCCCGATTATCCGTAAAGGCGGCCGGACCGCAACACGCTGAACAGCCCAAAAAAGGCCGCGGGGATGAACCTCCGCGGCCCATGCAGTGCGCCCCGTCCTATGATCCGCTATTTGAGCGGCTCGACCCTCGTATCGTCACGGCCGATCTTGAAGCTGAGCCGGGCCCGGATGATGTCGATGCTCGCATCGATATCGCGGTTGTTCGTATTCGTAGGACTATAGGGGTAGACGTTATGACGCTCCGTCCCCAGCTCGACGCGCTGATACTCCGCACCCAGAATGATATGCCTCGTCAGCGCAAATTCGACGCCACCGCCGGCATACCAGCCCTCGTGTCGCGCTCCGCCTTCCAAAGCAGGAATCAGTGCGCTGGTCGTGCTGTCGCGCCCGGTCGAATGAATATTGGCAGTCGCATAGCCGCCGCCTGCGAACAACAGCCACTGGTTCGACACCGCCCAGCCGATGCGCGGCCCGACCGTGAAAATCGGCCCGACCTTGACCAGGGAATCAGCAGTGCCGACGCCAAATCGCGGCCTTGAGGTCCAATCGTCATCGAATGCGCCCGAGCCGGAATAGGCCGCTTCGATACCGAGCAGGAACTGGCCCCATTGCTGCTGGATGCCGACGTGACCGCCAACGATGCCGTCGCTGTTGCTGAGCGAGTACGCCTGATTGTCTGCGGCGGGAAGAGCCGGATTGAATGCCCAATCATAGCTCTTGTCGGCCCAGCCGGCATTGGCGCCGATGTAGATGCCGCTCCAATTTTGGGCATTGGCTGGAGCTACGATACCCAACGTTGCCCCAAGGACCGCAACTCCGGCGATCCGTTTCAAACTCTTGTACATTTTACTCCCCCCGAACGCGACGCCACCTGAATCCGCTTGGCCTTTGCTGGTCTTTGAAGCGCGGATGTCGAACTTAGAAACGCTCTACAACTAATTGCTAACGAATCATTCATACCCTGCCAAAGAAAATAGCAGCGAGACGGAAGTTTCATCAAAATTCTGTTGCGATAACATCACAATTCTGAGCACGCCGCTTTTCGCATCGGGCATTCAATCTTCGAGTTCGCGTGCGAACGCTGCGATGGCGTCCGCCGCGGCGGCCAGGTTTCCTTTTCTCGTATATCCCCTGCCGCCGCGAGGGCCGAGGTCGTGATCGCCGTCTCCGGCCCAGTGAAACGCGACCGCTGGGGACACTGCGTAGCCTTCGACCTCCGCCCGATTGCCGAACGGATCGCGCTCGCCCTGGACGATCAGCGCCGGGCAGGCCAGCGGCTCCAGATGCGCCGTACGGAGGCTGTGAGGCTTGGAGGTCGGATGGAACGGATAGCCCAGACAGACCAGTCCGGCGCAGGAGCCTGCCGCGTAGGCCTTGTCGGCAATCAGGCTGGCGACGCGTCCGCCCATCGATTTTCCGCCGATCAGGATGGTCCGGACCGGCCATGCTGCCCTCGCCTCTGCCAAGGCTGCCTCGTACTCCGGCATCAGGCTCTCCGCCCGCGGCGGCGGGCGTCGCTTGCCGGTCTGGCGGCGGGCCGCCATGTAGCCGAATTCGAACCGGGCAGTCGCGATATTGCGTTCGGCCAGAAGTCCTGCGATCAATTCCATGAAGGGACTGGACATACCGGCCCCAGCGCCATGCGCCAGCAGCAGCAGCGGCCCCGCGGCCGGGCCGATATGCAGAAACTCGCTCATTGACGGTTGATGGACCGTGCGCGCACCGGGCACAAGGGCCGGACCTATCCGTGATGTCGCATTTCGGCCCGACAAAGCAGTCAATAGCGCATAAGGTTGGCGGCGAAAGGCCGCTCAATCAAGCGCAACAGCCTGACAGGGGAAGATGATCGAGATGCGGACAACCGCACGCACTTTCGGTGCAGTCTTGACCGCCGCCGGCCTGCTGGCGCTGGCTTCCGGCAGCGTCGGCGCCCAGGGCGACGCAAATTCCGCGGACAGCAATAAGGCTGCGAAGAGCAAGCCTGTTCCAGCGAAGACGCTGTTCGGCGCCGCCAGGACGCCGGCATCGCTCGCCTCCCGCGCGATCGGTACCTATGCGCGCGGCTGCCTGGCCGGCGCCAAGGCGCTCCCGGTCGATGGTCCCGCCTGGCAGGCGATGCGGCTGTCGCGCAACCGCAACTGGGGTCATCCGGCGCTGGTCGCCTTCCTGGAGCGCTTTGCGAAAGAGGTGAAGAAGAACGACGGCTGGTCCGGGTTGCTGGTCGGCGACATGGCGCAGCCGCGCGGCGGTCCGATGCTGACGGGACATGCCAGCCACCAGATCGGATTAGATGCCGACATCTGGTTCACGCCGATGCCGGACCGCAAGCTGACGCGCGAGGAGCGGGAAAAGATTTCCGCCGTGTCGATGCTCGGCCCCGACAAGCTTTCCGTCGATCCCAAGCGGTGGACCAGGTCGCGCGAGATGATCCTCAGGCGGGCGGCAATGTCTCCCGAGGTCGCCCGCATATTCGTGCATCCTGCGATCAAGAAAGCCATGTGCGAGGCGGCCAAGGCCGGCACCTTCGGCAAGGCGCACGCGTGGCTCGGCAAAATCAGGCCATGGTGGGGACACCACTATCACTTCCATATCCGGCTCGACTGCCCGAAAGGCAGCCCTGGCTGCAAGCCACAACCGCCCGCTCCGTCGGACGACGGCTGCGGCGCGGAGCTGGCCGGCTGGTACAAGCGCCTGACGGCACCGCCGCCGCCGAAGCCCGCCAAACCGAGACCGCCCAAGCCGCCGATGACGATCGAGGCGCTCCCGGCGGCATGCAAAGCCGTGATCGCGGCAGGCCCGGATGCCGCCAGCCGGGCGTCCGCCTCCGTGCCGGCGCCCAAGCCCGCGGCCCTTGGAAAGGGCTCCGAACCATCCAAGACCCACGTGCGGAAGAAGAACTCCGCGGCAAAGCCCGATCAGCACTACGGCTCCACCCTTCCGCCTGTGTTCCAGCGCTGAGGTCGGCGGCGTCTAGGATTGAGCGTTCTGGCCGTAGCTCTTGAAGCGCTCCAGCACCTCCGCCATCTCGGCGTCGTTCAGGAGATGCGGCTTGCCGAGCATCAGGAGCTTGCAATACTGTTCGGCCAGCACCTCGACCTCCGCCGCCAGTTCCAGGGCACGTTCAAGGCTAGTCCCCAGCGCGATCTGCCCGTGATTGGCCATGAGGCACGCATCGTGCCGCAACAGACCCGAAGCGACATGGCGCGCGAGTTCCGGCGTGCCGAACGTCGCATAGGGGACGCAGGGGATCTCCGAGCCTCCCGCCACGGCGATCATGTAATGAAACGCCGGAATGGGTCTGCGGGCGCAGGCCAGCACCACGGCATGGGTCGAATGGGTATGCACGCAGGCCAGCATCTCGGGCCGCGCATCGTAGGCGGAGAGGTGAAAGCGCCATTCGCTGGACGGCTTTCGCTTGCCGCGCACGTCGCCGCTCGCGCCGACGAACACGACATCATCCGGCTCGATGGCATCGTAGGGCATGCCGGTCGGCGTGATCAGCATGCCGTCGCGCCAGCGTCGTGAGACGTTGCCCGAGCGCCCCGGCGACAGGCCGAGCCGGCTCATCCGCAACGCCGCCTCGATCACCTCGCGACAGGCGGCCATCTCGGCAGCAGGCTTCCTGGTGGCTTTCGCAGGCGTCCTGGCAGCAGGCATGTGTCGACCTCTCGGCTCGCGTCCGTTGGCGATGAAGCGGCCGGCATCATGGATGCGGGCCGGCTTGTCCCGCTACTGCCATTGCACCACAGGGATTGTCACTTGATTACCCGAGGCGTCGGATCGACGCGGCCGCCTGTCTCATGACCCTCATGACCCCGGCCGGCCCGTCTTCTTCGGCCGACCGCGGCGCGGCCCCTTCTGCACCATCGCATCCTCGCCGGTTGCCGGCCCAGGCATCGGCCGCGCCGGCGTGATCCTGCCCGTCGGCAGCTCGGTGCGCCCGACGGTCATTTCGTCGAGCGACGGCTTGTGGGGCCTCGACGGCGACCTGGCAGCCCGGCTGTCGTCCGTGCGCTTCGAGCCATTGCTTTTGCCGACCTGCGGAGCGCCGCCATACTTGCGCTCGCCCTTGTAGGCGCCGGCCCGCGTCTCGACATCCTCCTGCCGGCTGAGCGGATCGTCCGCAACCGCCAGCTCCGTCTCGCGCAGCCGCTTGACCTCGTCGCGCAGCCGCGCCGCCGTCTCGAACTCCAGGTCCGCCGCGGCTTCCCGCATCTTCCGCTCGAGGTCCTCGATGACGGCGTGCAGGTTGTGGCCGGCGAGCACGGTGCCGGTTTCTTCGGCCAGCCCCGCATCGACCGTGACATGGTCCCGCTCGTAGACCGACTCCAGGATGTCGCCGATGCTCCGGCGCACGCTCTGCGGTGTGATGCCGTTGGCCGTGTTCCACGCCATCTGCTTCTCGCGGCGCCGGTTGGTCTCGGCGATCGCGCGCTCCATCGATCCCGTCATTCCATCCGCATAAAGAATGACTCGCCCGTCGACGTTGCGCGCCGCGCGTCCGATGGTCTGAACGAGGCTGGTCTCGCTGCGCAGGAAGCCTTCCTTGTCCGCATCGAGAATCGCGACAAGCGCGCACTCCGGGATATCCAGTCCTTCTCGCAGGAGGTTGATGCCGACCAGGACGTCGAACGCGCCCAGCCGCAGATCACGGATGATCTCGATCCGCTCCAGCGTTTCGATATCGGAATGCATGTAGCGCACCCGCACACCGTTCTCGTGCAGGTACTCAGTCAGGTCCTCGGCCATCCGCTTGGTGAGCGTCGTGACCAATGTGCGGTAGCCGCGTCTTGCGACCTGCTTGACCTCATCGAGCAGGTCGTCGACCTGCGATTTCGCCGGCCGGATGATCACCTCCGGATCGATCAGTCCGGTCGGACGGATCACCTGCTCGGCGAAGGTGCCGCCGGTCTCGTCCAATTCCCATCCGCCCGGCGTGGCCGACACGCAGACGGTCTGCGGCCGCATCGCATCCCATTCCTCGAAGCGCAGCGGACGATTGTCCATGCAGGACGGCAGGCGGAAACCGTATTCGGCCAGCGTCGCCTTGCGCCGGAAGTCGCCGCGGAACATGCCGCCGATCTGCGGCACCGTGACGTGGCTCTCGTCGGCGAACACCAGCGCGTTGTCGGGCAGATACTCGAACAGCGTAGGCGGCGGCTCGCCCGGCTTGCGTCCCGTCAGGTAGCGCGAATAGTTCTCGATGCCCGCGCAACTGCCGGTCGCCTCCATCATCTCCATGTCGAACGTCGTGCGCTGCTCCAGGCGCTGCGCCTCCAGCAGCTTGCCGTTGGCATAGAGCTCATCAAGGCGTTCTTTAAGCTCCGCCTTGATCTGCCGGATCGCCTGCTGCAGCGTCGGCTTGGGCGTCACGTAGTGCGAGTTGGAGTAGACCTTGACGAGCTTCAGTTCGTCGCTCTTCTGCCCGGTCAGCGGGTCGAATTCCGTGATCGACTCGATCTCGTCGCCGAACATCGAGAAGCGCCAGGCGCGGTCTTCCAAGTGGGCCGGGAACAGCTCGACGGTATCGCCGCGCACGCGGAACGTGCCGCGGACGAAATTACCGTCATTGCGCCGATAGTGCAGCGCAACGAGGTCGGCCAGAAGCTGGCGCTGCGAGATGCGATCTCCGGTTTGGACGGTGAACGTCATCGCCGTGTAGGTCTCGACCGATCCGATACCGTAGATGCAGGACACCGACGCCACGATGATCACGTCATCGCGCTCGAGCAGCGCGCGGGTCGCGGCGTGGCGCATGCGATCGATCTGCTCGTTGATCGAGCTTTCCTTCTCAATGTATGTGTCCGTGCGCGGCACGTAGGCTTCCGGCTGATAGTAGTCGTAGTAGGACACGAAATACTCGACGGCGTTGTCGGGAAAGAAACTCTTGAACTCGCCGTAGAGCTGCGCCGCCAGCGTCTTGTTCGGCGCCAGGATCAGAGCCGGACGCTGGGTCGCCTCGATCACCTTGGCCATGGTGAAGGTCTTGCCGGAACCCGTGACGCCGAGCAGCACCTGCGTGCGCTCATGCTCGCCGACGCCCTTGACCAGCTCCGCGATCGCCTGCGGCTGGTCGCCTTTCGGCTCGAACTCCGACACGAAGTCGAACCGGATCCCACCCTCGGTCTTCTCCGGCCGCGGCGGGCGATGCGGAACGAACTCCATCTCGGTGCCGGCGACGATCGGGTGGCGCGCCATCATCGGCTGCCGGGCGAGGAGGTCCCTTGCCGATTGAGAGCGCTGCTCGGGACGCGACAGCAGCGCCTCCAGCCCCGCGGTCGGGCTCATGTTGCCCGTCGACGGCGTCAACGCCTGATTGCGCAGGGCCGGAAGCACCCGTGCCAGGTCGCTGCCATTGCCGATGAGCTCGCCCACAGCATGCGGCGCAGCGAGGAAACCGGATTGCCCGGCATCCGAGAATCCCGGCGTGCCCGCCGCGGTCTCGGCCGGCGGCGGCATGGGTTTGCCCGATTTGGCCCGCGAAGGCCGCAGTTTTCTGGGCGAAGTGGAGGATTTGGGAGCACGTGCCATCGGCCCCAATATGGCGTGCGGGATCACCCGGCTCAAGCGGACATCAAGCACCGCGAGGGGATTTCCATGTCCTGTGGTTGCAGGCGCGTCGATGCGAATCAGGCATACCGGCGTTGACCGATGGCCATCGTGCGGGCGTACCGGTCTGGCAGGATCATGTCATGCTCGCCTATCTGGCGATTTTCGGGACCTCGCTCGCCGGCTATGCGGGCGTTCCTCCCTATGCGATTGCCGCCTGTGGCATCGCATTGGCCTCGATTTCATATGCCGAGCACGCCCATCTCTACGAGCGCGGCCGTACCCTAGGTCTTGGCCGCGTTCTGAACGGCGTCGTCATCCGGAGCCTGTGCAATGGGCTGCTGGCTGCTGGCATGGCCTACGGGGTTGGGGTTGGGTTGAGGTGGGCTTAGTTTACTCGCAACCATGCCTCGTCGTAGTCGCCGGGATTCTCGTTGACCCGCCGGACTCGCGCAAGCCCGCGCTTGGCTTCTGCGCACAACGTTCTATGCTCCCTCTTCAGGAGCCAAAACCACTTGGGCAAGTTATCGCAAACATCCTCATAACGCGCTTCAGCCAATTGAAGCTGCTGTGGTTCCCTCACTGAATAATTGCACTTGAATGCTATATATGCTGTCACATAGTGCATTTCCGCCTGTTCAATAGTTTCCCACCGACCGTCCGGCTCAAATTTGCTTCGGAGTTCCAGAGCACCCGGTCCGTTTATAGACCCACTATCGGCCGTCATTTTGATCCAAGCTGCTGCAGCACCACCATCTGCCATCGTCTGCAGCATTTGCGCGCGAAATCGTTTGGACCGTGCAATCACATATGCTTTTTTCTGTTCGTCTTCGATATCGGTTGCCAATATTTCCAATTCTTCGAAGGCTTCCATCGCACGCCGCAGATTTCCTATGCGTAGCCACTGATAGGCTTCATTCTCCTTCGCAATTATATCTCTCTGATGACCAGGTAACTGCATAACCTTCTGAAACTCTCGCAATGCAATTTTATCAAATTTCTCGCCCTTAGTTCTGTCTTTTACTCGGCGTGCTCGTGCTGCAGCGACGGCTCCGGCAATCATATGTAGTTGCGCCTGTTCTTTTTGAAGCGAACTTATTGCATCGCGCGCGATCTTCATCCTATTACGGATGCCCGCCAACCTGCGGCCCAACTGCCAATTCGCCTGAGCATTCAAAGTGGACAGCCCGAACCAATATCGCCAGCCATTCGTATCAAGTATGTCGCGCAATTCGACGGCGAAGGCCGGTTGGGGCAGGCTGGCCGTTCTGCCCGGCCGAAGCAGCGCCTCGACGACCTGAGCACTGGTCGGCGCGAGACGGGCATCACTCTCTCTCAGGTACTCATCGAGCCGCTTGTGCAAGATGCGCTCGCGATAGACCCACCAGCGCCATATTGCGAACGCCAAGCTAGCCGCTGCGATGATCTTTTCGCCATGCTGCTGGATGAAAGCCATAAGCCAGCCTTCGCTGCCAAAAGCTGCGGCCCACCAGTCCGACAGTTGGGGAAGCTGCTTCAGAAATTCGCTATTCTCTGAAAACCACGCAAGGAAATGACACCAATACTCGGCTGGCCCGCACTCCATACCATCCCCCCAGAAACGCTTGAACAGTAATGCTCTTAATATGCGTTAACTATTTCGTGTTGTACAGGTGAAATACTATGCGGACAAATCCGCACCCCGCTCGCTCCGCTTAGTTGAGTTGACGGTGATGGCCGCGCCGGGGCGACATGGCAACGAACACGGCGGCCATCCAAGCGGATCACCGCAAGCACTGCGCAAGCGTATGCTTGCCGTAGGCGGCCACCTACGTGGCCGTGACGAGGATGAGAGTGCAAGCCGCACAACGGTCCGTCATGGCCGCGACCGTGACTGCGGCGACTAGCTCAACAGTCCCGTCAGATGCAGCAGAATGATCACCACGATGGGAACACCCGCGAACCATAGGATCAAATCGCGCAGCATGTTTTCCTCCGGTCGATGACAATGCATGGATCAGGTCGTGCTGCTCGCACCGAGGCGGGTCCGGTCATGGCGACGGAACGTCTCCCAAACGGTGCCTTCGTCGCGATGCCGGCCGCCCACGCCGGCGCTCCACCATGCCATCGCGCCACCGACGAGCAGTATGGAAGCGGTCAGGAAGGCCATGATGACGCCCGCCTTTCTCGCAACATCGGCTTCCGCCTTGAATGAGTTGAATGCTTCCGTGACCCGCGTGGCTGCGGCCTGTTCGTCCACGCCGGACCGCGCCGCAACCACTCCTGCGAGATATGCCCTGTCTCCGGCAGCCAATTGCTCCGAACCGAGGTTCCTCGTCAGCGTACGGCCGACCGCACCGCGCAGCCCGGGATCGATGGCCAACGTCTCCGCGCGGGTGGATCGGAGCATCGTATCGACAGCGGAAGAGGCCGCCGGGGAACCGCTCCAGGACTGATCGGTTGTGATTTTTGAAGGCGCCAGCGCCGCGATAACGCCAGCAAACGTCACGGCGGCAGCCCATGCGAGCAATCCATGCGCGTTGTCGCGGAAATCGGATTCTTCCGTGGAACTCGCCGTCCACCGGTGACGCAAGCGTCCTGCAATGTACCCGCCCAGCGCAAAAGACCACAGCGAGACCAGAAGTATCCAGAACCCCGAGCCGATGCCTACCGCCGTCACCGTCGTCGACGATGACGACCATGGTGATACCGCGCTCAGCCCGACGGCGGCTCCGAACGTGAGCAGGACAAGCGAAACCGCCAGGCTTGCCACCGCGCCGGCGATGATCGCGTTCCATTCAACGTATCCTGGTTCGGCACGGAGCACGCCGGACGCGTCTTCTCTGATTGTCGGCATGATGCTTTCCTCCGCCATCAGTGCAGTCCCAGGAGGCTCAGAATCGCCATCACAATGACGATCAGGCCAACGAGATAGATAATGCCGTCCATGGCAACTCCTCCGTACCCGTTGAACCTCAACTCAACGCGGCAGATGGGAAAAAGTTGCATTCCGGATGGTCGCTCGGAGTATTCAGCGGTTCCAGCGCCGCATCGCGCCGCGATGGTACGCAACCGGACAATGCAGGACCGTGGAGTCCCGGTTTGAATTGACTGCTCAGTATGCCAACGCGGGAGGGCGCATGATCTCCCCGGGCCGCTTGTCCTCACGGAAATGCTCAAAATTTGCATGACGGAGCAATCTGTCGGCGGTGACGTCACGATAAGCGATCTGTGCGACGAGCCGCGGTTCCACCCACCGGACGCCGGAGCGTTGCTCCCGCGTCAGCGAACGGGCCAGCGGCGGAGGCCCCACCGTTATCGTCGACAGGCTATCCGCCATGGCCCGCGCCTCGACGCCCGTGAATCCGGAGCCGACCCGTCCGGCATAAACGAGTTGTCCGTTCTCGTAGAACCCCAAAACCAGCGACCCGACGATCCCGGTCGTGGCCTTCGACGGGACATACCCGATAACCACGAACGGATCGGCCTTGAGGCATTTCGATTTCGTCCAATCGCCGATCCGGCCGGAGTGGTAGGCGAGGTCGGTACGCTTCGATACGATTCCCTCCAGTCCCATCGCGCATGCCGTGTCGAGAATAGCGAGGCCGTCGCCCTGCATATGCGACGAATACCGCAGCAACCCGTGTGGAAGCTCCGCGTCCGCGATCAGGCGTTCCAATTGCAGCTTCCGCTCAAGCAGCGGAAGCGCGGAGACGTTGCGCCCATCGAGATACAGGAGATCGAACGCCATCATCTGGATGCGCGCCGCCGTGGTCTTCTTCAGTTCCGCATGCAGGGCCGAGAAACGCGATATGCCTGCGTCATCGAATACGACGGCCTCGCAGTCGATTGCCGCCATGGGCACGCCGAGCGCCGCAAAGTCGTCGACGACGATCCCGAAGCGTGATGTCCAATCGATCTCGTTGCGCGTGAGCAACCGCACGTTCCGGCCTTCGATCAGGGCCTGCACGCGATAGCCGTCGAACTTGATCTCGTGGACCCAATCGGGACCGCGGGGTGGTTCAGGTTTCGCGACCGCAAGACAGGGAGGCGTAAACGCCAGACGTTTCACCTTCGCCTTGCGTACACTCATTTCATCTTGCCAAGCGCATCGATCGCATTGCGCAGAGGCCGGGCGCTCACCTCATACGTCTTCCAGGGCTTCATCTTCTTCATCAGCGCCGGGACGGTCCTGATCGTGAACCGTTTCGGATCGAGACCTTTCTTGACCTGCTCCCACGCCAGCGGCATCGACACGGTCGCGCCTGGACGGGCGCGCGGCGACAGCGGCGCCACTGCGGTCGCGGTGACGTCGTTGCGCAGATAATCGATGAATATGCGGCCCTTGCGCAGTCGTTTCGACATCGTCGTGACGTACCGACCTGGACTGCGGTCCGCGAGCACCGTCGCAACGATCTGCGTAAAGAGCTTTGCCTGCTGCCAGCCGATCGCATCGTCGGCAACCAATGGCGCTACGACATGCAGTCCCTTGCCGCCCGTCGTCTTGCAGAAGGCGACCAGCCCGGTCTCTTCGATCAACGCTCTCAGTTCGTGTGCCGCCTCGATGACGGTATCGAACGCCACGTCCGGGGCCGGATCGAGATCGAAGACCAGGCGGCCCGGAACGGTGGGCTCATGCGGCGCCGAGTTCCACGGATGAAACTCGATCGCCGAGAACTGCGCCATCGCCACGATCGATTGCGCATCGTCGATCTGCAGATAGGCCTCGTGTTCCTTGCCGACGGAGACGTGCCTGAGAGAGGATGGCTGGCCGGGCATCGGGTGGCGCTGGAAGAAGAGCTCTCCCGCAATGCCGTCGGGCGCCCTCAGAAAGGAACACGGACGCCCGGTGAGATGCCCGATCATCCACGGAGAAACGTCGAGCAGATAGCCGGCGAGATCGCGTTTCGTCAGCGGTTGATCGCCCGGCCAGAGCACGCGGTCGGGATGTGTGAGCTTCGGCATCGATACATCCGTGGAAAAACCACGCTCGATTCGGCGCCGCGCCAACGTTTTGCGTGAACGCCGGCTTGCTTGCGTGTCCCATACTGCGGCGGGGGACACATTATTGCCCGAGGTCATGAAGGGGGTTGCGCCGTTCCCTTTGCCCTTGGCGATCTCGGCCATGGTCCTGCCGGAAGCAACGGACCGCATTCTCTTCTGGATCGTATCCTTGCCCGGCGTCGCCCATTTGTCCTTGTGCTTTATCAGCAGCCAGTTGTTGCGCTTGTCACCGGCCTTTCGCCGCAATCGAACCAGCACGAAACCGCCCATCAGCTTCTGGCCGGCGACGGCAAACTTCAGCTCGCCCTTCTGCAGCGACTTCGCAGGCGGCTCATCGGTCTCCGGCACCCAGAAGCCCCGATCCCAGAGCATGACGGTCCCGCCGCCATACTCGCCTTCGGGTATGGTGCCCTCGAAATCTCCATACTCGAGCGGGTGATCCTCGACCTCCACCGCCAGCCGCTTCTCCCCAGGATCGAGCGAGGGGCCGCGCGTAACGGCCCACGACTTGAAGACATCGCCGATCTCCAGCCGCAGGTCGTAATGCATCCGCGTTGCATCGTGCTTCTGGATGACGAAGCGCAGATGCTCGCTCGGCGCGACCTTGTTGGCACCGATGCCGCTCGGCTCGGACGTCTTGTCGAAGTCGCGTTTCGATTGATAGTCGCGGAGGGGCCGCGTGACTCGGGACATTGTACATGAGCCTTCGCTCACGCTCAGGATGATTTGCGTTTCCTGGGCGCCGGCTTCGAGGACCTGGCGGTTTGCTTGGCGCTCCCCGAGCTGCCGGAGGATTTGGTTTTGCTGCCGCCCTGCTGGCCGACGCTGCGCTTCAAGGCCTCCATCAGGTCGACGACGTTGCTGCCGGACGGCCGTGCGCTTTCTTCCTCCGCCACGATCTTGCGGCCACGCATCTTTTCCTGAACCAGCGCCCTCAGGGCTTCCTGATAATGGTCGTGATAGGCATCCGGTTTGAATGGCGCGCTCTTCTGATTGATGAGCTGTACGGCAAGGTCGACCATCTCTTTCGGAGGCTTGGATTTCGGAACCTCCGTGAAAAAGTCGGCAGGATCACGCAGCTCCTCCGCATAGCGCAGCATCTCCATGACGAGACCCTCGCCCATCGGCGCGATGGCGACCAGCCATTCGCGGCCGCCGATCGTCACCTGCGCCAATCCGACCTTACCCGTTTTGGCAAGCGCATCGCGAATGACGACAAAACCTTCTCCCGCAAGCGAGTCGGCAGGGGCGACGAAATAGGGGCGCTCGAAGAACTGGTAATCGACTTCCCCGGCATCGACGAACTGCACGAGATCGATCGTCTTCTTGCTTTCGAGCTTGAGCGCTTCGATCTCCTCCGGCTCGAGAATGACGTAGGTGTCGGTGTCGACCTCGTAGCCTTTGGCGATGTCGGCGTTCTCCACCTTGCCGACGCCCTGGACCACTTTCTGATAGTTCACGCGCCGCCCGGAAGGCTTGTGGATCTGTCGGAAGCTGATCTCGCTCTTGCTCTCCACGGCATTGTAGATCTCGACCCCGATGGTGACGAGGCTGAGCCGGAGATACCCCTTCCAGTATGCACGATGTCGCTTGGCCATAACGCAATACCTAGCATGCGAGCACGGATCCACTTGCCATATCTTGTAGACCAAAACGGCGGAGAAGGTGAATTCGTTCTATCGGTTATGGATGGCCCGTGATGACGGAAGAATGCCAGCTTTCAAAACGAGAACGTGACGTGAACGGCGGAAGAAAATGCGCTCGGGTCTCGAAACCCGATGTTTTTCGGGGCGTCGGTGGAACCCCCGAAGGCCGATAGCCATTTAGGGGTTGCTGAGCCGACCCATACGGATCCCCCCATCCAGTTTGGACAGCAAGTCGCTCAGCCTCGGTGAAGGCTCGCCGATCCCCTCCCTTGCGAGCCTTCGCCTTTCCTGTTCCCGATCCGGAAAATTCGTCGATGGCGCCACGCTAAAGCAACGAACTTGAAATTCACCTTAGTTCGAGGCTGGGCAGGGAGTGATCATTGCTCGGAGGATGCGAGCAATCGACGTACCGCGACGTCGGCGTCACGTTCATTATGGGGATAGCTGAGGCAGAACTTTGCTCTCAGCCGGTTTGCGCGCGCCAGCATCTCCCGGTCCGCGTCGCCGGTCCGGCGCGCAATTGCTTCCGATGCGGAAGCAATGACAAGCATGCAGAAGAGCTTCGTGCGCGAGATCATCACACTCACCGTTATTTTTTCCGTATCCGTCACATAACGCCGATTGCATTTCCGCCGTTCCATCGGCGGCAGTGCGGATGCGGCGAGGGGCAGCTGAATACCGGCAGCAGCAAGCGCCCGACGCGCGCGTTTCTCAGCCGCAACTGCTCGGCAGGCCGCGGGTGATATTCGAACCGGCCGGCAACTGCAAGCACTTCGTTATCGTCATCTTGGATAAAAGCGGCCGACCCTGCTAACGCGGCGGCGATCGCAGCGCGCCGAGCAGCAGACCGGCGAAGATCCGCTCTTTGAGGGACTTCGGACACTCAAGCCCCATTCGCGTCATGGCCTCCCGCTCCGTCTCGCCCAGAGGCGACCGGCCGAAACCGCGAGCAAGCGCCTGCAGCCTTCCAACTCCGGACGCCTCGCGCAGTGCCGACAGCAGGCCAGCGAGTTGCTGCTCGATACCGGTCATTTCGGAGCCAAGCGGGAATGCCGGTAGAAGCCCCGCTTTGCGGGCTGGCTCAAGTGCGGCTTCCAGTCGGGCCCGCGAATTGGAGGTGGCCCAGGACGGGAGAGCATAGCCTCGGCGCAGCTTGTGTGCGGTCGCAGCTTCCGACTTGAGACGCTGCTGAAATGCGCTGTCTGAAACGGCAAGCATGGCTTCTATGCATTGGGCGTCGCTCAAGCCGCATATGTCGGCGATCCCGTACTCCGTGACGATGATATCGCGCAGATACCTTGGGATACTGGTGTTCGCATAGCGCCATACGATGTTGGATGACGGCTTGCCGCGGCTGCTCCTTGTACTTCGGACCGCCAGGACAGAGCGGGCATCGGGCAACTCGTGCGCCATCTGAACGAATTCGGCCTGGCCGCCGATGCCGCTCACGACACGGCCGTCCTCGAGCTGATCGGAGGATACCGCACCCAGCAATGTCGCCGTCATGCCGGTATTGATGAAACGCGCGTCGCGGCGCTGTGCCGCCTTGCTGTCCGTATCTCCGGACAGCGTGTTGGTGAAGCTGATCGCCGTCATCACGATCTGCTCGAGGTCGGCGCGGGGCATATGCCGCAACTCGTTGTAGAAGGCTTCGTTGCCGAAGAAGAATCCGGCGTGGACCAGGACCGGCCGCGCGGGATTGTCGTCCGAAGCATCCGCAACGGCCCGCTTCAGGATACCGGCACGGCGCAGCGTGAGAAACCCGTCCACCAGCATCTCGCTGCAGCCATAAAGCCCTGCCTCGAAAGTTCCGAGCTGAGCATCCGGATGCAGAGGCGCGCCAAGGCACGCGACAAGCCGGCGAAACTCGTCGTTGCGCGTGTGACGCAGAATCAGCGCTTGCGTCAGCGCGTCGGCAAAGGACCCGATGCCGATCTGCAGCGTGCCGCCGTCCTTGACGAGCGTCGCAGCGTGCAGGGCCATCGCATAGTCGACGGCGGAAACGGGCTGCTTCGGCGGAGCAAACAACGCGTAGTGAGGCGCATCCGGCTCCAGAAGAAAGTCAAACCAGTCACGCGAAACCTCCGCCTCCCCCGGCATATAAGGCAGGTTGCAGTTGACTTCTCCGACACTGGCGATGGGCACCGGCGATCGACGGCAGTTTGCGAGGTAGGGGACCAGATCGAGCGTGATATCGGTATTGGAGGACAAGCTCAGTTTCTGACCATCGCCGTCCGGCGGGGGAGCAACGAGTTGCGCCAGCACATTTACGCCGTTGCGCTGCAGGTGCGCGGCCACATGGCTATAGCTGAGGCTGGCATAGCTCTGCTGCATGGCATCATTGTTGAGCCACTGGCCGGCCTGAACGAAGAATTCGCTCACCTGGATGTTGGATGGCAGCCTGTTCCTGCGCATCGCCTCTGCATATTCGAGATCCGGCCAGGATCCAAAAAGACGCCCAAGCAACGGCTCGACGAATCGCTTCTCGAGGTCGCTGCCGTAGCGCGGCCTGACCAGCGAGAGACCAGTGAAGATGTGCAGCTTGATCGTCCGGTCCGCTTCGGCCAAACGATAAAGTGCGTTGACGAGCAGATTGGGCTTGCCGATGCAGATCGGCATCGCGAGCAAAATCTCGCGGCCCACGCGATCGACAATCGCCTCGGCACAGCGGACGGGATCTCGGTAAAGCTTGGTCAAGCGCGAGCCACTTTATCCATACACGCGCCTGCACCGGTGGGCGCGACATCTAGTCGGGACTGCGATCGCCTCAACCGGCGCTGCTTCAGTATCCCCATCCCGGTCAACCACGCTCATGACGGCTCGAGGTGAGCGCCGCTGCTCACACCGGGCTTGCGCCCCTGGCTGACTTTGTTGACCGGAGCGGTGCCGGAAGCTCGCCGATTATATCCATATCGGCCGGCTTCGCTATCAAGACGTGCTCGATGGTCGATGGCGCACGATCCACCGTATGCGAACGACTTAACGGATGAAAACCATGCAGCCTCGGTGGCGAGAGCCAGCGCAGTTGCTGCTTACGCCCTCAACGCGGCCTCCGGTCGCAGCCGGCCAATGGTCCCTGCGCTTCGTATGATGTCGATCGACTCCCAAACCGTGTGCCTGCTCGACCACAGTCCGTCGGGGAATTCAGAGCCGGCAGGGACCGCCCCCTCTGTGCCCAGAAAGCGCCCTGAAGCAGACCGATTCACCTTGGATCTTTCGAACAACCTTGCAGCTTTGGAACGCTTCACCGGTCCACGCGTTACGCTGCATCGAAAAATCATGAGCAATAGTGAATCGACCATGAAGCCGCCGTTCGCCGTGCCTAACGTCATGCCAGATCCAAGGGTGCTTCTGCTTTCAGCTTTGGCAGTTGCTGCGCATTGCGGCATTATGCCTGCCACTGCAGCCCTCGCGTCCGCGCCCAACGCGCCCACGTTCGAGCTTGTCAAACAGCGGGCTCAGGAACTCTCCAAACGGGATTACGCGGAGCCGCAGCCGGTGGAGCAGAAGCAGCTCCCCAAAACTTATGACGACTACAGACGGATTGTCTTCGATCCCGAGCGGGCGAGATGGAGATCGTCAGCGGCGGGGTTTGAGGTTCACCTCCTGCCACTCGGCTGGTTGTTCAAGCATGAAGTCAAGGTGTGGCTCGTCGAGAATGGTGAAATCCGCTCGGTCGGCGCAACGACAGCAGATTTCATCGACGGCAAACACCCGGATAAGACCGCTCCCGCCTCGCCCGAGCCCGTGGCCCTGTCCGGCTTCCGCATCAATTGGCCGCTGAACTCTCCGCCGAAGTCCGACGAGGTCATCGTATTCCAGGGCGCCAGCTACTTCCGCGCATTGGCGCGCGGCCAGCGCTACGGTCTTTCGGCCCGCGCACTGGCAATCGGGACTGCGAGCCCGGGCGGTGAGGAGTTCCCGGAGTTCCGCGAGTTCTGGATCGAGAAGCCGGCGCCCGGCGAACGCAGCATCAGCATCTATGGTTTGCTCGACAGTCCGTCGACGTCAGGTGCCTATCGCTTCCGCGTCCATCCAGGCACAACGACGCAAGTGGAGGTGGAGGCGACGATCTATCCCCGCCGCGAGATCGCAGACATCGGTATTGCACCGTTGACGAGCATGTTCATGCTGGGACCGATCGACCGTGATCGCGTGGGCGACTTCCGGCCGCAAGTCCATGATTCCGACGGTCTCGCAATCCTGAACGGGAACGGCGAGAGACTTTGGCGTCCGCTCGCCAATCCCGAAATTCTCCAGGTCAGCGCCTTCATCGACGACAACAATAAAGGGTTTGGATTGATTCAGCGCGAGCGTTCCTTCTCACGCTACGAGGACCTCGAGGCCCGGTACGATCTGCGGCCCAGCGCCTGGGTCGAGCCGCTGTCCGAGTTCGGCAAAGGCAGCGTAACTCTGGTTGAGATCCCAACCGAGAAGGAGATCCACGACAACATCGTGAGTTTCTGGCGCCCGGCGAGTCCGATTCCGGCAGGCCGCCCCTATTCCTTCCGATACAGGCTGCATTGGCGCGAGGATACACCGACGAAGGAACTCGGGGCCTACGTCGTCTCGACCCGCGCCGGCAATGCCCATTTCGCCAAGGGCGAAGGTACCAAACTCCTTTTTGTCATCGACTACAACTTCAGCAGCAAGCGCGTCGGCGGAAAGGTCCCGGCAGCAAAGGTCACCACGTCCCAGGGACGGGTCCAGAACATCGTGCTGCGCGAGAACCCCGAGAACGGCGGCCTTCGCGTGTCTTTCGAATTCTTCCCGGAAGGAGCGAAAACGTCGGAACTCCGGCTGGACCTCGTCGGTTTGCCCAATCGGGCTGCTGAAAGCTGGCTCTATCGATGGACATCCACATCATGAATTCGACTGGACAAATGCGTGCTCCGGATACCGGCAGCCGACACACGGTGTCGGTCCATCCGCTGCTGATGCCACCGCAGGAGCTGACGAACTACCGGCCGGCCATGCGGCAATTGAAGCCTGCCGCCGGGCCTCAGTCCGTCTGCGGACGCATTATCCTCGCGGCCGTCCTGGCTGCGACGCTGATAGCGACGTCGATATTCTCGACCGGGCTCTATCAGGCGCTGGCACTGCAGAACGGCGGAACGTTGGCCCACTACCTGTTTCTCGGCGTCGCGACGCTTCTGTTCGCCTGGATTGCGTTCGGGGCAGCCAATGCCCTGGCCGGGGCAGCGGCAATTCTGACAGGGCGAGGATCGGATACGATCAAGCTGCCGCCGGCCACGACGCCGCTTACCACGCGTACTGCACTGCTGTTTCCTATTTACCATGAAGATCCGGGGCGGATCGTCGAGACAATCCTTGATCTGGACCGTGAACTGCGCAAACTCGATGTCGTGCATCACTTCGATGTTTTCATCCTCAGCGACAGCCAGCGGCAGTCCGCCCGCAGCATCGAGGCCGCAACCTTTGCAGATTTCGCCCACGACTATGATCTGAGACTCCGTGTCACCTATCGAAACCGCGAGAAGAATGTCGCGAAGAAGGCCGGCAACATCGCCGATTGGGTCAGGCGATTTGGCGGCGGCTACGATCATTTCGTGATATTCGATGCCGACAGCATGATGTCGGGCGAGTTGCTCGCCAGCCTGGCAGCAGCGATGGAGCGAACGCACGACAGCGCGGTGATACAGACGGTTCCCAGACTTATTCGGCCGGCCACGCGTTTTGCAGCGCTCAATGCCTTCGCCAATAATGTCTATGGTCCGACGTTCGCAGCCGGCTTTGCGTTATGGCAGGGCGGATCCGGAAACTACTGGGGCCATAACGCGATCATCAGGACCCGCGCATTTGCAGCCTGCGCCGGTTTGCCGGTCCTGCCGGGCAAGGCGCCATTCGGCGGGCACATCCTCAGCCACGACTTCGTAGAGGCGGCTCTCCTTCGCCGCGCCGGCTGGCGAATCGACCTTGTGACCAGCGCATCGAGGACGTTTGAAGAGGGACCGCCGACGCTGATCGACATGGCAATCCGGGACCGCCGATGGATGCAGGGGAATATCCAGCACCTGTCCATACTCGCCGCACGAGGTCTTGCACCGATAAGCCGCGTGCATCTGACGTTCGGAATCCTTGCCTATGCCTCGTCGGCGCTCTGGGCAACTTTGATCGGTCTCGGGCTTTGGCTGTCGTGGCATGAGAAATATCGCGCGACGTCGTACTTCTCCGATGCCAAGTCATTGTTTCCGGCATGGCCCACATTCGACACCGAAGCTGGTCTGCGGGTACTCGCCGGCACCCTGGCTGTTCTGTTGCTGCCGAAGATTGTGGGCCTGGCCGTGCAACTGTGGCGTCATCGCGGTCCGCTGACCCAAAAGCTGCAAATGGTCGGCGTTGCGCTGGCCGAGACAGCCGCCAGCACGCTGGTTGCCCCTGTGCTGATGGCCGTTCACGTTCGCGGTCTGTGCGAAATCCTGTTTGGGCGCGATTCCGGCTGGTCCGTTCAAACACGCGAAGGCAGAAGCCTATCCCTCAGCCAGGCCGTCTCTTTCCACACCATGCATGTCGCAGCCGGTATCTTTCTGGCGGCCACCGCATCCGCCATCTCCATCCACACGGCGCTCTGGCTGCTTCCGGTGATTATCGGTCTCGTCTCCTCGCCGCTGCTGACATGGTTCACATCGAAATGCCCGAACCGAAGTCGATCATTTGAACGGCAGGCGCTACAGGCAATTGTCGTCCCTCCACCGAGCCGTTGAGGCCCGACGGCTGTCTGCCGGAGAAGGGTGACGCTCGATCAATAACGAGCGTCCGCTTTCTGGTCGCTCCCATCTTCGGATTCGTCGGCGGACTCCGCCGTCTTGGCGGAACTCTCTCGTTCCGGGCGACGGGGCTTTGGATGAAGCTCCACCAGACGCAGCGACAGCGCCAACAGGGCAGCGGCAATCGGAATTGACAGGAAGGAAAGGAAGCCTGCCACCGTCATGCCCTCGCCCGACGTCTGGAACGTCTGAAGCGCCGTACTCAGAAACAGAACGAAGAGAACGACGATGATGACCTCCGCGACGACCTGTTTGAGCTGACCGATCTGCTTGACCCGCAGCCATGCCGGAAGCGCCAACTCGTCCTCAGCCCGTTCCGGATGGATAAAAAGGGAATAGACGCCGTAACCGAAATATAGGAGGACGATCGCAATGAGAAAGCGATCCAGCGCCTCGATGACGCTGATTACGGCAGCCGCGCTTGGCGCAATGTCCGGGCCCAACTGATGCCCCCATGGGAGCCAGCCGCTGTAAGCCTCATAGATATTCACAAGTCCGAGAATGAACATCAGCAATGCGCCGGCAATCGATCCCACGACCGCCGCAGCCGCCATGAACCGGGTCGCTACGATTGCTCTTCGTTCGAACCTTCGCAGTTTCACGCAATTTTTCCTGTATCTCTACCCATCAAAAAAATGAGACGATTGCCACGCTTTCCAGTCAATCGGCGACGACAGCAGAAGACGCCCGCTTGCCGCGAGCAACGGCAAGCAGGCGACTGCGCGGAGAACACCGGTGTAACGCCGGATCGCAGTATTTGTTTCATCCGGCCGCCAGCGTCCTGACAGCCCGATCCTATGCTTAAGTATTTTACCTTCGCATTGCAGACAATATCCTGGCATGCGCTATACAAATATCCGGAGACGGCAGATCCATAGCGAGGCGGCCATGTCGATTGGCGTCGATCAGATCATCACCTGGGCGATTATTGGCCTTCTGGGCGGCAGTCTTGCCGGCCTGCTCATCCGGCGCGAGCGTCGGGGCTTCGGGTTGGCTGCCAATCTCGGCGTGGGTCTGGCGGGCGCACTGATCGGAGGGTTCATCTTCCGGATTTTCGGTATCCTTCCCGCACTCGACCGCATATCGATTTCGCTGCGAGATATCGTCTCCGCACTCGCAGGTGCGCTTCTGGTCTGTCTCGCATTATGGTGGTGGAACCAGAGGACTCGCACTTGAACCGAGATTGAAATTTACATAATGCAGGCCGAATTGCTCTGGTGGATCGTGCGTCCGCTTCCGGATGTTCCCGTCCCGGCTTCCGTTTTCAAACAAGCGCCTTCTCATCCTGCTCGCGCTGACGGTCCCGGACTTCCGTCAGATCGCGCTCCAGGTAATAATTGAGCATTGTACGGATCAGAGCGATCGCCCCGAGACGGACGACGGATTCCCAATCGGTTGTTATCGACGTCTCTATGATGTCTGCTGCCAACTGGAACGTCAGCCCCACGACCAGCCAGCGTCCATACCGCAGCCAGACCGCGCGGCTTTCATGTAAGCCGCTCGATTTCAGCACTATCTTGAGAGCGGCTGCGAACGCTTCGACCGTCCCGAAGACGATGATGACAAGCGCCATCAGATCTATCGTGAGGATGATGTAGTGAGTCATCTCCGTCACAACTTCACTCATCCACGGCTCCTTCGGCGTGAGCAGTTACGGAAGCCGACATAAACTCATATCATGCGAAAGCGTCGCGCTTGCGGCCTGGGCGCTGTTTCGGCGGCGGCCGTCCGACGAGCCGATACTGCGACCAAAACGACCTTGGATCGAATGCCGCCGCGTGCAATTCTGAGAAGGTAAACGGGGTCTTTCGGGGGAAAGTCTCATGCCTCTTGATGGAACATATCACCGCGAGGAATCGCACGGACCGTGGTGCACGAGCTGCAAGACGCCCATTCAGAACGGACAGCGCTGTGTGCGCGTGCATTTCAGCAACGATCCTCACGGCTTTCGCGGCCTGACCGGCACGTACCACGAGGTCTGCAGCAAGCCGTTCGTTTCGATGGCACGTGCAATCAACACTCTTTCGTTCCCGAGATCGTAGGCTTGCCGCCATAGCGCGCACCTTACGATGGGGCGGCGGATCTGATCCGCCGCCCCATTACGCTCTCAATCACGTCCGGCGGCCGCTTCGTTCATCTTCGCAACCGCGTCATCGATCGTGAAACTGTTCGGCTTCTGCACCGGCGGAAAGTCCTTGAACGTTTCCGCAAACTTGGTCGCAACCATATTGATTGCAAAAGCGATATAGTCGCGGCGGATGAACCAATCCCAATACGTGTTCGATGTCGTATCGGCGAACTCATAGGGGTCGGTGCGCAAATTGTAGAGCTTGGGAACGCGCAGCCGCGTGAACGGCTCCGCCCACACCTCCAGCGTGCCTTTGCTCCGCTGCTCCATGAACACGCATTTCCAATTGTCATAGCGCAGCGCCAGAATATCGCCATCGTCGCTGATGTAGACAAACAGCTTGCGCGGACTCTCCTTCTCCTTGCCGGTCAGGTACGGAAGCAGATTGAAACCATCGATGTGGTTCTTATAGGTCCGTCCGCACGCCTTGTAGCTCTTTTTCGCTTTTTCGGCGACATCGGGATCTCCGGCCATGGCGAGGAAGGTTGGAAGCCAGTCGTGGTGCTGAACGATTTCGGTCGAAACCTGCCCCGGCTTGATCTTGCCAGGCCACCGCACCAGCGATGGAATACGGAAAGCACCTTCCCAATTCGTGTTCTTCTCCGACCGAAACGGCGTCATCCCGCCATCCGGCCACGAATTCCGATGCGGACCGTTGTCCGTCGAATACTGCACGAAAGTATCGTCCGCGATCCCAAGCTCATCGAGGAAATCGAGCATCTGCCCGACGTGCTTGTCATGATCGATCATGGTGTCGTGGTACGGCGACTGCCAGCGCCCCGCCTGACCAAGACTTTCCTTCTTCGTGTGCGTATAAAGATGCATATGCGTGGTGTTCAGCCACACGAACCATGGCTTTCCGGCATCCTCGGCGCGCTTGATGAAATCCTTTGCCGCCGCGACGAACTCGTCATCGCACGTCTCCATACGCTTTCGCGTAAGCGGGCCCGTATCCTCGATTTTCTGTTTGCCGATTTTGCCCCAGCGCGGCTCCTCGGTGGGATCGTCCTTGTCCGTTGCCCATGAATGGATCACGCCGCGCGGACCGAATTTATCCCTGAAGTTCGGGAAGTCCTTTTTGGGGAAGTAGTCGTACGTCTCCGGCTCTTCCTCCGCGTTCAAGTGATAGAGATTGCCGAAGAACTCGTCGAAGCCGTGATTGGTAGGCAGCATATGGTTCAGGTCGCCGAGATGGTTCTTCCCGAACTGCCCGGTAGCGTAGCCCTGGTTCTTCAGGGCTCCGGCGATGGTCAGGATCTTCTCGTTCATTCCGATGGGTGCCCCGGGCATTCCGACCTTCGACAAGCCGGTACGCAGTACACTTTGTCCGGTGATGAACGATGACCGACCCGCCGTGCACGACTGTTCCCCGTAGGAGTCAAGAAACATCATGCCTTCTTTTGCCAGGCGGTCGATGTTCGGCGTCTTGTATCCCATCAAGCCGTGCGAATAGCAGCTCAGGTTCGAAATGCCGATATCGTCGCCCCAGATGACGAGGATGTTCGGCTTATCCGCTTTCTTGGGCATTCATACCTCCTGCTCCGACAATGATTTACTTCGCTATGACAACGGCGAACAGGTGATCGACGTCGACATTCTGATTGCGGACCGTGTCGCAGATGACTTCAGCCATCCGACTGCCGCTAGAAGGCATATCCTCGTCTCGAACCTCGCATTGCGTTTCCATGCGTCACACGCCCGGCTCAGAAGGGGCCGATTTTGAACAGCATGCTCAGGATTGCGAATACGCCGACGCCGAGCAGAATTATTGCGGTGACGAGAGTCATCGACGGAGGAAATCTGCTCTGCGCATAAATGAGTCCGTCCGCATGCATCTCGACCCGCTCCTGCCGCAGGCCGAGCATGAACTGCACGTGGTAGGCGATACCGACCAGCAACATGATGATGCCGAGAAGAACCAGCGTTATGCCGAAATTGCGCGGTGCGGCGGCATGCTCCAGCCATCCTTGGTCCACCGCCTTTTCGAAGAACTGGTAGATCGTGAAACCGAACGAGATTAGCGATAACGACGTGCGAATCACCGACATCAGGGTCCGCTCGGCGCTCATTCTCGTGCGCTGGAACGACATGCCTGTGCGGCGCATGGACATTCCGGTACGGTCGGTGGACAGGTCGGTTCTGTGTGAGGACAGATCTGTTCTGTACTCAGATAACGACGTTCGATGCTCTGACAGCCCGGTTCGATGGGTCGATAGCGTCGTGCGGTGCTGGGAAAGTACCGTGGAGGCCTGTCCCGATCCCAATCCGTCTACGTTGGGAATTTGCGCTACCGGCTGCTCGGCGATTTTTTCAGGACGCGTCGGCATGACGTCGAGAAGCCTCTTCTCCATTTTCACCTCCGGCGGCGGGGACATTTTTGGATCTGGGCTTTCCGGACGATCGGCGAGCACCGGCTTCATGATCGTTGCAAGGGAGGGTCGTCGAGCTTCGATGAGTCCGGCCCGGTCGGACATCCCCGACGATTGCTCCGGTTTCGACATGTGATCGAGCAACCATGTCGAAATGCGCGAGAACGGGCCTCGAAGCAGCACGTACGGCACAAAGGCCAGAAAGAGCGCGATCGCGAGCATCTCACCCGGATAGAACGTTCCCAGCACGAACGCCTGGTACAGCGCGTCCATGACGAAGCCCAGGAGAATAATGCGGGCGGTGGCGATCAGCGCCTCGCGAACGCGCCCTGTGCGCCTGCCACGATCCGTGAGAACCGTCCAAAGATAAGGTGATCGACCGGTTTGAGCATCACGGTAGCCATCATGAAATGCCGCGATTGCCGCCATCAGCGGCTGCAATAGAAAGCGGAACGAGAACAGTCCGTCCCTCCGGTCGGTCAAATCTTGCCAGAACCGGCTCCGGGTTGCACCATCCAATCCGTATACGAGAAGAGCAAGCAACAGAAGAAGAGCCGCTATGCCGATCACAGCCTTGGCCAGCGGAGTGAGTTCTATGTCGCGCATTTGTGCCATCTGGATGGCTTCATCCTGATTGAACGGCCAACGCCTGCCGCCGCCATGGCGTGCTCCGCCGCGGCGCAAGGGACGTATTCTGTGCGGTTGCCAATGGTGGCGTTTGGATCGCGAAGAGGAAAGTGAGGAAGAGCGCTGCCGAAGGACATCTGCCTGGGTTCGCTTGCATATCGAGTGATCCAGTCCTGCGGCCCGCAGCGATTTGTGTAGTCACGAATTGCGAACGATGCACCGGAATCCGATATGGCTTGCTGAGGTATCGATGGGCTGAGGATGACGCGCAGCCGGACGATACCGGCGACAATAGTTCGGCGCACACAAATGCGAGCCGCCTTTCAGGACCTTGCGCGCAATCCTGATTTCCGGCTGGCAATTATCGTAACTTTGTTCCTCGCGCGGACCGCGCGGATTGTGAGGAATACAGCACGCCTTTCCGACTTCCGCCGAGTGTTTCGGTGCGAACCAGTCGCTGGTCCATTCCCAGACATTCCCGATCATATCGTAGACACGATAGCCATTCGGCGGAAATGCCCGGACAGGCGATGTTCGCGCGTATCCATCAAGCTTCAGGTTCTGGTAGGGAAACTCTCCCTGCCAGGTGTTGGCCATTTGCCGGCCGCGAGGATTGAACTCGTTCCCCCACGCGAACTCGGCATCCTGAAGCCCTCCACGCGCCGCCAGCTCCCATTCCGCCTCCGTCGGCAGACTCTTTCCCGACCATTCCGCGTAGGCTTGCGCGTCATCGTATGTGACATGCACGACCGGGTGATCGCCGAGGCTCTTGATCGAGCTGCCTGGCCCGGTCGGATGTCGCCAATCCGCGCCAAAGCAGAACTGCCACCATAGGCTGCAGTCGCTCGTATCCACCCGCTGAGAAGGCGCGCGGAAGACCATGGAACCCGGTTTCAGCATATGTGGCAACGCGCCGGGATAATCCTCCGCTTTAGGCGCAAATTCCGCGAATGTCTTGTATCCGGTCGCCGCAACGAACACCGCAAACTGATTATTGGTAACCGGAGTTGAATCGATCCAGAACGAATCGACGATTACCCTGTGCGCCGGAGCTTCCTCGGGGTAATGATCATCTGATCCCATTCGGTAGGTGGACCCGGGAATCAGTATCATCGCGGAATGCGAAGTCCCCTCTATGACTTTGACTTGTGCGAGCATTCCATCCCCGCGGTACTGTATGGCCTGCAATTCCGGTTGGTACGGTCGGACACAATCTCTGGCCACCATTTCTCCGAGGATGCGCCCCCGAGTGATCATCGACTGATGATGACCATGATAATTGGATCCTCCATCGCTTCCATTGTCCGACGGTTCACACCGGGCTTGTCCAACGACGCGCAGCCCCTGATCCCCGGGAGCGGCAAACTATCCGAAAGTATCGGATTGAAGGCGGTCTTACCTGCACACGGAGGTCAACTTGAGAAATGGATGGCGCCGATACGATCGAGAAAATTCCGGGTTCATGGACCCTGTCTTAGATCCGTGCACCAGCACAGCATTCGATATTATTTCGAACTTGTTCAATATCGAGCACCAAAGCAATCGTTGAGATATGAATCAACTGTACATTTCATGACACTTCAAAAGCTAAAATAGCAAGCATGACAGCAGTTATGGAAAGGAACGCAACAAGCGGCACCACGACCGCAATTTCATACAACTCGTCCTTGATCAGTTTCCACATTTGCCGCTCCTCATCAGCACGCTCAGCCGAGACGCATTTGTTCATGGGTCGCGAGCGGTCGCTATTCCTGGTGACTTGAGCGCATACATGAGATATTGGATAGATGTCTGTTGCGGTCAAAACGTCCTGCCTTGATTTAGATAGTTTATCCGCTGGTATAGGTTGGACTTTAATTAGTTTCGATTACATCGCTACTTTATATCGTAGCCGGCATCGACGCAGCGGCACCATCCCGAAAAACTATATATCGTCAGTGCTCACCTTAACTACGTATAGAACGGCTTGCCGATCTCATTTGACAGATGTAACCCTCCGGATAATCTTTAACTATTATTCTCGCATCGGCCATGGAAGCGCTTCTGATGCAGGCTTCAAGACCCGCATTGATTTCGTCGCTGCCGGTAAGCAGGCGGCAAGGCCGGATTATCTGGTTCACCGCATTATCATTTTTACTCGTATTCTTGGGCGCCGCACTCTTCGGGACAGCGAAATTACCTGCCGTACACACATTCGTTCCAGTGATTGATACGATACTGATCCTCACCAGCTTCATGACCGGTTCGTTGCTGGTGGCTCAGGCACTGCTGCTTCGCTCACACGCACTTCTCGCCCTGGCATCAGGCTACTTTTTTACGGGGTCGATGGTCATCCTGCACGCCATCGCGTTCTCCAGTGTTTTATCCAGCGATGCATCTGTTTTCGGCTCCAGCCCGGCCGATTGGATATGGCTTGCCTGGCACGCCGGGTTTCCCATCTCGGTGATTGTCTATTCCCGGCTCAAAAGATGGGATGTCCGCACTGCGCTCGATTCTCGAGGTGCTGCAGTGCCGATATCGATTGGCTTGGCATTGGCGGCAGCAGCCGCTGTTGGCGCCGCGGCTGTTCTTGGAACAGGCCGAAATATGGTTCCAGCCTTGCAGAACCCCCGCTTCTCGACGTTGATTCCAATTCTCATTACTGTCGTTGCCGCCGTGCACTTGCTTCACAGGCGCCATTCTCTTCTCGATCACTGGCTTCTCGCCATTCTTTGCGGCTGGATGGTCGAGTTGTTCCTGATCATGCTCGCTCCCCCGCCCTATAGCCTGCTGTGGTACACGCATCATCTTTGCGGTCTGGCGACCGGCACGCTGTTGCTGGTCATGCTGCTGTCGGAGGCGACGAGTTTGTACTCTCAGGCCGCACTGTCGATGACGGTTCCGGAGCGCGACCGCACCAATCGCCTGATGACGCTTGGAACCGCCACTGCCGCAATAGCCCACGAAGTCAAGCAGCCGCTGGCGGCGATGGTGAACAACGCCGGTGCCGGCCTGCGCTGGCTCCAACGTGAACCGGCCGACATTGAGCGGGTAAAAAGCATACTGAAATCCATTCAATCCGACGGGTTGCGCGCCGCCGAAGTTGTCGAAAGCGTACGCTCCGTTTTCTTCAAATGTCGAACCGAATCCAGGCGGTTGAATATCGCGCAGCTCATTCAGGATACGACAGCTCTCGTCGCCGTCGAACTTAGAGCGAACCGCATTGAACTGCGTCTTTTCCTGGAGGACGATCTGCCTGAGATCGCCGGCGACCGCCTGCAGCTACAGCAGGTCTTTCTAAATCTTATCTCGAACTCGACTGAGATCATGGCGCGATCAGAGGGCGGAAACCGTATCCTGACGATTCGAGCGCACAGCCAGCCGCCCGACCACGTTTCGATTCTCATCAAGGACACTGGACCGGGTCTTGATGACGGGGATCGGGAGAAGATCTTTGATCCCTTCTTCACAAACAAAGCCAACGGTACTGGACTGGGACTCGCCATCAGCCGAACGATCGTGGAAGCGCACGGCGGCAGTATTTGGGCGCCTCCCGATCAAGCCGGGGGTGCCGTCCTGCAATTGAGTTTGCCTGTCGCAAAACCTGGTGAGGAAGATGTCAGATACCCAGATGAGTTGCATGGTGTTCGTCATCGATGATGATGCATCGGTTCGAGCCTCACTGTCCGAGTTGCTGACCTCTGTCGATTTGCCAACGCGTACGTTTGCGTCGACTTTGGATTTCATGCAGCACTGTTCTCCAGACGTTCCGTCGTGCCTGATACTCGACGTCCGCCTGCCCGGGTGCAGTGGACTTGATTTCCAGGCCCATCTGTCCAACAGCGCCGTGCAGATGCCCGTCATTTTCATTACGGGATATGGAGACATTCCCATGACTGTCCGCGCCATGAAGGCTGGCGCGTTCGAGTTCTTGACGAAACCATTTCGCGATCAGGATCTGCTTGATGCCGTACAGCGCGGTCTCGAACAGGACCGGGAACGCCGCGAACGTCAGAAAGCTATCGAAGACATCAAGGCGCGCTTTCACACCCTGACGCGCCGCGAGCGTGATGTCGTGGCCGGTGTCAGCGCCGGGTTGATGAACAAGCAGATTGCGGGCGAGTTGGACATAGCCGAGATTACGGTCAAGGTGCACAGGGGGAACGCAATGCGGAAGATCGGTGCCCGCTCGCTGGCCGATCTGATCAGAATGGCTCAAATACTGAACCTCAACGCGCGACAATAGTTCACAATTAAACCAATGTATACTTTCCCAGCGGGGACGGGGCATTTATGCCGCGTTGGGAACTGCCGGAAACGGGGGATATCACTTGACCGCTGCACCGCTCATCACGGTCGTGGACGACGACCAATCCGTTCGTACTTCTGCCGTCAATCTGCTCGAGGCTATAGGTTTTCGCGTGCATTCGTACGGGCGCGCGGAGACTTTCTTGAGGTCGAAGTTTCTACTAGAAACGGCATGTCTTATATTGGACGTGCGCATGCCCGGCCTCAGCGGATTCGAGCTTCATCAAAAGCTGCGCACGCAGGGAATACGGATTCCTACGATCTTTGTCAGTGCTCAGATCAAGGATCATATGCGTGCAGCGGGATTGCCGGGCGGAGCCGTCGACTATCTCGAAAAGCCCGTTAGCGACGGCTCTCTGCTCGCATCGATCCACAAAGCGCTCAACCTGGCACCCGCCCTATAGCAGGGCAACGGAGAACCGCCGCTTATAGGCGCGGTCCGAACGGCACCCGATAACGGGAAACGCACCCTCAGGCGCGATCGCATATCCATTATCGCCGCTCCTTCGGCTTTCCTTCCCCGATCGCCAGGCCGCTGCCGCGCCATCAATTGTTCCTACCCATGCAGAAGCCGACATCCATAAATCCGCCGAACAGCACCGTTGAACCCTCAGGGACGAGCGCCGCGGCGTCCCTCAGCGTGCAGGACTGCATGAGGTTCTTTACTCTATATCTCGACCGAGTGTGATTTTAATATTCATTCAGTGGCCAGAAAATATCAATGTTTGTATCGGCATCACGAATGCCTTGATTCGAAGAATCATCGCATGAACGACGCTGACAGCGTCGACGACGTGCAGGAATAGCCACCTGACCAGCCCGATGTCGGGGTTTGCAAGCAGCCCATGATTGCTGGTGTATGCATTGGCGATGCAGGAGCTTCCCGGGACGATACCGTTCAATCCGTCTTTATACAGAGGCTCAAGATACGCAGTGATTGTTCCGGGCTGCTGGATTTGCAGCGGATCGATGAGCTGTTCGGTCGCTCGGACTTGTCCCGCAGCGATATAGTCCTGGACTCTGGCCACTACGAGATCGGAAGAG
>JBFWYV010000002.1:0-51292 GCA_050186055.1 Hyphomicrobiaceae bacterium | reverse complement strand
GTCGAAGCCGGCGGCATCCATGATTGCCGCGCGCACCGCCTTGTAGGCGCCGGCACCCTTGGACCAGACGCCAAAGCGCTTGCCGCGCAGATCGGCTACGGTCTTGATGGGAGAATATTTCTGTACGTAGATTTCCTGAAAGACGGTCAGCCCACCGCCGATAACCGCGAGATCATAGCCCTCGTTCATTTTGAGGACGGCATCGATGCCCGAGTAGGTCGTTGCCTTCGCTTCCTTCGAGGGTATCCCCGCCAAAAAACCCGCAAACGGCCGCGCGTCGACAGTGAGGTCAATACCGTGTTTCTTGAAGACGCCAGCGTCCTTCGCCCCTGTCCAATTCAGCACGAACACGCTGTTATTCGGGATGACTGCCGTCACCTTCTCCAAAGGCTGGGCGGATGCCGGCAACCCGAAGACAGAAGTGAAGGCGGCTACGGCAATCGATAATGCCTGCTTCCGCATCTCATCCTCCCATTTTTTATGATCTGGTTATTTATGATTTGGTTATTTGCGATCTTATTATTTTAGCTGGCGTTAAAACGCCCGTCTACTCCTATTCTCAATCAACTCGCGCGCGACAATTCGAACAACACTCAATACTTAGAAATAGCCCCGAACAACCTCGGAAAAACGGCCTCCGGGCAATTTCCGCGCTGACGCAAATGCGTGAAGGACGGCCTTGCTCTTGTGCGAGCCGACATTGCCGATGGCGAAGAAGTCGCCGGGTTTCAAAGTCACGACGAGGACCTGGGCGATGCAGGCAAGGAAGCTCGCGCCGTTGATGGGTGCGCTGCCACTCCTCCCGCGAGAACCTCTGGAACATTGCAGCGGAGCCCCGCTCGCCGGATCTGCGCGCTCGGATATATCCGCACCGATACGTCCGACGAGCAACGGGACCGCCCTGGCGATAAGGACTTTCCGAGGCTGATGACAACGCCTATGATGGGGGTCTCACGCACGACCAGGAATGGCAGGCTCAAGAAGCCACGGCACGAGGCAGGACGCGAAGACGTCCGGCCCAGGCAATAGGGAGTGAAACATCATCATGGCTGCAGGCAATCGTTCGAAGATCAGGATCGTCACGCGTCTCGTGGTGGCGGTTGGCGCCGTCTCAGCTCTCTCGGCAATGCCGGCACCGGCATCGGCGCAAGACGCTTCGAACTGGCCGCGGCAGCCGGTGAAGATGATCGTCGGGCTTGCACCTGGCGCCATCAACGACCTCCAGGGCCGGATCATCGCCCAGAAGCTCAGCGAGCGCCTGAAGCAGCCGGTGGTCGTCGAGAACAAGCCGGGCGCCGGCGGCAACATCGGCGCGGAGTTCGTGGCGCGGGCGGCGCCGGACGGCTACACGCTGCTGGTGGCGCCGACCGCGACTCTCGTCATCAATACCGCCGTCTACAGCAAGCTCAACTACGACCCGATCCGCGACTATGCGCCGATCACGCAGATCACGGAGTACCCGCTCTACCTGACGGTCAACGCCTCGACGTCGGTAAAGTCGGTCAAAGACCTCATCGCCTACGCAAAGGCAAACCCAGCCAAGGCCAATCACGCCAGTCCGGCGACGACCTTCGAGCTGTTGTGCGCACTGTTCGAGCAGAAGACCGGCACCAAGTTCGTAACGATCCCGTTCAAGTCAAACGCGCAGACCATGGGTGCGGTTCTCAACGGGCAGGCGATGATCGTGTTCACGGACTACGGCAACCTGTCCGCGCAGATGAAGGCCAACAAGGTGCGGCCGCTGGCGGCGACGAGCCGCAAGCGTTCGCGGCAAATGCCCAACCTGCCGACCCTCGGCGAGCTCGGCTACAAGGGCGTCGAGATGTTGCCGCTGACTGGAATCGTCGCGCCGAAAGCGACACCGGCTCCGATTGTCGACAAGCTCTATCGCGAGATCACGGCGGTGCTGAAGGATCCCGCCGTCAAGGCACGGTTCGAGGATCTCGGGCTCGACATCGTCAGCAGCACACCGAAGGAGTTCGCGGCCATGATCGACCGCGAGAGTGCGCGCTGGAAAGCCGTCGCGGCCAAGGCGAACATCAAGCTCGACTGATTCACCGTCTCCGAATTGCCGTTCCCCTTCGCGGCAATCGCTGATCGGCAATTCGGAGAAGATCTGGAAGGCCGTCCCGCAAGCGCCGAGATCGGGTTCGCTTGAACGCTCCAGCCGACGCTGCATCGATTGCAATAACCCATCCTCAACAACCCATCATTCAAAGCACGGTCAGGACTAGACACATGATACGTCGATCAAACGCATTCCGCCGGCAGGCAATCGCAGGGCTTTCGCTGCTTGTCGGCCTCGCGCTGGCTGGTGAAGCAGCGCAGGCCCAGGGCAAAGTCTGGCCGAAGCAGCCGGTCAAGCTGATCGTGGGCTTCGGCGCGGGTGGGGGCAATGATCTCATCAGCCGCGTGATCGCACAGAAATTATCGGAGCGCATCGGCCAGCCGGTTGTAGTCGAAAACAAGCCGGGTGCAGGCGGCATCATCGCTGCCGAACTCGTCGTGCGCTCTCCGCCCGACGGCCACACTCTGCTCGTGGCGCCAACTGGCACGCTGGTCGGCAATCCGGCGGTGCGGCGGAAGCTCTCCTACGATCCTTTGAAAGACTTCCAGACGGTCGTGATAGTCGCCGACTATCCGCTTTATCTGACTGTGAACGGCGCCTCTCCGATCAAGACGGTGAAGGATCTCGTTGCCTACGGCAAGGCCAATCCCAAGGTATCGAACTATGCCAGCACGTCGCCGGTGTTCCAGGTGCCGACCGAGTTGTTCAAAGCGAAGTCGGGCATGCCGGCCGAGTACATTCCGTTCAAGAGCAGCAACGAGATGATCTCGGCGGTGCTCACCAAGCAGGTGACATTCGCGTTTATCGATCCGTCGGCGCTGATGGGCCACATCAAGGCCGGCAGACTGCGCGCGATTGCAACCAGCGGCGCCAAGCGCTCTGCAGATCTGCCCAACGTGCCGACGATGGCGGAGGCAGGCGTGCCGGGTGTCGTGGTCGACGGCATGACCACGCTTGTCGCCCCGGCTGGAACACCCATGCCGGTCGTCAAGAGGATCGAGGCGGAGGTCAACGCCGTGCTCAAGATGGACGACGTGAAGGCGCGCTTCCAGCAGCTCGCTGTCATTCCTGTCGGCGGCACATCGGAGGAGTTCTCCAAGCGGCTCGTGGCCGAGCTCAAGGTCTGGAAAGAGGTGGCAAAGAATGCCAACCTCTACGTCGATTGACCGCTCACGAAGCGATCGATCATCGGCAAAGGTAGGCAACGTACCAGCCGAGAGCGTCGACTAGGTCCGGCGTATTTTGAGCTTCAAAGGGAGGAACAGGCAATGCGTTTCAGTTCCAAAGCAGCAGTCTGCATGGCGGGATGTCTGGCGCTGGTCGGGTCCGCCGTCACGATGGTCAGTCCCGTGGCCGCACAGGACGACTATCCCAAAGCGCCCATCAAGCTGTTGGTGGGCTTCGGGCCTGGCGGCGGCAACGACCTCGTTTCCCGCCTCCTGGCGATACATCTGTCACCGCTGCTCGGACAGCCGATTGTGGTGGAGAACAAGCCCGGCGCGGGCGGACGAATCGCGGCAGAACTGCTCACGCGCTCGGCGCCGGACGGGTATACGCTGCTCGTGGCGCCGGCCGGCACGCTGATGGTGGCGCCCGCGGTCTACAAGAAGCTCAATTTCGATCCGCTGAAGAGCTTCGAGCTCATCTCCAACTTCTCGCTCTACGCCTTCATCCTTTCGGTGCCATCGTCGCATCCTGCCAAGTCCGTGAAGGAGCTGGTGGCGTGGGGCAAGGCGAACCGCAAGGCGGCGAACTACGCCAGTTCGTCGGCGATCTTCCAGTTGACCACTGAGCTCTTCAACACCAAGGCCGGCGTCGAATTCGTGCATATCCCGTTCAAGAGCGGAGCGGAGATGGTCACCGGCATGCTGAACGGCCAGGCGGCGATGGCGTTTGCGGACGTGGCTCCGGTAATGCCGCAGATCCGGTCGGGCAAGATCCGCCCGCTCGCCACCAGCGGATCGAAGCGGATGGCCGAGCTTCCGGACATGCCGACGATGGCCGAAGCCGGGTATCCGGATGTTGTGATGGACGGGTTCAGCGCCGTCGTCGCACCGAAGGGCATGCCGGCCGCGATCGTCAAGAAGCTCGAGGCCGCGCTGATTGCCGTCTCGAAAATTCCGGATGCCCGGAAACGGCTCACGCAGCTCGGCATGATCGCAGACGGCAGCACCGGCGCGGAGCTCAGGGCGCGGCTCGAGCGCGAGATCCCGAAATGGAAGGCCGTCGCCAAGGCAGCCAAGATCGAACTCGACTGAGCGCGCAGGCGCGCGGGATTTGGAGCAGGGCCCGGTCGTTCCAGCGAACCTGCTCTGCTTCCCCCGCCGTCTGGCAGAGCTAGCCATCAGCGCATAGGCAGAATACAACAATTCCAAAAGCCACCTGCTGCACAAGCCCTTAGACACGACGGCGTACAGCGCGGAAGACAACAGGTCAGGAGGAGACTGTATGCCGAAGCCAGCCTGCCCGATCATTGCATCGACCGCATCCTGTTCGCCACCGACTGTCCGTTCGTCCTCAATCCGCCCGGTATCGAACGAATACCGACCATCCCGCTTTGCGATGAGAACAGGGCCAAGACGCTCTGCGGAAGCGGCAAGCGTCTCCTGAAACTCTAACGTGGTCCGGCCTTCGCGCTCGGACGTTCGCACGGGGTGACATGACGAAGCTCAATCAAGACGTACTCTCGGGCCTCCTGTTCATCGTAGTCGGAATTGCCGGCCTCTGGTTTGGCAAGGACCTTGCAGTGGGCACTGCCTTCCGCATGGGGCCGGGCTATTTCCCAATGGTCCTGTGCAGTCTTCTCGTGCTGATCGGCCTCCTCATCGCTCTCAAGGGGCTCGTTAAGAGCACGGAGATGCCCGGCAGGCTTCACTGGCGTCCCCTCATCCTGGTGACGCTTTCGATTCTCGCCTTTGCCGGCCTGATCGAAAACGCCGGACTGCTGCCGGCCGCCTTCGCGGTCGTATTGATCGCCACCTGCGGAGGTCCCGAATTCCATTGGCTGGAAGGTCTGCTGCTGGCCGTCGTGCTCTCGCTTGGCGCAGTTGGGCTCTTCATTTTCGCGCTCAACATGACCATTCCAATCATCAACTACTAGGCGCGGCTCAATGGATCTTCTCGGCAATCTCGCGCTCGGTTTCGAGGTCGCACTCAGCCTGCAGAACCTGCTCTTCTGCTTCCTCGGCGCACTCGTCGGCACACTGATCGGCGTGCTGCCCGGGCTTGGACCGCTTGCAACGCTGGCGATGCTGTTGCCGGTCACATTCTATCTGCCGCCGATCGCTGCACTGATCATGCTGGCCGGGATCTACTACGGCGCGCAGTATGGCGGCTCGACCACCGCCATTCTCGTCAACCTGCCGGGCGAAAGCTCGTCCGTCGTCACCTGTCTCGACGGCTACCAGATGGCGCGCAACGGACGCGCCGGCGCCGCGCTTGCCGTCGCGGCACTCGGCTCGCTGTTTGCCGGCACCTTCGCCACCTTCGTCATCGCGCTCGCAAGTCCGATCCTCGGCGAGTTCGCGCTGAATTTCCTCGCCGCGGAATACTTCTCGCTGATGGTCCTGGGTCTCGTCGGCACGATCGTGCTGGCGCGCGGCTCGATGCTCAAGGCGACGGCCATGGCGCTGCTCGGTCTCGTCATCGGCATTGTCGGCACCGACGTGAATTCCGGCAACCAGCGCTACACATTCAACATAACGGAACTGTCGGACGGCATCGGCTTCATTCCCGTTGCCATGGGCCTGTTCGCGATCACGGAGATCCTGGTCAACCTCGAGCAGAAAGCCCGGCGCAGCGTCAGCTCCGTGGTCGGCACGCTGATGCCGACCAGGCAGGAAGCCAAAGCCGCCATTCCCGCCATCCTGCGCGGCACCGCGATCGGCTCGATGCTCGGCGTGCTGCCCGGCGGCGGGGCAATGCTGTCGTCTTTTGCCGCCTACGCCCTGGAGAAGAAGGTTTCGCGCGACCCGTCCCGCTTCGGCAAGGGCGCCATCGAAGGCGTCGCAGCGCCCGAGTCCGCCAACAACGCCGGCGCGCAGACCTCGTTCATTCCGCTGCTGACCCTCGGCATCCCGTCCAACCCCGTGATGGCGATCATGGTGGGAGCCATGATGATCCAGGGCATCCAGCCGGGCCCGCAGGTTATGACCGAGCAGCCCAAGTTGTTCTGGGGCATCATCGCCAGCATGTGGATCGGCAATCTGATGCTCGTCATCATCAACCTGCCGATGGTGGGGCTATGGGTCAAACTGCTGACCGTGCCCTATCGCTGGATGTTCCCGACCATCCTGCTGCTGTGCTCGATGGGCGTCTACGGTGTCAACAACTCCTGGGTCGAGGTCGGGTTCATGGCTGTGTTCGGCGTCCTCGGCTATAGCTTCTACAAGCTCGGCTGCGAGCCCGCGCCGCTGGTGCTGGCGATGATCCTCGGCCCACTGATGGAAGAGAACCTGCGGCGTGCGCTGCTGATCTCGCGCGGCGACCCGATGATCTTCGTCGAGCGGCCGATCAGCCTGACGTTGCTCTTGGCCGCGCTCGTGCTGGTGCTGGCGTTCATCCTGCCGGCGATGAAGAGCACGCGGGAAGAGGCCTTCAAGGAAAGTTAGCGAAGCCCGATGTGCACGACCGGGACCTACGTCCTCGCGATCAGGCCGCGACAGGCCTCGACCTGCTGAAGCAGCGCGTGACGGTCATGCCAAAGTTCGACGGGATCCGCCGTCTCTCTTCGGCAGTCGAGGGCGCGTTCGATGCTCGCCACGTTCAAGCCGCCGTGGGAGGCTTGCCTTTTTACGAACTCGACGGCGTCGTCGTTGGATGCAATCCGTCCCGTATGCCAGCTCAGCCAGAAGCGGGCCGGGTAGAGGTGAGCGCGAACATAAGCCTTGTGGTCTTTGTCGGCGAACTGGCTGCTGCTCGAAAGTCTGAGAGCAGTGGCTGCCCAGTTCTCGAACGGCGTTCCACCAAGATAGGCGCGTAGCTCGCCGAGCGTCGGTCTCGCCGGCTCGAACCGTTCACGCTCGATGATCGCTATTGAGTGATCGAGATAGTCAATGCGGTCAAGCGGCGGAAAGCGGCCGACGGCAAACTGCGTGTCGCTCCAGAACACGGAGAGCCGTCCGGCCCAGAACGGCGACAGCTCTCCCACCCTGGTGCGGATCGTCTCTAGCTCGCCGTCCCGAAAGCCATCGTCGATAACGACACCGAAATCGAGATCGCTGTAGCGCCGGTTGAAGCCGCCGTGTGCGAGACTGCCGAGAAGATATGCACCCTGCAGCCGTGGCCCCAGGACGTCCTCGGCCGTGGCAGCGAACTGTCGGGCAAACGCCTCCGCCGACAGGCGGGCAGCTTCATCAGTCTCGAAGTCCATGTGTGGCATCCGCCTTTCCGCTGAAATGGATAGACACCCAGCCAACGCGCTTGGCGGGCCCGCGTCAATGACCAAGTGGGCAGCGTCCCTGGAGACCCGTCGTTCGGGAATACCGGCTAATGCCGGCCATTGGGAGGGTATGGCGATGAGGTTGCCGCAACGCGAGAAGGAGAGGTGACCTTCACTGGTCGGTGGAACGGGCGCCTTGGATATGCATTGGACAGGCACAAGAATTTCCGACGGCCGGCCGCGGGGGACCGATGTGGGCCGCCGCTGCGTCGACGGCGCGCTGTAAAAGCGCTGCAGGGACACCACATTCAATCAATCCCCTGGGTATGGACGACGAGGCGCGGAGACGGTCCAAGGTAAGAGAACGTGCGAAGAAAGCGTGCAGTGCCTGGTTCCCGACAGAGCGAAGCGGCGCATCGGGTCCGAGCTGCGCGCATGAAAACATCGTGCAGGAGGTGCAATGATGAAGGCGCTGACGCTCGGTAGCGCGATGATCGATACCATTGCCATCATCGAGAGTGACCGCATCGAGCGGATGTCGATGCTCAATGCGGATGCGTCGTATCTGCTCCTGCAGGAAGGCAGCAAAACGGAAGCTGCGGAGATTTCCACGCATTGCGGCGGCGGCGCGGTCAATACCGCCGTGGCACTTGCGCGGCTGGGGCTGGATGTCACCACGATCGCCAAGCTCGGACGGGACGCGCGGGCGGAAACGATCATGGCGGGCCTGATCGGGGAAGGCGTGTCGACGCGCTGGGTGTCGCGTGACCCGCGCGCGCCGACGGGCGCTTCGGTTCTCGTTTCCTCGCATGACCGGAACGCAGCAGTCTTTACCTTCCGCGGCGCAAATACCCTGCTGGAAGAGCGGGATCTGAGAGACGAGGCGTTTGCGGTGGACCTTGTCTACATCACGTCGCTGTCGAACCAATCGGCCGAATGCTTCCCCTCCATCATCGCCAAGGCCAAGGCGGCGGGCGCCATGGTCTGCGTCAATCCCGGGCCGCGCCAGCTCGCCTCGCGCGGGGCTGCCTTCGAATGCTGTCTCGCCGACGTCGATGTGCTGTCCATCAACCGGGCAGAAGCGGCGGTGCTGATGCCGTCGCTGATCTCGCGGTTCGGCGAAGGCGGACCTGAGCTCCCCGGTCCGGATCTGCCGCGGCTTGCGGTGCGCGGACTTGCGGGGAGCGGATTCGTCATGAGCCTGGCACGGTTCATGTCCGCGGTATTGTCGCTCGGACCGGGGCATGTTCTGCTCACGGATGGTATGGCCGGAGCCTATCTGTCGCATGACCGCCGGCTTTATCACGTGCCGAGCGTCGAGGTGGAGGTCGCAGGCACCGCGGGTGCCGGCGATGCGTTCTCTGCAACATTTGCCGCATACGTTGCACGCGGAGCGGGCGTCGAGGATGCCTTGCGTGCCGCTACGCTGAATGGCGCCAGCGTGGTCGCGCACATCGACACGCAGACCGGTCTGCTGCGGCAGGACGAGATCGATAAAGCCATGCACTCTCGGGGAAGGCAGGTCGCCGTCAGAAGCTGGGACCTGCAGGACGCAGAACCGTTGCCGGCAGTGCGATGAGTTCGCGGAAATTGTTTCGTCTCCGACGAACGGCACCACGATGTGGCCGTACGCGTCCGGCCGCAGTTCGACCGATAAAATACCTCGAAATTGTCACCGGTTATGTCGCAGCGGGTTTGGAACCGGTCGCGGGTCCGTTTCATTGCTGTCGTGTGCTGATGGCAAGTCAGCGATGATAGGAGGATACAGTCATGCTGAAGAAACTGACCACGGCCGGTGCCCTGGCGGCCCTTATGAGTATTACGCCGGCCTTCGCAGAAGGTCCGCAGCAGCCGCAGCAGAACGCGCCAGCCGCCCAGTCGGTGCCGCAGTCTTCATCTCCGATGGGAACCAAGGACCTTTCCGACGTGAAGGGCTGGCCGGTCTATAGCGTGGACGGCTCCAAGGTCGGGGACGTGAAGAGCGTGCAGGCGTCGGGGACCAGCGGTCAGCAGGCCCTTCAGGTGGAAACGGGCGGCTTCATGGGCATGGGCACCAAGACGATCGAGATTTCCGCCGACAAGTTCAATAAGGGCGATAAGCGGATCAACCTCACTTTGACCGCTAACGAGTTCAAGGCTCTTCCCACGGCGGGCGATACCCAATCCGGCTCGGGCAGCGGTTCGAAAACCACGCGATGAGGTCTCAAAGCCCCGACGGTTCTTCTGTTGAGGTTCAAGGCGAACGGCAGGGTCTCGCGGAGATCCTGCCGTTTCGCGTTGCCGGAGGCCAGGTTCATCGAGATCAGGCCCATCGAAATTCTGCAGCGTAGACGGGTAGTACGGGCAGCAGGACAACCTAAGTTGGAACTCTCGCCGGCCTTTCCGTGTTGTTCCGCCCGAGGGTAGCGAACGGCAACCGGAAAGAGGTCGGCAGTGAAAGCGAAAGGATCGGGCTTTGCGGGTTGCTCCGCGCTATGCGTCGACAACGAGGTTCTTGTTGCCTTGGACAGTGAGTGGATACTCAAGTCGCTTGGTTTCGGTCACGTCTACGCAGCGTTCTCTTTCCAGGACGCCTCTTTTGTCATCGACCAGCAGAAGTTCGATTTCGCCTTGCTCGACATCGATCTCGGCGGAGGCCGGACGAGCATCGGACTCGCGCGCCGGCTGCTGAAGAAGGGGACGGCCGTGGTTTTTGCCAGCGGTCATACCTATACGCTCCCCACGGCCGAAGCGCTGGGATTGCAGGTCTTGCGGAAGCCGTTGGAACTGAGCGATGTAAAGGCCGCTCTCGCCGCCATGGCTGGCCATTGCCGCATGGAAGCGTCGCCTGCCGGATGAGTGTGCCTGCCGTGGCACTCTGCCGGTAGCGTAGAAGACCCATGCGGCATAGGGTTCGAGCGAGCCATCCTCGTCGTTTGTGCGGTCGGTGGCCGGTATTCTCATTCGAACGAGACGCTCGACCCATGGCGGCACTGGGCCAAACGTTATTGGGCCAACTGTTATACAGATCCGGCATCGCAGGGCTCGCGCTGCTGACGCTGCTGGGAACGGGCCTCGCTGGCGGCTTCCCGTGCCGCGCACAGTCCTCCACAATTCTGATAAACGGCAAGATCCTTACGCTCGACGAACGCTCCTCCATAGCGGAGGCGTTGGCATTCAGCGGCGAAAAGATCGTGGCTGTCGGTGCAAACTCCGACGTGCTGGCATATCGGAGGGTGGGCACCCGCATCGTTGACCTCGGCGGGCGTACTGTCATCCCCGGTTTGATCGATTCCCATATTCACGCCATCCGCGCCGGGCTCACGTTCGAGACCGAGGTCAGCTGGATCGGCGCGACATCGATCGCGGAAGCATTGGGGCGTATTCGCCGAGCCGCGCTGACGAGGAAGCCCGGCGACTGGATCGTCGTCGCAGGCGGCTGGACCCCCGCTCAGTTCACGGAGCACCGGCGTCCGACGGAGGACGAGGTTGCTTCGGCCGCGCCATCGCATCCGGTCTACATCCAGTTTTTCTATCGGGCAGTGCTGCTGACGTCCATTGCGCGCAGGAAACTCGGAATCGTCAGTGACGGAGATCTGCCGGCCAATGCCAGCTTCGAGACGTCCGCCGACGGCACTCCGACGGGCTGGATCAAGGGCAACGGAGCGGCAGTGATAGCGATTTTTTCCCGGCTTCCGCGGCCGACCCTGGCGGAAAGCGTGCGCGGAACGCAACGTTTCATGGGCGAACTGAACAGGCTTGGCATCACCGGCGTCATCGATCCGGGTGGCTATAATCTGTCACCGGAGGACTACGAGGCGCTGTTCCGGTTGTCGGCGGCCGACGGCCTTGGCGTGCGCGTTGCATTCAGCATCTGCGCGCCCCGGCGTGGCAGCGAGCTTGAGGATCTGCAGACGCTCACGCGGTTCCTGCCCATGGGATTTGCGAACGGGATGCTGCGCTTCAATGGCATCGGCGAGCGCGTGACCTGGGACATGAACAACAATGACGATCCCACGCAAGACCAGAAGGACGCCTATTATCGCATTGCGCGTTGGGCCGCCGGACGTGGACTGACGCTGACGATGCACTGGAACAACGATCGCTCCGTCCATCAGCTTCTCGAAATATTCGAACGCGTCGACCGGGAGGTGCCATTGCGAAATTTGCGGTGGTCGATCGCGCATCTTCACGACGCCACGCAAGCATCGCTCGAACGCATGAACGCGATGGGTATCGGCTGGCTGATGCAGAACGGCCTCTACTTTGCAGCACCCTACTATCTTGCCGGCCGCGGGAAGGCGGTCAGTCGGATGCCGCCGATCAAGACGGCATTGCAGCTCGGTCTCAAGGTCGGCGGCGGCACGGATGCCCATCGCGTTATGAGCTACAATCCGTTCGTCTCACTGAGGTGGATGATCGACGGACGCACCGTGGACGGGCTGCCGACCCGTGGCCGTTCGGAGCTCCTCTCGCGTGAGGAGGCGTTGCGGATCTACACCTCCGGCAGCGCGTGGTTTGCCTTTGCCGAGAATGAGAGAGGCAGCCTCACGCCCGGCCGTCTGGCGGATCTTGCCGTTCTGGACCGGGATTATCTCACTATTCCGACCGGCGATATTGCTGCGCTGCAATCGGTGCTTACGGTCGTGGGCGGGCGGGTCGTGCACGCGGCTGGGCCGTTTTCGGATGTGCTGAAGCAAGCCGCGCCATAGCTGCTGCGGAGCAGTGCCGGACGTTATTGTCAGTCTTGCCGGTCGTCCGTCTCTCGGTCATCATAGCCCGCAATAATTGAATGAAATGACGTTGGGGGGAATTCATGGCGACAACGCTATTGATCATACATGGACTGCTCGCCGTCGTTTTGATTGGCGGGATTACGCATCAGGCCATGGCCGCATGCTGGCCGGCGCGAGGCGGGACGTCGTTCTTTTCCGCGTTCCGCGCCGTCTCAGGCGTGCGCTACGCGGCGGTGAACATCTGGCTGTACGTCATCGTCATGGTGCTTGGCGGCTCGATCTATCCGGCCTATCGGCTCGCTGTCAGGCCATATCTCGAAAGCGCCCGGCTGTGGTCGATGAACGGCTCGTTCGAATTGAAGGAGCAGTTCGTCGCCGTCGGGCTCGGCATGTTGCCGCTCTATTGGCTGGTCTGGCGCAAGCCTCTCGATGAGAAGCTGAGTCCTGCGCGGGCGGCGGTGACGGCGATCCTGTGCTTCGTCGTCTGGTACAGCTTCCTGGTCGGGCACATTCTGAACAATGCAAGGGGGTTATTCGGACGATGAGCATCGATCGTGTGATCCCGCTGTTTGCTGCGGCCTTCGCGTTGATTTACGTCATTGCCGTGGAGATGAACTGGGCTCTGGTGACCTACCATCCCCGCATCAACGAGTGGGAATGGCTGACACGGCCGAGCAAATCCGGCCCTGCGATGTACTGGTTCGGCTGGATTGCTACGTCGCTTCTTGCTGCGGGCGTGCTGAGCCTTGCGGCATGGCCGCTGACGCGCCGATGGTCGCCCCCGGTCTGGATCGGCTGGGTCGTGCCACTGCTCGTCATGATATCGTTCACCTATCTGTTGCGCGGCTTCTTCCTGCGCTGACCGGGGTGAACGGCTGCAGGACAACGAAGGGCATGACCTATGCGCCTTGCCGATAATCGCATCCTCCGTCCCGCCTGGGTTCTGGCTCTGCTGCTAATCCCGCCGTCGTCCATCGCGTGCGCTGGCGAGACCGAATTCGAGCCGGACGATGCGCATGAGCATGGCGCCCCGTTCTTCGGCGAAGCGAAGGACATTCGAGGGATGGGACCGCTGGAGGGCGTGCTGGTGAGAGGTGAGGTGAAGAACAGCCTGCGCATGTTCGTCATCCGCACCGATCCGGACGGCCGGTTCCGACGGCCGGGTCTGGGGGCGGATATCGACGCGGATACCGTCACCATCACATGCGAGAAGAACGGCTATCGGACAGTCGAGGTCCTGCGCCGGAGACTGCCGGGCGACACGCATGCTCCGGTCGAGGTGGAGTGCTTGCTCGAGAAGCAGTGACGACGGGAAGGCCTTGCCCGTTACGTTCAGCTTCACGCACTCCATTCGCGTGCGAAGGCCTGCCAGTCGACATCGACTTGCCCGCTGACGTAGCCGTACCGGAGGTTCGATCGCGCCGGTCCGCGTTCCTCGTATTCGGCTTTCTTGATGGCGAAGCTATCGCGCTCCGGTCCGATATCTCCACGCTTTGACTTGTCGTAATCATAGAGCTTCGCGTTGGTGTCGCCGAAGATCGCGGTCTTGATCGGGCCGGTCGCCGGACCGAGCGGTTTGAAGCCGTACCGTTTCTGCATGTCCTCGCTGATCTCCAGGCGACGCAACGCCTCGATCTGCCACTGCGGCGAGCCGGTCCAGACGGCATCCGTGCCCCAGACGACGCGGTCATATCCCATGCCCTTGCCCAGAATGCCCATCATTGCGGCGGTGATGCGCGGCTCCGCGATGACGCTCTGTGCGAAGAGTTGGCCGACATCGGCATAAACATTGGTCACGCCGAACTTCTCGGGGATCTCGGCGAGGTCGCTGACCCAGGAGACGCGTCCGGTACGTTCGAATTCGGCCCAGCCGTCGGTGGCGCGGCCGCCGGCCGCCCAGCGGTAGCCGCCGTGATAGATGACGAAATTGAGCTGCGGCCAATCCTTGGCGGCCTTCCCGACGTCACCGACCTTGGCGTGCTCAAGCAGGTGGGGGAAGCGTTTGGCCGTGGTCTCGGGGAACAGTCCTTTGTGCACGCAGATGTTCTTGATGCCGTATTTGACGGCCAGCTCATAGGCTTTGTACGTTGTTTTCTCGTCATCCATGCGCCAGGGATACCGGGCGAGATGCTTGTTGGTATTGTCGCCGACCGTATAGCCCTTGATGGAGTCCGGTTTCGCCTTGAGCGACTCTTCGAGGTGCTCGAGCCAGCCTGGCCGTCCCGGAGTGAAGATCGCATGCGCCATCATGCGGCGGCTGCCGGCTTCCCTGTTGACCTTCTCGCGCGCGGCAATCATCATTTCGTTGGTGAGGAACCAGTCCTGCGGCTCTTCGGATGGCGAGGACGAGATCAGCGCCACCTTGGTGTCGCTGTCCAGATAGATCTCCTTGAAATAGTTGTTGAACTTCAGGTCATCGAGTGTTTGCGGCTTGTCGACCAAGGCCGGGTTCCAGCCCGCCTTGCCGACAGCCTCGCGTGCACGGACGAAATTCTTCAGGCGGGTGTCGTCACGCAGAAAATGCGTGTGCATGTCCATGATGAACTGATCTTTGAGAGCGTTGGCGCGCTCCTGCGCCATCGCCGGAGTGGAAGCCTCGGCGCGCGATGCCTCAAACAGCGGAGAGAACGTCTCGTTGAGGGCGACGAAGGCCGCGGCCATGCCCGAGGCGGTCTGGAAGAACTGGCGCCGGGAGAGGCCCTGCTTGCCGCCGATCTCGTCGGCCATGGCGAGAAGCCGCGCCTCGACCTCCTTCTGCTTCCTGCTTTGGGGCGGCGGCGTGTATTCGTCGCTGGAAACGATCTGCGTCGGAATTGGCGTGGCATGGGGCAGGAATTCGGATGGCGTCAGGGCCTCGATCTCGTCGTCCGTCAGGAAACCCATGGCGTCTCTCCTGTTGTTTAGGTAGGAAGAGGCAGAACGGCTTTTCGATACGGGATTATACATAGATCAATGCGGCCGTCGATGCGTTGCCGGTTACATGCCGTCGGCGGTCGCGGTGTCGGCGCATCGAGAGTGTCGTTGCCGCTCGTGCTGCGCCGATATGCAGTCATCGCTGGCAGTGGCGCCGGGTATTCGGGCGTCGGGCATTCGGCGCTTGTGCGAGGATGAACCGTGCTCCAAACTCGTCGCAGACGCCAAGGATGGGCGGGATCCGGAGTCCGCTCCACAAGGAGAGAGACAGGGAGAGAATAGCATATGAGCCGTGCGACACCGCAGGACTTCAAGGCGGCCGGCAGCTTGGACGACATCTACCGGCACCTGGCCACGCTATCGATCGAAAACGGCTGGGCCAAGAAAGAGCCGTCGCTCTACCCCCTGCCGAAAAAGAATTTCATTCCAGCGCACTGGCCCTATGCGCCGGCCAAGGCTGCGCTCGAGGCGGCGGGGCGGTTCGTCAACACCGAGCTTGCCGAGCGCCGCAATCTGATCCTCGTCAATCCGATTCCGGGCAACAGCTATCCGACGGTTCGAACGCTGGTGGCCGCCTATCAGATGGTGAAGGCGGGGGAGACCGCACGCTCGCATCGCCATACGGCCAACGCGCTGCGGCTGGTGCTCGACACCAAGCCGAACACCTTCACGATCGTCGACGGGTACAAGATCCCGATGGAGCGAGGCGATGTGCTGCTGACCCCGAACTGGTGCTGGCATGCGCACGCCAATGAAAGCTCTGCCGATGCGTATTGGATGGATATGCTCGACGTTCCCACCGTGCATCTGCTCAACCCGATGTTCTTCGAGCACCATGAAGAAGGCATGGAGGACGTGATCGGAGTTGCGGCCGATTCCTCGGCCCGGTTTGCCTGGGCCGACACGGTTGCGCGTCTGGAGGATGCGGACGAGATCGCACCCGGCGTGCGCCGGATCGAGCTCGGCGCTCCGGCGATGACGACGGTGGCCCTGCATGTAACGCGGATCGATGCCGGCGCCAGCTTCACGTTTCCGTCGATGACATCGAGCGCGATCGTGGCGATCATGGAAGGCGACGGCGTGTCGGAGATGGGAGGCGAGCGCTTCTCCTGGAGCCGCGGCGATGCCCTCGCATTCCCGTCGGGTACCGAGCATAAGGTGACGGCGTCGACGCAAGCCTACCTGTTGAGCGCCAGCGACGAGCCGATCCTGAATGCGCTCGGCTGGCTCCGGCCGGTGCCGGCTGCAAATTGAAGTTCGGGGAGGGAGACCAAAATGGCGAGCCTGGATCATGTGATCATGGAGCTGGCGGCGGCCAATCGCATACTCGCCCACAACAAGGTGGTCGATGCTTATGGCCACATTTCCGTGCGGCACCCGACCAATCCCAATCGCTTTCTGTTGTCGCGCTCGCGCAGTCCGGAGCTGGTCGAGCCGGAGGATATTCGCGAGTTCGGGCTTGATGGAGAACTCGCCGACGGGACCAAGGACAAGCCGTATCTGGAACGCTACATTCACGCCGGCATCTATGAAGCCAATCCCGAGATCATGTCGGTGGTGCACTCGCATGCTTTGGAGGTGCTGCCGTTTTCGGTCTCGACGGTGCCGCTGGTGCCGCTGATCCATACCGCCAGCCATTGCGGCGCGCATATACCGGTATGGGATATCGCCGACGGCTTCGGCGACACGAGCCTGCTCGTCACCACGCGGGAGCAGGGCCGCGATCTTGCCAAGACCCTGGCCAAGCATAGGCTGGCATTGATGCGCGGACATGGCTTCGCTGCGGCCGGCCGCACGTTGGGGGAGGTGCTGAAGGTCTCGATCTACCTGCCTCAGAATGCGCGTGTGCAGATGGATGCGATCCGGCTTGGCGGCGGCATCAAGCCGCTGTCTGCGCGCGAGATCGAGATCCGCGACGAAGGCGGCCCCGGCGGCCGGGAACTCGACCGTGCGATGGAATATTGGGCTGCGAAAGCGGGCTGCAGTCATCTGCTGCCGCCGCGTGGCTGATCCGCAGCCGGTTGTCGCGGCTTCGAAGGAGAGGGGGCCATGGCCATCGAGCCGAAGGATGCCGAGCAGCGCCGCATCCTGCGCGAACTCAAACAACAGGGCCAGGCGACGCTGACCTGGGGCCTCCCCAATCCCGCGACCGAAGCTGCGGTGATCGGCGTCGGACTGCTGATGCGCGATCAGCTTGCCGAGCGCCAGGACGGGTCCGGCGCTTCGAAGGCAACGAAGGTCGCTGCGGAACTGGTGGACCAGACGGTCGGGCGCATGCCGCAAGCCGCCGGCTTCGCGTGCCGGGCCGGCTGCAGCTTCTGCTGCCACTCCGCCGTTGCGGTGTCGGCGCCGGAAGCGTTCGGCATTGCCCGCATGCTGACGGAACAAGATCCGCCGACGGCAATGCTGAGCCGCGACCAGGCTGTCGCCCGCAGTCATGCACTTAGGCCCGCTTCGCTGCAGGCGACGCTGGAACGCCAGGGTCCGTGCGCATACCTGGTCGACGACCGATGTAGCGTTCACAGTGCGCGGCCGATAAGCTGCCGGCAGTATGTTTCGCTGTCGGTCGAAGCCTGCGAGGCGGCGTTCAACCAACAGGGCCAGGGCTTTCCATATGTGAATGGGGCTGCAAACGTAGGGAACGTGTCGCGCTCGATGCTGCTCGGCGCTGCCCGGTCTCTGGAGCTCGATGCCAACATCTATGAGCTGGCAAGTGCGGTTGCGGTGGCACTTGAAACGCCGGATGCCGAGCGGCGATGGCTCGCGGGCGAGGATGTGCTGGCCGGCGCGCTCAGACTTCCGCAGCCCCCGCAGATGCAAACCTCCGTCGAGCGGTGGTCGCCGATGCTGAAGACGTTTGCGGAAGGAGTGTAACCGGATAGTTTCCCGTCGGACAGGAAATCAATCGCTGGTCTTCAGCCGTGAGCGCTGCACCAGGGCGACTGTCATCAACGGAGCGATGACCCCGATCAATGCGACCGTGATCAGCAGCCAGCCGAGCTGCGAATAGTCCTCCGGTACTTGAACGGCGCCGGTGGCCGGGTTCTTCACCTCGCGCGTGACCACGAAGATCTGGTTCATGTATTTCGTCCACAGGCTGCTGGCGGACAGCGCAAGATTGGTGAAGGACGCCATCACGGCAAAGAATGTCGCCTTGAGGTCGGCCGGGGCATTGCGCGCAATCCACGCCAGCATCGGGATCATCGCGATCTGTCCGAGCGGAGATTCCAGCGTCGTGTCGATGACGGCGATGAAGCGTGCGTCCACGACTCCTCCCGTATGCCGGGCCGTCCAGTCCTGGATGCCGTAGTACAGGCCGATATTGGGCAGTGACAGGACTGTGGCGGCCACCGTCAGCACCACGACGATGTAGGCGATCGAGTGGTTCGCCATCAGCGGACGCAGGATGACCATGCCGGCGAGGGTCAGTATCGAGGCGATGAGCGACAGGACGGAAAGGAACTGCTGATCGAAGCCGAGCCTGTCGATTTCGAACCAGGTCTGGCCCGCGCCGGGCAGCGGGACCGCGCGGAACACGAAGATTATGATCGCCGTGCCGACCAGCATCCGTGCCTTTTCAGGCGAAAGCTTCTGGACGAGCTGCCGGATGAGGACGAGGACGATCGTCATCGAGCCCACGAAGACGATCTCCTGGGCCAGCGGCACATCGAGGAGACCGATGGCCAGCGTCAGCAGAACGAAGGCTGCGCCTCCGCCGAAGATCCACCAGTTGGGCTCGGTTGCCTCGCCTGGAGCATAGACCATGCGGTCGATATCGTGTTCGTCCAGGCCCTGACGCCTCATTTGGCGCGCCCGTGACGCCAGCATGAATTGCGAGAGCACGACGCCGCTGATCGAGACCAGCGGGATCGCGAGAGCGATCAGGTAGATGCGGGCGTAGATCTCCGCCTTCTGACTCTGGGCCAGTGCCTCTACGCCTTCGAACATCACGATGTTGAGGACGGCGACGAACACGAGGCCGCTGATCAGTGCGATGCGCCCCAAGGTCTGCATTGTCGTGTGCAGGGCTTTGGTGTCGTCCTCCGAGAGCGGATTTCCCGCCTCATCGAAGTACGGTATGGCTTCCACCGTCATGGCGTCGGCGACGGTATCCTGGATGACGTAGCCCGTCGGCGCCAGCAGGCTCGAAAGCACGAACCAGGCTTCCGCGCTCATGACCGCGCGCATGGCGGCGGTATGCTCGATCAGGGCGTACATGATGAGAAGGCTGGCTGCGATCAGGCCGGCACCGATGTAGACGAGCAGCGCCTTCCAGCGCCAGATCAGGTCGACCAGATGGCCGAGCGGCATCTTCAATGCCCAGGGCAGGCCGGCCCAGAAGCTGAGGGCAGCAAGGAAGGCTGCCGACAATCCCAGATATTCCTTGACGAAGAACGTGCCGACGATGGCGGTCAGACCCGATATTCCGGCGGCGAAATAGACCATCAGCGGCGGCACGAACGACCAGCGCATCTGCCGCAAAAGGTCCAGGAAGGTTTCGTCGAACCAGATACGAAGTCGATCCACCGGCACGGCGCAGTCCTATTCGTTCAACACGCATGCGGCTCGCGTCCCCATCACCCGAACCCGCCGCTCGATCAGCGCCGCTACGCGCCGGAGGCTGGGGCTGGGGCGGCTCGCGACGCGCGTCAGCGGATTGGGCAGGGCTACGGCGAGAAGCGCTGCCTCGCGGCGGCTGAGAGCGCTGGCCGGCTTCCCGAAATGATACCGGGCTGCCGCCTCTGCTCCGAATATGCCGGGCCCCCACTCGGCGATGTTGAGATAGACCTCCATGATGCGGCGCTTCGGCCAGATCTGCTCCATCACCAGCGTGAGCGGGATTTCGATGGCCTTCCGCATGTAGCTCTTGTCGGGCCAGAGCAGCAGGTTCTTTGTCGTCTGCATCGAGATCGTGCTGGCGCCGCGTACATCGTCGTCGTCGCGCTCGGCTCGTCGGATTGCGCGCCGGAGCTCGGCAATGTCAACGCCGAAGTGGCGGCAGAATTGATTGTCCTCCGACATTATGACGGCGCGGATCAGATTCGGCGAAATCGCATGGAGAGGCACCCAACGCTGATCGATCTCGATGCCCTCCAGCCGTTGCAGAGCCATGACCGTGGAGCCCGGGGGATCGATCTCGCGAAATACGAGAAGCGCAGCCGTGGCGGCAACCCCGAGGACGAGCGCGGCCAGGATCAGCAGCCTCGAGCCGGCCACCAGCGCGACCCGCAGGCAGGGGCCGAGGTTCGAATAAAGGCGATCCTTGAATGGATGGGCCTGTCGGCTTCGTCGTGCAGTGAGCGGATTCATCGAGCCCGGCTCTTGCTGTGTTGGCGGTTCGAACATTCCGCTCCGATCTGGTCTCGACGGCCGGGCTGTCTTGTCCGGCCAGCGATGCTATATCGGCATGCGCATCTGCGGGAGCCATGACTATTGCCGGGACAGGCAACAGTGGCCAGTGAGCAAAGCTCAGACGCTGCATATAGGTAAACAATGACGTTTGAAGAAAGGCTGGCGGCCACGGCGAGCCGGATTGCCGCCGCGCTCGACGAGGCGCTGGGACCGGTCGCAATGCCAGCCGGCCAGGTCCCGGATCGGCTGGCGGCGGCGATGCGGCATGCCGTGCTGGCGGGGGGCAAGCGGGTCCGGCCCTTTCTGGTGCTGGAGAGCGCGGCCCTGTTCGGGGTGGTGGAGGAACGGAGCTGGCCTGTCGCCCTCGCGCTCGAGCTTGTGCATTGCTACTCGCTGGCACACGACGACCTGCCCGCCATGGACAACGATGAGCTGCGCCGCGGCCGCCCCAGCGTGTGGAAAGCATTCGACGAGTGGACGGCGATCCTGGCGGGCGACGCGCTGCTGACCCTTGCCTTTGAGACGATGGCTCGCGGCGCGGGGGGATTGCCATCGACGGGCGCTCTGATGGCCGGATTGGCGCAGGCCGCGGGAGCCGCAGGCATGGTCGGCGGCCAATGCCTGGACCTGGAAGCGGACAAGCTCGGTCTCCCGCGCGATCCAAGCGTTCAGCATGTGATGCGGCTGCAGGCGCTGAAGACAGGAGCCTTGTTCACTTTTGCCTGCCGCGCGGGAGCCCTGCTCGGAGACGCATCTCAACGGGAATCGGAGGCGCTGGAGCGGTATGCGGGAGCGCTTGGCGCGGTGTTTCAGCTTGCCGACGACCTGCTTGATGCGGAAGGGGAAGCCGGCGTCGTCGGCAAGGCGACGGGGAAGGACGCGGCCGCAGGTAAGGCGACACTGATCGGACTGATGGGGTTGGAGCGGGCGCATGCGCGCCTGGCAGGTCTCAAGCAGGAGGGGCTGGCGGCGCTCGACTGCTTCGGCCGGCGCGCGGACGTGCTGCGTGAACTGATGCTGTTCGCTGTCCGCCGCCGGAGCTGAGCTGAGCGTCAGGCTGCCGTCAGCTTCGACATGACGGCTTCGTCGACCTCGAAATTCGAGAACACAGCCTGAACATCGTCATCGTCCTCGAGCGCTGCAATCAGCTTCATGATCGATTGCGCGTGATCCTCGCCGATATTGGTGGTGAGGCTGGGCTTCCAGATCGGTTTGACGCTCTGCGGTGCACCTATGCTCTGTTCCAGAGCCTGGGCCACGGATCCCAGGCTCTCGAAGCTGCAGGTTATGGTGTGGCCGTTGGCGTCGGAGACGACGTCGTCGGCGCCCGCATCGATTGCCGCTTCCAGCATCGCGTCGGCCGATCCAGCGTCTGGGCCGAAGACGATCTCGCCCAGTCGGGTGAACATGTGGGAAACCGAGCCGGTGGAGCCGAGATTCCCGCCGTACTTGGTAAATGCCGCCCGCACGGCGCCGCCGGTTCTGTTGCGGTTGTCGGTCAAGGCCTCGACGATGACGGCGACACCGCCCGGCCCATAGCCTTCGTACCGCACACTCTCGTAGTTCTCGGCGTCGTTGCCGGCCGCCTTGCGGACGGCCCGCTCGATGTTGTCCTTCGGCATGTTCTCAGCGCGTGCGGCCTGCACGGCGAGCCGCAGCCGCGGGTTCATGTCGGGATCGGGCGTGCCGGATTTTGCAGCAACCGTGATTTCACGTGCGAGCTTCGCGAAGAGCTTGGCTTTGGCCGCATCCTGGCGACCCTTGCGGTGCATGATGTTCTTGAACTGGGAATGTCCGGCCATCGTCGTCTCGTCGGAGGAAATTCGGCTGTGCCACAAGTTGTGCGCCTTTGCGCCCTTATATGTCGGATTGCGGCGGGAAATCCATATCCGGCGGCGGCTTCTTTACAGCCCGGCGGCATTCGCCTAGGACTGTTATACAGTTACCAACGTGAGCAATGGCCTGTGAGGCGGGAGCGGCATGTCTGACGCTATGAACGAACGGTTGCTGATCCGCGAATTGGTGGAGAACTGGGCTGTTTGGCGCGATGCCGGGGATTGGGACAGGTTTCGCGGCGTCTGGCATCCGGAAGGGCAGATGTGGGCCACCTGGTTCCAGGGCTCGTTCGAGGACTTCATCCGTGTCAGCAGGGAAGGCTTTGCCAAGGGCGTGCGGATCCTGCATTTCCTCGGCGGCTCGTCGATCGATCTGGCGCTCGACCTCGATAATCCGCGTGCCATCGCGCAGACCAAGATGACGATCTCCCAGCGTGCGATGGTCCACGACGTCGAGGTCGATGTCGTTTGCACGGGCCGGTTCTATGATTTCCTGGAGAAGCGGGACGGAAAATGGGGGCTGGTGTTGCGCCGCCTGGCCTATGAGAAGGACCGGATGGACCCGGTCGATCCGGCCGCAACGCTGAAGCTCGATCCGGCTTTGCTTGGACAGTTCCCGGTCGGCTATAAGCATCTGGCCTATTTGCAGGCTTCAATAGGCTATGACGTCAAGAAGGATATGGCTGGCCTCACCGGCCCCGAGGTCGAGGCGCTGTACGCCAAGGGGAAGGGGTGGCTCCAGGGCAAGCCGGCGCTGTAGCGAAATTCGAGTTGCTGGGGGTCCATGAACATGCGTTTGCCTCAGATTCCGGCGGGCCGCTGCCGGTTGATCCCCAGCCTCCGAGACGGTTTGTCTCGCCACCCGACATTTCTTGACACTTTATGTCCAGTTTGGTCTACCTAGCGCAGACGGAGATACTCTAGAGGCCCCTATCCAGCATGGTTCTATCCCGCACGCGCGGCAGGCATTGTCGCTGCCCGAATTGGGCGTTAGCGGCATTGGCGGCTGCCAGCGCGATTGTGGCCGTTTCTGCGGCTGCAACAGCTCAGGACAATCCCGGCGCGGCGCCATCCCCGCGCTCTGCCTCCGAGTCGCAAGCGCCATCAGGTGGAACCGCAACTCCTGCCCAACCCGGCGCAGTGGCCCCCCGGCGTGATCTGCCGCCTGCCGCGGCCGATCAATCGCAGGCCGGCACGCCAGACCAGGGCACGCCGGCACAAAGCCCACCGGCCGCACCATCGGTGGATGCTGCTCCTGCCGCGCCATCGCCGACAGGGGTTCCGCCAGCCGGAACAACACCGGATGCATCCGAGGCAGTTCCTTCGGCTCTGCCGCCGCCCGCAGTCGATACCGGTGAAGGCGGCGCCGGTCAGAAGCGCACGCCCCCACGGAGCTCGATCAACGTGGATGCCTCGCATCTGCCGCGCGATCTGTCGCCGTGGAGCATGTTCATGCAGGCGGACATCGTCGTTAAGGCGGTGATGATCGGCCTGGCGTTTGCCTCAGTCGTCACGTGGACGATCTGGCTTTCGAAATCGCTGGAGCTTTTTGTTGCAAGGCGGCGGCTCGGCCGTTCCCAGAAGGCCGTTCATGGGGCGGCGACATTGGGAGAGGCCGCGAACCGGCTCGGCAAGAAGCAGGGTGTCGCGCGGGGACTTGTCGATTTTGCCGCGCTCGAACTCAGGCTGTCGCATGATCTGAGCGACAAATCCGGCATCAAGGAACGCGTGCAGTCGCGCCTCGATGGCCTGACGGTGGCGGCAGGCCGCAGCATGAACCGCGGCACGGGTGTGCTGGCGACGATCGGCTCGACCGCCCCGTTCGTCGGGTTGTTCGGCACCGTCTGGGGCATCATGAACAGCTTCATCGGTATCTCCGAAGCACAGACCACGAATCTGGCTGTGGTTGCTCCCGGCATTGCCGAGGCGCTGCTGGCGACAGCGATCGGGCTCGTTGCCGCGATTCCGGCCGTCATCATCTACAACAACTTTGCGCGGTCCATTGCTGCCTACCGGGCCGGTGTCGGCGACGTGGCGGCTGAAGTCATGAGGCTCGTTTCTCGTGATCTCGACCGCAGTGAGGAGTTCGGTTTGGACCGCGAGCAAGGCGGCGTGCGTTCCTTGCGTGCGAGCTGAGATGAAGCATGGCCGGCAAACTCGAAGACGGCGATGACCTGTCGGAAAATCACGAGATCAATGTCACGCCGTTCATCGACGTGATGCTCGTTCTCTTGATCATTTTCATGGTCGCCGCTCCGCTTGCCACAGTAGATGTTCCCGTCGACCTGCCGGTGTCGAGCGCGAAGTCGACGCCGCGGCCGAACAAGCCCCTGTTCCTTTCAATCAAATCCGATTTGACGCTCACGCTCGGAAATGACCCGATTTCTCGTTCTCAGCTCGCGCAAGCTCTGACGCGAGCGACCGAGGCGAAGCAGGACGAGCGTATATTTCTACGGGCTGATAAGGTCGTCCCGTACGGAGAGGTCATGAAGGTCATGAACCTTCTGCGGGCGGCTGGGTATCTGAAGGTTGCTCTCGTCGGTCTCGATGGCCAGTCGGCGGGACCCCCGGTTCCTTCCCAAGCAGCCAGCGAAGCACCGACCCAGGTTCCAGGCAGATGAACCCGTTTCAGGCCTACCTCGATTCTCCACGCCGGATGTTCTGGCGCTGGACGTTGGCCGGCGTGATTGTCCTTGCCCTTCATATCGGCGGAGCCGCCGTCGCCCTGATGGCGATGCCGCCTGAAGAGCCCGATGAGGCTGCGGAGGGGGCAATGGTGGTCGAGCTCGCGGAAATTGCCGCGTCTCCTCAGAACGATCAGCAGCATCTGGCCATCGGCCCGCGGGCCGACGAGTCGGAGGACAGCCCGCCGCCGGTCGAGGAAGTGAAGGAGACGCAACCGGAGGAAGTCGAGAAGATCGAGGAATTGCCGCGCGCGGAAGAGGCGGAAGCAGTGCTTCCCGCTCCCACACCGGAAAAGCAGGAAGAGGAAAAAGAGAAGGAACCGGAGAAGGAGGAGCGGGCGACACCGGCGTCTGTGGCCTCGGTCGCTGCGGCGCCGCCGCCGCTCGAAGCTCCGCCGGGACCGAAAGCGACTGCTCCGACGCAAGGCGTATCCCGGCGTCCAAGTCGTCAGCTTATGACGTGGCAGAAGTCGCTGGCTCTCCATCTCAACCGGCACAAACGGTATCCGAGCGCCGCTCGCCAACGCTCGATAAAGGGCATGGCAACGGTTCTGTTCACGATTGATCGCACAGGCGCAGTGGTGACGGTCCGGATCATCAAGGGGTCGGGATCGTCGATCCTCGATGAGGAGGCCATGGCCATGCTTCGCCGGGCCAGCCCGCTCCCGGCGCCGCCACCGGGGACCACCAGCGAAGCGCTGACGATGTCCGTCCCGATCAGCTTCGAAATGCGCTAGCGTCCCGGTTCTGGAACCCGCCGCCGGTCAATACAGCACCGGCTTGACAATGCTCTCTGGGCCCCCAAATTAAAGAGATGAGCAGCACGCACGCCTGTTTTCTCCGGACCCGTACGGTCGGGATTGCCTAGCCCCAGCTCGGCCACGCTCGCGCCGGGTTTCGGGGCGTAACGCGTGCCGTCCAGAGCACACCTTCACAATTTGTTTTTTGCAGCATCCTTCCCATTCGGAGGATGCTTTGCACCATGCCACCGCGATCCAGGGAGTGAGATGGTCGCCATGACCCAATTCCAGCACGATACCGATCCATTGCCGTCCATCATTGTCAGCGATATTGACCATCGCCGGCTCATTGGCCTTGCTGCCGCCGCGGAGGAACGTGCGCCTGACGTCGCCGGCGTGCTCCAGTCCGAGATGGAGCGCGCACAGGTTATGGCCGACGATGCGATGCCCGGGAACACCGTGCGCATGGGGTCGAGCGTGGAGTACAGCTCCGATACCGGCGACCGCCGGCGGGTCACACTGGTCTACCCGGGCGACGCCGACATCGCGGAAGGGCGCATCTCAATTCTCACGCCGATCGGCGCGGCGCTCATCGGTCTCTCATCGGGTCAGTCCATCGCATGGACGGCGCGGGATGGACGTCGGCACCGGCTCACGGTGCTGGACGTCACGCCACCGTCCAGCGGCGTCTCCCCAAGCCCCGAGCGACGATCGTCCGTCGTTGATTTTCGTCCTCGTGAAAACAAAGCCACCGAAACACCGCCGCTGACCGACGGCGACGATCCTGGACCGCAGGCGGCCTAGTGCGGCGTCTCGCAATTACCGACCAGTATCGCGGCGGAGTTTTTCGTCGGCAATTGCGGGACAAAGCCGCACTAGCACATTGATGTTGCAAGTGTCCCTTTGTCTCCGAATTGCCGACACCTTTGCGACAACCTCTTATCGGCAATTCGGAGACGGGACACGAGCCGGGTCATGCCGTTCCGTCCCTCGCCGCCTCCTCGGACGGATTGGTCGCCTCGCTGCCGATTCGGAGGCGGTGGCCGTCGAAGTCCTCGATGTTCATTTCCCGCATGCCCCACCGTCCGCGACATCTCTGACCGGTGTCTTCGCCTGTTCTCCCAGCGTGGAGAAGTCGCAGCCGGATACTGAGGGTTTTCGGCTGGGCAAGCTTGTCATGGACAGAAAAAGATGTTCAATTCGGATACTTTGCACAGTCTCAAACACGTTGTTCGATCCGCCGCATCCGTTGTGGGCGGCCTCGGTCGGGAACGCGGCGGTGCCGTGCCCGCACAGGCGGGGCGGGAAGCGGGAGGATCGAAATGTTGTCCATGGATTTGGCTTGGCGCGCTCTGATCGGCATCGTCCTTGCGGTTTTCACTGCCGGCAGCGCCCACGCGCAGGCACTTGTCAAGTGGAGGCACGGCCTGGTGGATGCCAAGGCCGATGCCGGCATTTTTTTCATGGCGCTGGAGAAGGGTTTTTTCAAGAAGCACGGGCTTGACGTCGAATTCATTCAACTGCGCGGCGACCTGCATGTCTTCCGCGCGCTGCTCGCCCGCGAGCTCGACAGTGCCGAGCCGTCCCCGGGAGCGCCGCTCAACGGCATCGACAAGGGCGCGGACGTCGTTTTCTTCGGATCTTCGATGGAGGGCTATCCTTACGCCCTTTTCGTGCGCAAGGAGATCACGAGTTGGGAGCAGCTCAAAGGTAAGATATTCGGCGTTTCCTCGCCTGGCTCCACGCCGGATCTGATCGCGCGCGAGATGCTGCGCGCGAAGGGGATCGATCCGAGCAGCATTCAAATCGCCAACGCGGGCGGAACGTCCGGGCGGATCAAGGCGCTCGTGGGCGGCAAGATCGACGCTACCGCAGCCGGCTCCGAGTACGTGGCCCAACAGGACAAGCTCGGCATCCATGCGCTCGGCTTTGCCAAGGATCTCGTCCCGAACTGGCCACGGTTCGTCTTCGTGACCGAGCGGACCACACTGAAAGCCCGGCGCCCAGATCTTGTGAAGTTCGTGGCTGGCTATATCGAGGGACTGAGCTATGCCATGGAGCATCGTGAGGAGATGATCGCGCTGGGCAAGAAGGTGGCAAAGGCCAGGCCGGACGATCCGAACTTCGCGTATCTGTTCGATGAAGCCAAGGCCGGCAACTACGTCTCTCCGACGGCGGCGATGACGCCGGCCAAGCTGCGCTGGCTGCACGACGTTCTGCTCAAGGCCGGCGTGCTCAAGAAGCCGATCGATCTGGACAAGCACATCGACCTGACGATCCGCGAGGACGCCCTCAAGCTGCTCGGCCGCGGCGGTTGACGGCAGGAGACGGGCAAACGAGGGCAGGATGAGCGTCGCCCGCGGGGCCGCGGTTGCCGGTCTAAGCGAAGGAGCGAATTTTGGCAGGTGCCGATATCAAGGTCAGTGTACGTGATCTGGCCAAGCAGTTCCCGATCAAGGTGGGCGGGCGCGCGCGGATCGTGCATGCACTCAACGGTGTCTCCTTCGACGTCGCGGACGGCGAGTTCATAGCGCTCACCGGCCGCTCCGGTTGCGGCAAGACGACGACGCTCCGGATTGTCCTCGGGCTGGAGCAGGCGACAGAGGGGACGGTCAAGGTCGGCGGGCGGCTGGTCACGGGCTGCGGTTACGATCGGGGGATGGTGTTCCAGCATGCCGAGCTTCTGCCCTGGCGTACGGCCGTCGAGAACGTCGAGTTCGGTCTGGAGGTCAAGGGTATAGCGAAGGCAGAGCGCCGCCGGATCGCGCTGCAGGCGCTGGAGCTGGTCGGGCTTGGGGATTCCGTCGACCGGCGGCCGGATCAGCTTTCGGGCGGGATGAAGCAGCGCGTCGGGCTCGCGCGGGCGCTCGCCATCGATCCGGAGGTGCTGCTGATGGACGAGCCGTTCGGCGCGCTCGATGCCCAGATCCGCGAGGACATGCAGGTCGAGCTCATCAGGCTGCACGAGCAGACGCGCAAGACCGTGATCTTCGTCACTCATGATCTCGACGAGGCGGTGCTGCTGGCCGACCGCGTGTTCGTCTTCTCGCCCAAGGGGGTGATCGAGGAGATCGTCAACATCGACATCCCGCGTCCGCGCACCGACGCGGTGGCGATCCGCGGCTCGGAGGAGTTCCAGAAGAAGCGATATCATATCTGGCGGCTGCTGAAGCTCACCGATGCGAAAACCAGCGTGGCCGCCGCCTGAATGCCGCGGGCTCGGCCAGCATCGGCTGGAGCGCGCTATCCCGATCACCAACGTCTCGATCGCAACCGAATAGTGAGGCGCCTGAACGATGCAGAAGGCCGCAGAAACCTCCACTTCATCCGAACCGGCGACGTCCGGGCGGGGCGGCCGCCGCAACAGCATTTCGGCGCGCGTGCCCGACTGGCTGATCTCGTTGCTGTCGGTGGTCCTGGCCCTCGTCGCCTGGGAGTACTTCGGCCGCAGCGTCAATCCGATCTTTGCATCGCACCCGCTGGCCATCTTCGAGGCCAGCATCGAGATGGTAGCGGACGGCGAGCTGTTTTCCGCGCTCTGGCAAAGCATGCAGCCGCTCGTCGTCGGCTACGCGCTCGCGGCGGTGGTGGGAATCCCGCTGGGGCTGATCATCGGGCGGTATCGATGGGCGGAGGCCGGTCTCGGCATCTACGTGACGGCTGGCTATGCGACGCCGCTGGTGGCGCTGATCCCGCTGTTCGTTCTGTGGTTCGGCCTCGGTTTCGCGGTCAAGGTGGCGATCATCTTCGTGCTGTCGATCTTCCCGATCACGATCAATACCTGGGCCGGCGCGGGCAGCGTGCCGAAGACGATGATCGAGCTCGGGCGGACGTTCGTCGCCTCGGACATGCAGATCATGCGCAAGATCATCCTGCCCTCGACCTTGCCCTACATCATGGTGGGCCTGAAACTTGCGGTCGGACGAGCGATCATCGCCATGGTTGTGGCGGAGTTCTTCACTGCCGTGACGGGGCTCGGCGGCATCATCCTGAAGGCTGGCGATAATTTCGAGACGGCGCGCATGTTCGTGCCGGTGATGGTCCTGATGGCGCTGGGCATCGGCCTGACCTGGCTGGTAAGCTGGCTGGAGCACAAGGTCGCGCCCTGGCAGAGGGACCTCTCCGGACGCGACACTTAAGTTTGCCGCCACGCGCGGCGCGGACGGCCGTGCGCCTTGAAGCAGCGTAGCGCGGCCGACGACCCGGATTGGGCGCGCCGATTTTCCACGGACCTCAATATACCGTCGGATGGTCGTTTCAGGGCCAGAGCACCTTGGACGCCAGATCAGCGCCCATGACAAGGCTCTCAAACTTTGCCCAGACCACTTCGGGCGGGATTTCCGGCGGCGTGTCGGGCGATAGCGTCGAAGCGAAGCCGCAGTCGGCGCTCGCCATGACGCGCTCGCGTCCGACGACCTTCGCCAGCCGCACGATGCGCTCGGCAACCAGCTCGGGATGTTCCACGATGACCGACGCGTGCGTTATGCAGCCGGGCATCAGAACCTTCCCCTCCGGCAGCTTGACGTCCTCCCAGATGCGCCACTCATGCTCGTGCCGGGGGTTCGCCATTTCGAACGAGTAGTAAGACGCATTGATCGTGACGATCAGATCCGCCAGATGCTTCATTTCGGGATCGCTTGTACGCGGCCCCATATTGATGCCGTAGCACGTGTGATGCCGAATGCGGTCGGGAGGAATGTCGCGCAGCGCATGGTTCAGCGCCTCGATGTGGCGCTTGGCCCAAGCTCTGGCGCCGTCCACTGTTTCGTCCGTATCGAGCATGTAGTGCATGGCCAGGCGCGGATCGTCGATTTGAACCTGGAAGCCGGCCGAGACGATGGCCAGGTATTCCTCTCGCAACGCTTCGCCGATCGCAAAGAGACACTCATCCTCGGTCCGATAGTGCCGATTCTCCATGAGACCCAGGCAACTGGATGGAGACACCGAGGGGATGAACACGTCGGTGTATTTGGCGCCAGCGATCGCAGCTTTCAGGTTGTCGAGATCCTGCTTGAGCTGCTGATGGCCGACATAGCCGATCGCTCCGGTGCAGGCATAGCGTGTCGGCGCGGTGCCGGAGTGGGCGCCGCCCTTATAGAAGGAGGGGAAGGCACGGCTCTCGCGGGAGACCTTGTGGCCGGCCTTCGGTGTTATGGGCTCGATCCCGCTCAACCGGTCCGTGACGTAGAACTGGAAACTGGTTTTCGACAGCTCTCCGTCGCTGATGACGTCGAGGCCCAGTGCGACCTGCTTGCGCACGATGGCCTGAACCGATTCGTGCAGGTCCTTCGACAGCGCAGCCGCGTCGTAATCGTTGCCCGTCATCCGGGCGAACAGCTTTGCGGACAACGATTGCGACCGCGGGAGACTCCCGACGTGGGTTGTCACAATGCGGCGTTGAGCTTCATCGAAAAGGGACATTCGTCGCCCTCCTGTTCCATTCCTCGCATGGCCGCACGTGCCCGTCGTGAGCAGAGCCTCGCGGAGGCGCCTGCCTCAAACTCCAGGTTCGACAGCAACGCGCCTGGCCGGTCGATTTGCAGACGACACACGCGCGTTGCTGAAGCCGGCAGACATCGCTCTATTTGCGCTGCTGCAAAGCCTTCTTGGTCCGCGCGATCAGGTCAGGCGGTGATGCGTAAACGTCCGCAACCACCTTTTGCACAACCTCGCCCGGAACCGCGTCCACATCGAGCTTGAGCTTGGCCGCTCCGGCCTTGAACTGCGGGTCGGCCATGGTCGCGCCGAACGCCTTGCGCAGCGCCGCGACCCGGTCCGACGGCGTCCCGGCGGGCAGGATGTAAGGCCGGCCGAACTGGCTCTGGCTGAAGAACAGGCCGAGTATCGCCTTCTGCTCCGGGGTCTTGGCGAACGAGCCGGCCAGCGGCACGCCGGCGGCGTTGAGCTCGGGATGGCCCGTCGCGTGGGTCTGCACGATGACGCGCATCCGACTCTTGGTCGGCCCCTCGGTGAACCAATCCGACTGAGTGACCGATATCGACGGCCACGCCAGCCCGCACGCGCCGTGCGCCTCGCCCTTGTCGATAGCCAGCGCGATCTCGCGGCTGCCGGTATAGCCCATCACGACGCGCCACTTCGCGCCGACCGTGTTGGCCAGGATCTGCGCGTAGTCGGCGGTCGAACTGGCGTTGCTCGCGGCCAGCACCATCTCTTTCTCGAGCGCCTCGGCAAAGCTTTTCGCTGGGGCATCGGCGCGCGCAACGCAGATATAGACATCGTTGTTGGCGCTGCCGAGATAGTGGAACTTGGACGGATCGTGCTTTACGGGGATCAAGCCGAGCAGCGGCGCGAAGATCACCCCCGACTGGGGCGCTCCGATCGTGGTGCCGTCCTTCGGGCCGATGCTGGCGAGCTGGTTTGCGAGCACGTTGCCGCCGGCGCCTGGCAGGTTCTGCACGATCAGGTTTGGGTTCCCCGGAATGTGGCGTCCCATGTGCCGGGCGATCAGTCGCGTGTAGGTGTCGTAACCTCCGCCTGGCGACGAGCCGACGATCAGCGTGACGTTCTTGCCCTTGTAGAACTCTGCGACGCTGTCCTGAGCTGACGCCGGAGCGAGGCTGCCGAGCCACAGCCCCGCGCACGCGAGCATGGCAATTGCGAGATGGATCGCTTTCCGGTTGGGCATTCGGTACCTCCCTGTGTCATCCGGCCTTTGATTGGGCTCGGACTTTGCAAGCGCAGCAGCCTGGCCGCTAACGTCCGAGGCTTCGGTGTGCCCAGTGTAGAGGGGGCCGCGGTCAAGGAAACGAAAACGGCGCTCGGGTATCCAAAACTTCAGCATGGGCCGGGCCAGACTATGCATCTGGAGTGGCGGCGGCCATAGTGCCCACGCGCTTCCTTCAAGGATGTTGCGCTGAGGCATCGAATACGGACTGGAAGTGCGGGAAGACAACCACAAAATTCAGCCTGCGTTGATGAGAAGGCGTCCTGGAAATCGTGCAGACGTCCCACACCTTGTCTTTTCCGTGGACGAGGCGGTAATCCAGCTCAACGACCGGAAGCTCTGCCCGCGTCGATCGATGCGCCGTGATGAGATGCAATGACGCCATGGCCAAGAAAAAGCCTTCAGTCTCCACAAGCCAGCCGGCTGATCCGCCCGGAAGCAGCCTTGAGCGCATGATCGGATTGCTGGACTTGTTCCAGGCCGGTGCACATAGCTGGACCGTTGAGCAGATGCAGGAGCGGCTGGGTTATACCCGCTCCACGCTTTACCGGTACCTGAAGGTGCTTTCCGATGCCGAGCTGCTCACGTCTCTGCCGGACGAAGGCTATGTTCCCGGTCCGCGCATCATCGAACTCGATTATGAGATCCGCCGGAACGACCCCCTTATCGTCGTGAGCGTGCCCGTGATGACGGAGCTTGTGGCGGACATCCCCAGCATTGCGCTGTTGTGTCGACGCTACCGGGACAAGGTGCTGTGCGTGCATCAGGTTGGCCATCCGGCCGTGGCCCTGCAAAGCACTTACGAGAGAGGCAAGCCTCAGCCCCTGCACTATGGCGCAGCCTCCCGGATCGTACTCGCCAACCTGTCGATGCAGCACCTCAGGCGCCTCTACGAAAGCCAACGCGGTGATTTCGCTTCGGCCCACCTTGGCGAGTCGTTCGAAGAGGTCAGGCAGGCGCTTGGCGAGATCAGAGAGCGCGGCTGGGACCATACGGTCGGTCAGGTCACCGAAGGCGTCACCGGCGTTGCGGCCCCGGTGTTCGACGTGAACAGGATGGTCCTCGGCAGCCTCAGCCTGAGCCTGCAGGACAGAAAGATCGGCTCGAGCACGCTTTCCTCGATCGCCGAGCGCGTGACCTTCTGCGCGCGCGTGATATCGCAGGCGTTCGCAGGCTCGAAGCCTCGCTGATCTACGCATTTACAATCCCATATTATGGGATTATATATTATCGAACGATTGGAATGAAAATATGGGAATACTGCAGTATTTCCATGTTTAATTCCCACATTGTGAACTGCATCATTATTTAGTTTGTGCCCGCGAGGTCGTGGCAGATCGCCGCTCGGCGATGACGCCGCATATGACGTTGGGTTCATCACGAAGGCAGGACCTCGATGATACGCACTGATGTTCTTGTGGTCGGCGGCGGGCCGACGGGCCTGACCCTGGCTATCGATCTCGGCCGCAGGGGAATCCGGTGCATGCTGGTCGAGCAGAGGGAGGCTCCGGCGTTCCTCCCCAAGATGGAGAGGATCAATGCGCGGACCATGGAGATTTTCCGGCGTATGGGGCTGTCGCAGCAGATCCGCGAGGCCGGCCTGCGCCAGGATGTGCCGATGGATGTCTACATCATCGAAGCGATGAATAAGCCGGCGTTGCTGCGCTTGCCTTACCCGTCTGTGCAGGAGGCATTGGCGGACAATCGTGCGACGAACGACGGCTCGGCGCCGCTCGAAGCCTATCAGCTCATCTCGCAGTATACGCTTGAGCCGCTGCTCAAACGGGTTGCTGAAAGCCTGCCCAGTGTGGATGTGCGGTTCGGCTGGGAATTCATTTCATCGCAGCAGGACGGCGAGGGCGTGACCTGCCAGATCAGGTCTGCGGCAGGCGCTCGGGAGACCGTGCGTGCACTGTATATGGTCGGCTGCGACGGCGGCAACAGCGCCGTGCGGAGGGAGCTCGGCATCCCGTTGCGCGGAGAGGGCAACCTCATGCAGCTCCGGCAGGGACTGTTCCGTTGCGATGAGCTCTTCGACCATCTCCCGATCGGGAACGGCCCAGGCAAGGGCCGGCACTATCATGTCGCGGACGACAAGGCGACGTTCTTGATCATGCAGGATTCCACCCGGCACTGGACCTTGCATGCCACGGTCGAGACCGACGACGAGATGCGGGCCTTGTTCGAGAAGACTGCCGGCATCTCCGTCAAGTACGAGATGCTCTGGTGCGGCCCCTGGCGTCAGAACCTGCTGTTGGCTGAACGTTACGGCGTCGGCCGTGTATTCATCGCCGGCGATGCCGCCCACCTCGTCATCCCGACGGGAGGCCTCGGCATGAATTCCGGGGTCGGCGACGCGGTCGACCTGTCCTGGAAGCTCGCCGCGACCATCCAGGGATGGGGCGGACCTGGGCTGCTTGCCTCATATGAAGGCGAGCGCCGGCAGATCGGAGATCGAAACGTAGGAGCATCGCGCTACGCGTCGATCGGCCGCCGGAAATGGCGCTCGATGTGGCGGTCGAACCTGAACGAGGATACGCCGCAAGGCCGGCTGGCGCGCGACACCCTGATACGCACCGCCGATGTCGAGCAGCGCAAGACGAACGAGATGATCGGCGCCGAGCTTGGCTATCGTTATGTCAATTCGCCTGTCATTTGCGACATTCCCGGCGGACCGGAACATCTTTTCAGGGAATATCATCCAACCACCTGGCCCGGCGCGCGCCTTCCCCATGTCTGGCTCGATGATGGCCGGCCGATGCAGGACCTGATCGGTGACGGCTACACGATATTGAAAGTTGGCGCCTTGGCTGCGGATACGGCTCCGCTGGAAGCGGCTTTCCGTGCGCGCAATGTCCCCGTCTCAGTGCTCGAGGTCGAGGATCGCATTGCCCGCGACGTCTATGAATTCGAGCTTCTCGTACTGCGGCCGGACATGCACATCGTCTGGCGAGGGCATCGTTTGCCGGAGAGCTGCACGGAGATTGCGGACATAGCGACCGGCCATGAACTGAATTGATTCCGCGACACGCCGCGAGCGAACGCCTGGACTTTAGCACTTGCACTGGCGCAGGCATTCACATGGCTGCATTCGCTGCGTCATCCGAACTGCTGCCGGAATGCCTGCGCGATCTCTGCTCCCGTCGTACGCCATACCTTCGGGTGCCGGCAGATGTAGCCGAGCGCCTCGTCGAATGCATCGATGCAAACTGTTCCACTGCCGAATCTCAGAAGCGGTAGTTGATACCGAACTTCAGCATATGGATATCGATGCTGCTCGTAAGCTTCCGGCCGGAAACGCCGTCGGACGTCGAAGGAATATTGACCATGCATGTCATGGGGTTGAAAAATAGGTTGCAGCCGGGAAGCGTGAAATCAAAGGCGGTCCCGCCAGGGTTCACGCCAGTGCGCGCATTGCGGAATTTGAAGATGTCTTCGCCAAACCCGGCGAACATATATTCCCCTTTGAGCGACCATCCTCCGCCGATCTGATACTCGGCACCGGCCCCAAGCGAAAGGCCAACACGGGTAGCAGACGCATTCTCCTCGAACGCAGGGATGGAACCGGCACCCAACGGATCGGTCATCCGGAACTGTGTGCGCTTTTCCGTCTGGTTCAAGAACGCGGCACCTCCGGTGGCATAGAGCATCAAACTGTCGTCGATGGCGTAACCGATACGGCCGCGCAGCGTCGCAAGCCAGTTCAGACTCGTATCGACGGTGGCTTGCAGCTTGTTGGGTGACGTCGGAGCCTCGGTGGAAACATCCTCCCAGCTCCGGTCGTACCCGAGCCATGAGATATCGCTTTCCAGTCCGAGGACAACTCGATTGGTGAGCTGGTAATTGTATCCGACCTGCAAGCCGCGGTTGATATCCTTGAACGCATGGTTCGCGGTTTCGCCCGCTGCAAGCGCATCGGAGGCACCGGTGATCGACGTCATCTGCCTCGCGTCGCGCCCGATACCGTAGCCCAGGTGAGTGCCGACGTAGAAACCGGTCCAATCGCCGGCAGCCGAAGCATCGGCGGGATCCGCATCGCGCCGCTTGGCGGCCGCGGATGCGTCGAACGTGCCCGTCAGGGTAGCCCGGATCGTTCGGCCCGGGGCCGGCAGGGTCGCCTGACTTAGAGGCTTGAAATAGTATCTGTCGGTCAGGTTCTCGGCGCTGACGTTCACGGTCCAGGTGTCATCGACCTTGTAGCTGAGGAAGGCGTCGTAGACGTTGTAGGCCGTCCACATCGTGCTAGGCAAAATATAGTCGATGTAGCTGCCGGCCCGATCGCCCATATGCGTGATCCGGCCGGACAAGGTCAGTCTGTCGTCGAACAGCCGCACACCTAGCAATGCGCTCGCGGAGAACTGCGGAGGCACCTGGTTACTCATGTAGTCGTTGGCATAGGGGCCGTTCTGGCATCCATATCCGTAAGCTGCCCAGTAGTACTCGCCCGGCACATTCGGATAGCGGTTACGGCAATATTCCACTCTGGTATAGTAGGTGGCAGAGAAATCGGCGAACACTTTGCCCGAGTCATATTTCCCGGACACCTCGACACCGGAGAAGCGTGCACGGTCGTAATTGTTGCGGCGGTAATAGAACGTGCCGCCGGGCGGAGGGCTTGTAAAAAAATAATCCCGAACGATGATGTCGTGAATGGTATTGTCGAAATAGCTGACCTTCAAGCGTGCTTTGTCGCCGTTCCTGATCACATTGTCGCGGCTGAAATTGGCGCCGATCTCCCAATTCTTCGCACGCTCCGGTTTCAGATCTGGATTTAGGGCGATCACGTTGTTGGTCGCCTCCCAGATGTTCGGCGCGCGGAACCCTTCCACATACATCGCGTAAAGCTGCACGCCGTCGAACGGCTTCAACGTCACGCTGGCATGGGGACTGACGCCATGGCCTTCGAGGCTGTGGCCCGCGAGCGCTGGCGAGGCATTACCGTAGCCGGGTTGAAGAAGATCGTTAGGATCGGCCCGGTCCCTGGTCTTGAAGCTGTCGTAACGCAGCCCGGCATCGATCGTCAGCCAACGCCACGGGCTCCACTCCCCGTTGGCAAAGACCGCAGCCGTTTGCCGTGTTCCGTTTGAACTGAGAAACGAACTCTCGGCGTTGGTTTGAAGCGGGGCCACATCCTCGTTCATATAGGCTGCGCCGTAGGTGAGCGACATGTCGCCCCAAGCCGGCGAAAATCGCGACGTATTCGAAATGTCCAGCCCCGAGGTGCGTATTCTGGACGACATGAACGGCTCCACCCCGGCATTGATGTTGGCTTGGGTCTGCGCATTCATCATCGTCTGATTGTTGAGATGAGCTGTATAGGCGTTGGCCTTCAGGTCGATCAGATCGTTGTCCCGAGGGTTCCAACGATAACGAGCGGTGTAGTTGTCTTGCGCGGCCCTTGCGGGCTCCAACTGCTTGTTCCAATCCGGTATGAAGGAAATCTGGGTCATCGACGGCATGCTTTGGCCGTAGATGTTTCGATAGCCCAGATGAGCGATCTCCAGCTGATGATCCTCACTGAATTTCAGCGTGCCTTTCACCAGCCAGGAATCCATGTTCTGGGAGGTGTTGAGAACCTCGGAACCCGGCCCGTAGTAATTCGAGAGTTTCAGCGTCGAGGGTTGACGAATACCGGCGACAGCCCGGTTGCGGTCTATGACGCTCGGGATGGTGATCCATTCCGGGCCGCGCCTGCCGGCAAAGTAATTTCCCGCTTCGCGATGGACATAAGCCGCGACGAATTCGAAATTCTCCTGCTTGGCGGCCACGGCGGCGCTGCCGGTGTAGCTGTCCGGATTCCAGACCGATGCCGGGCCGCCGGCATACACTCCGGCAATCTGGCCGATCCTGGGCGACCGCGTATTGTCGCCCACGCCGCCTCTCAAGCGGATTCCATAAGAGGCACCCGGCTTGAGCAGGTCGTCGGCGTTGAGGGTCCGCATGCTCACCAGGCCGCCGATCGTGCCGATGCCCTCAGCACCGGCCTCCGGGCCCTTCTTGATGCTGATGCCGCCGATCAGGTCCGGATCGACATAGTTGCTGGTCGCGGCGCCCGAGTAGCCGCGATATTCGGTGATCGAGGCCGACGCACCATCGATCCTCACGGGGACGCGGTCAACGCCAAGACCGCGAATGCTGGGGTCGAACTTGGGTCCGTTGTTGTCGTCGCCGAACAGAATGCCCGGCACGCCCTTGAAGGTGTCGCCGACGGTGGTCTGGCTTCTTGTTGCGATTTCCTGGGCAGAAATGTATGCGGATGACCCTGGCGTACGATATGGCAGATCCGCGGCTGCCTGCGTCCCGCCACCCGACACATCGATGGTATCGAGCGCGATCGCGCCGTCGACCGTGGCGGCGGCATCGTTGCCGCCGGCGTTGGGATCGACGATCGTCACTGAGGATGCGCTTGTGAAGCGATAGGCGTAGCCGGTCCCAGCCAGAAGCATGGCCAGCGCCTGCCGCGGCGTGCGCATCCCGCTGACGCCTGATGTGCGTGCGCTCTGGGGAATGACCCCGGCCGAAACGATATTGATGCCGGAGGCGCGCGAGAAGGCGACGATGGCGCCCGACAGCGGCTGAGGAGCGATGGCGAACCTGATGGGGCTTTGCGGCCCCTGTGCGCTGCCCGGCACCGTCTGAGCCAGCGCCGGTGCGCCGGCAGCCAAGACGCCGACCAGCACTGTCACCCCCACTGCCGCAGAATAAAGACACTCCAGGATTGCGCTTCTGCGCCGTTCCGCCCACCACGCCATCACAAACTCTCCACTCGGAACCTGCGCCGGACTGGCGCCTTCATTGGTTTCGACGAACGAAGGAGACGGATTCTTGAGACACAGTGTCGACTTTTCGTCGCGTCCCGCCGCCCGTTCAGCGGGCGTGGATCAGTGTGAAGTAGGGTGTAACGCTGGTCAGGGCGATGGGCAGCGCGTCCTCGAGCTGATGCAGAGCGCCGTCGACATCGTCGAGATTGACGATGAGCGTCACAGGATGCATCGCGAGCCTGTGGCCCATCACCACGATATGCCCGCTGCGCCAGCGATTGAGCGCCTCCACCACCTTCCCAAGGTCGGCATTGACGAAGATGAGGCGGCCTTCGCGCCAGGCCAGCGCTTCGGCCTCGTCGACAGCGACAGGGGGGGCGATGCTGCGTGAGTCGAATGCCGTCTGCAGGCCGGCCTCGAGGCGTCGCCGACTCGCCGCAGCATCTATCAGGACGGCATGCTGCGTGACGGTGACGAGAACCCGGTCGCCCGCATCTGAAACGGCAAACGCGGTACCGAGAGCCGTAATGCTTCCGCTGCCGGCCTCCACTATGAACGGGCGCTGCTTATCGGGTGCGACCTCGAAATACGTCTCGCCCTTATGAAGCGTGAGGCGGCGTTCGGAGGGACCGATGCTCATCGACAGCGCCGTAGCTGTCGCAAGATCCGCCCGGCTGCCGTCAGGGAGCCTTACCGTGCGGCGCTCACCGGTGCCGGTGCGATAGTCCGCGAACGGATGTGCCCGATAGGCCGCCCAGGCGCCGCCTGCCAGCGCGAGCGTCAGAACGCCCTTGCCGACGGCGCGCCGCGTAACGGCCTTGCGTCTCCGCCGGCGTGCCTGCGGGAGATCGGACATGCCCCGCCAGAGGTCCTCGATTTCCTGGAACGCCCGGGCATGGGCAAGGTCGCGCTGCAGCCATGCCGTGAAGGCGGCGCGATCCTCATCCGATACGCGGTCGGCGCGCAGTCGATTGAACCACGCGATCGCCTCGCGCGAAGCCGGCTCGAGGCTTTTCTCGAGCTCGGGATCGAACCAGCTTGGTCTGCGCTCGTTCATCAGGCGCGCACCTTATCGCCTGGCAGCACCGCAAGGCTGCCCCTCTGTCCTCAAGACGATTGGCGGGCGTCTTTTTTTGATGGTGCAGCCACATTGCCGCGGGCGTGGTCGAGGGCGCGCTTGAGCAGGACCATGACACGCGTCATCTGGCTGAATGCGGTATTCGGGGAGATACGAAGCTTGCGCGCGATTTCGGCGAAGGTCATGCCGTCGAGCCGCGCGAAGAACACGAAGCGGACGGCGGACGGCAGCTCATCGAGCACCGCGGACAGGATGGCGATCTCCTGGCGCGAGATAACAAGCCGTTCCGGCGAGGGTGCCTCGTCGACCACGGCGGCCAGCGCCGCCTCAGGGTCGGGCGCCAGCGGAACGACGCGCTGGCGGCGCGCCCAATCCACCGACAGGTTGGCCGCCGTGCGGAAAAGATAGGCCGGTGCGTTCTTGATGCCGGCTTCGGCCGGAGCGTTGAGAAGGCGCAGGAAGGCTTCCTGCGTCAGGTCGGCGGCAAGCTCTGGAGATGCGCCGCGCCGGCGCAGAAAGGTCTGCAATTCCTTCTGATGCAGGCGGAACAGCGCCGCGATGTCGATCGCCATACCGGTCACCGGCTAGTGCCCCGATTCAGAAGTTCGCCACACCTCGATGCTGACGTCCGGAGCGAGATTCAGACTCAAATGGAGCAGCGGATGCATGACCTTGCCCGTGTGACTCGGGTTGAGACCTTCCGCCCGGTAGAACACACGCAGGTTCATTGCGGGCGTCAAAGGAAACATTTCAGAACGGCGGAACAACGGACCGAATTCCTGAGCTACGTGGGACATTCAGAACACTATGATGCGCGCACCCAAGCTGCATCAAACTGATAGGGTTCCTCAAAATCGGATGCAATACCAGTATTTTAGACTGGATTTAAGGTATGCTCGGCGCCGGCATCAAACCTTACTGAAAAAGTATGCTTATGCTTGAGATCACAATGCTTTGCCTACATCTGCGGCCAGTCATGAACGCCAGATTGCATGCGAAGCCAGAAACAAAACGATCCGCAAGCGTTGCAATCGCGCAACTCGCTCGGCTGTCTCGATCGCCAGCAGCATGGCCTCCTCTCCGCCGATTGTCGGCAGTCTGCCCACTGCCGGATCTCAAAAGCGGTAATTCAATCCGATCTTGAGCGAATGAAGGCTCGCGTCATTGGAGGCTCTGCGGCCGTTGACCGTGTCGGCGCTGCCGGGCACATAGGGAAAGAAGCCGGGGCAGGTGAAACAGATCGTGTTGTAATCGTAATAGCCCGTTGTTGCACCTGCACGCGCATTGGGGAACCTGAAGTCCTCCTTACCGAACCCCGTGTAAAGATACTCGCCTTTGAGCGACCAGTTGCTTCCTAGCGCATATTCTACGCCGCCGCCAACCGTCCAGCCCGTCCGAACCCCGCTCGTGGACTCGTCGAAGAAATACTCCGTTCGGTCGCCTGCCGGATTAACAAAATTCGAGTTGGAACGGTACTGGGTGCGATGCTCGGTCTCCTTCTTGAAGGCGACGCCGCCTGTGGCGTAAATCAGCCAGTTGTCGAACGCGTACCCTACCCGTCCGCGAAGCGTGGCCAGCCAGTCGAACTGGTAGTCGATCCTGGCCTGCAACTGCTTGCGCTCAGTGAGCGAGGCATACTCGGTGCTGATATTTTCATAAGAGTCGTGAAGGCGGGTGCGGCCGTAGTCACCCTCGATGCCGAAGACCCAGTTGCTCGGAGTCTGATAGTTGAACCCGATCTGTCCGCCGAAAAGAACGTTCTGAAGGCTCTGATCCGCAGACTCGCCGGCGGCAATACCGCCGCGCGTTCCGTCGCCCGCAGTAGTTTCGCCCGTGATGCGCCCGTATCCGTGACCGAGATATGCGCCCGCGTAGAGCCCGGTCCAGCGCGCGACGCTCGCGCTACCATCGTCATCCGGCAAACCGCCGCCAAAATCAAACTTCGGCCAAAGATCGGGAAGCGGTTCGCGCCCACCGGTCTTGGCCGTCAGCCGCATGCGGAAGGTACGCCCCGGCGCGGGAAGATCAGTGTTATTGAGTGCATCGACGTAATAGCGGTCGAGCAGGTTCTCCAAGCTCACGTCGAATGAGACACTGTCGTTCACCTTCCACTGGCCGAACGCGTCGACCACGTGATAAGGCGCCCACTGAACTGTTATGAATGAAAAGTAGCTTGGATCGACGGTCAGAGGCGCAAGACGCTTGCTCATATACGTGTAGCGCCCGCCGACCGTGAGGTCGCCGTCGAGGAAGCGTAGTGCGCCGGTTATCGAGGCCGAGAACTCCGGCGGAATGTGGTTGGTCAGATAGTCGGCCTGCGACGTGTGGTTGGCGCAACCGGTCGAGATGGAACAGGCCTGGAAGTCGGTGTAATAGTTGAGCGCGAAGTCAAGGAAACCGGGCTTGGAGTCATAGCCGCCGGACAACTCGATGCCCTTCATGACGATCTTATCGTAGTTGAACAGACTCAACACGGAGCCGCTCTCGGCTTTGCGTCCGATATAGTCCTGGGTGGTGTTGTCGAAATAGGCGAGCTTGAGACGAGCGACATCGCCGTGCGTGATCAGGTCGGGCATCAAGAGGTTTGTGCCAAACTCCCAGTTACGCGCCTTCTCGGCCCTGAGTTCGGGATTAAACACAAGTGCGGAGTTCGTGTAGGTTCCCTCGCGCAGGCTCGGTGGCCGAATCCCTGTCGTGTACCTGGCGAAAAATTGCCAACCATCAACAGGCGTCACTGTGATACCCGCGCTCGGGCTGAAGCCGTTGCCGGTGTAATCCTCGTAAGGCGGGTATCCTTGGCTGTCATAGGTGCTGTAGCTTGTAAGCCCGCGATTGTGCGTACGGTACGCGAGATAATTGATGCCGGCGTCGAGGGTGAGCCACTTGAACGGCTCCACCTTGCTGTCAACGAACAGCTCTCCGATCTCGCGGCTGCCATTCGGCGGATTGATGACGACAGTTCCAGTTCCTTCAAGGCGACGCATCTTCTGGGATGCGTCCTCGAGCGTGGCCTTGCCGCCGTAGCGCAGCGTGACCGGCAGGGAGGCAAGCGCAAAGCGTGACGAGTTCGAGACTTCCACGCCGTAGCTTTTGGTCCGCGTGTAGCGATAGTAGTCGTAAATGTAGACCGAGCTGAGGGAATCCTCGTCTGTGCTGGACATCCAGGCGTTGGCTTTGAGATCGATCAGGTCATTGCCGGCCGGCTTCCAGGAATAGTTGGCCGTCAACTGGTCGATCGCGATACCGCTCAACGGTACCTGCCGAGGGGCGCCTGTGGACACGACGAGTGTCGGCATCACCTCGCCGAACGTGTTCTCGTATCGCAGGTAACCGAGCTGGAGTTTTTGGTCCGCTGGCAGCCGCAACGTGCCCTTGAGAAGATACGAGGTGACATTCTGCGAGGTGTTGAATACCTCGTCCCCGTATTTGAAGGCCGAGAGTGGTTCCTGAAGTCCGGAAACGTCCGTAGACGTGAGCGGACCCTTCGTCCCGGCGAAATAGTTTCCGGACTTGCGCCGTACGTAGGCGGCAACGAGGTCTACGTTCTCGCCTCGCGAAGCAAGAGCGATGCTGCCGGACTTGGCGCCGAACGTCGGGTCATCCCCGTCGGTCCTCCAGGTCGTGCTGTTGATTTCCGGAGCGATCGAGTTGTTGGAAAGCTCCCCTCTGATGCGAACCCCGTACCTGTCGCCCGGCTTCAAGATGTCACTGGCCTTCAAGGTGTCCATGGCCACGGTGCCGCCGATGGCACCGGCCGCGCCTCCGTCCGGTCCTTTGGTGATCGTGGCGCCGCTGATGAGATCTGGATCGATATAGCTGCGGTTGTCGACGCCGTTATAGCCGCGATAGATAGAGGTGGACTGCTGCGCGCCGTCCACCGTCACAGCCACGCGGCCCATGCCCTGCAATCCGCGAATGTTGACGTCGACTGCAGCTCCGTTTCGATTCATTCCCGAAATCACGCCCGGCGTACCTTTGAAGATATCGCCGGCAGTCTTGCCGGGGAATCGCTCGATCTGCTGTGATGAGATGTAGTTGACCGACCCCGGCGTCCGGTACGGCAGATCGGCCGACGTGCCACCTCCCGCCACATCAATCGTATCAAGCGCGATCGCGCCTTCGACCGTGGCAGTCGAATTGTTGCCGCCTGCATTGGCGTCCGCAATCGCAACGGTGGTCGCGTTGGGGAAGGAGTAGCTGAGCCCGGAACCCCGGAGGATCTGCGCCAATGCCTGCACCCGGCTGGCATTCCCGCTGAACCCCGGCGACGTCTTGCCGGATGCAAGCGACGCCAGGTACGTCACCTGAAGGCCGGACTGGCGGCCGAAGACCGTCAAGGCTCTGTTGAGCGGTCCGGCAGGCACGGAAAAGTTGACGGTCTGCGTTGCGGTCTGCGCGTGAGCGCTTCTCGTTGCCGCGGTTTCGAGAGCGCCGACCGAAGCCGTTAGCAGCAGCGCCGTAACCAGCGCCTTCAGGCGAGTTTGACCATGAGACGCCGTACGCAATATCTGCAGGCTGTGCACTTTAAGCCCTCCGGGCGCGCCCGTCTCGCGCCACGCCATCGTGATGCTGCCTTGCTGGAGCTGGCCGTGCCAGTCCTCCATGACGCTCCAGATCCGATCCCGCACGCCCTTGCTAATGCGGGGACCCACGTAGAATCCCGGTGCGATCTCGAGCATCACGGATCCCAAAAAGCCCCGGTAGCGCATCTCAACGTCTCTTGTGACGACGATGCAGAGCGGCATTGCTCAGGCCTCCTTGCGTTCGCCGTCTTCAGGAATCGGGTCTTCAGGGACAGGGTCCGGCGCCACTTCGCCGGCTGCCTGTACCTCCGCTCCAGATCCGCTGGCAGCGAGATCAGGCGGCCCGAGCAGAGTCTTGATGTTGTCGATGAGCCTGGAGACGACTTGTGAACTCGTCAGCAGCTCGGCCGCCCTGGTGCGTACGACCCGCTCCAGATTCTCGTCTCGACGTTTCGTGACATGCTTGGCAGCTCCGAACGCGATGGGCAGAGTGACGTCGTGGCGGACGAGGTCGGCGACGTCGAGCACGAAGGACTGGCCGCTGTCCTCGTGGATGAAACCGAGTTGCGGGATGGTGGCAGTTGCGGCGATCGCGATTGCCGCCGCCGCTTCGACGGCGCTTGCGGCATGGTTGATCGCTTGATTTGGAAGGTCTGCGGCGTTGGGGTTGTTTCGGTCGTAGCGGCGACCGTTCCACGAGACGCCGAACTTCTGAGCGGTCAGCTCATACAGCCGCTTGAGGCGCGCGCCCTCCATGCCGCGCAGCATGTCGAGGGTGCGTGCCTTCACCTCCTCGCCAAAGCGCAGCGTGTACATGGCTCTCGCGACAGCCAGCCGTTCCTTCGGCTGCGACCAGAGCATCACCTGCCGTCGCGCGAGGGCGGACGTGTCAGGCAGCAGCGGTGGAGCGGTGTAGAAGCGCACGCCGCTCGTGCCGACGGCGGCCAGGGCGCACCCGTGAGGCGACCCGACGCATGGTCCGCGACAACCCTACTTGGAAAATACCGGCCATGAACCGAAAGCTCGTCGAGCAGGCTACACATCCCCTCGCCCTCGACGAATTGACCAGCGAACTCGAAAAGCGGGACCCGCGCTGGCGTCGCGCGCGCCAAGACATGGACGGACAGCAGGTCGCGGACGCGTATATCGCCCAAAGCGCACGGCTGCCTTGGGGTTTGGGCTTTGATAGTGACGCGCTTGCATTCTCGAAGGAGGAACGAATTGGTACGCGCCTTGGCGTCGACGATGTTCTGGTCTCGTTGCCTGACGATACGCCGGGCCCGTTCGGGAAAGAAATTCGTGTCCTGACTATACCCAGGCGCTGGCTCCGAGGCGTCGATCTGAGCGGCGAGCTGGTTCCTCGGATCGCGCCTGAAGATGGAGCGCTACGGCTCACTTTGAGCGATTGTCAGTTTCTCTACGACTCGCTCGGCCTTCGCCTGTTGCCCAGGCCGGGCGATCCCGATGGACAAGCTTGACGGCCTGTCACCAACCCAGCTGATCGACCGGCTGGCTGGTGGCTCCGGACCGGTTGGGCAGGCGCCCGCCGCTCTCGGGTCCTGGTTCGTCAGCGGCATATGGTTCAAGCCCGAATAGACCTTGGGGGCAGGGGCCCAGCGCCAGCCCCCGCCTCCGTTGGAGCTATAGGGCGGCGTCCAACGGCAACCTGACAGACGACGACGATGAGGATGGTGAAAGGATAGCGCTTCAGAGATCGCGGTCTGGCCTGCCCCCGGTTCCGTGGACATTGAGTTAAGCTAATCGCTGTCGTTCCTCGAAGGCAATCGGGCTCAGGTATCCGAGCGTCGAGTGCCGGCGAGGAGGGATCGAATAGTGGCCATCCGCCGATTGTTGCTTGCATGATCACAGGGCAGGGGCGTGGTCATAAACTGGGATATGATCAGTGATCTCGGAATCGGCTACCGCGTATTCCTCCCGTTGCTCGATGTGCCGGCGTGCAACGCCTGCTCAATGACGCGCAGCGCAACGTCGCAGAAGCTGCCGAACGACATGCGTTGGTCCGCCGCGCCCGATCTATAAGATGTATTATTGACACATCTTTTAACGGCATCGACAATGCGTGTCGGAGTTGGATTGCGCGACATGACACGCATTGCCTCACAGTTGCCGCCGGGACTGACCTGCTATAGGCGCACCTCGGAATTCACGCGCAACAATGTGCCGTCGGCCTTGCTTGGCACGCACACCACCAAGGCCGGGGTGTGGGGCGTCCTGCGCGTGCTGCGCGGCCGGGTTCGGTATTGTCTGGACGGAACGATCCCCAAGGCCGTCGTCATCGGACACGATGGCGCGGTCGTGATCGCGCCGGAGGCGCCGCACCATGTCGAGCTGCTCGATGAGGAGAGCGCATTTCTCGTCGAGTTTTATCGGGCGGAGAAGGCGCCATGATGCGAATTTTGGCTGCGCTTCTGTTCGTCTGGGCCGGACTCCTGCTGGGTGTCTCGTTCGTGGCGACGCCGGCCAAATTCCTGGCGCCGAGTCTGCCGCTGACCCAGGCGCTCGATGTCGGCCGATGGACGTTCTACGTCCTCGCGTGGATCGAGTGGGGATTTGCCGTCGCCACCGCGCTTCTCATTGTTGCGGCTTGCCGGGCCAGCAGCGCCGGTATCGGCCTTGTCGCCGGACTGGTGGTAGTCGTTGCTGCCGCATTGGCTGTTGAAACGTTCGTCCTTCGGCCGCTGCTCGATGAGCGCGTGCTGCGCATCATGGCGGGCAAAACCGTGCCGCCGGATTCGTGGCATGCTGTCTATATCGCGCTCGAAGCCTTGCGGCTGGCATTGATCTTCGCCGCAGGCGTTATTGCGATGAGAATAATTCCAGGCACGACCGCTGTCCCTCGTGCCGGCGGGGAAGCAACGTATGAAGATCGATGATCTCGCAATCAGGTTTCTCGCCGGGACGCCGGACGGCGTGATGATCGCCGACGCTGCCGGCGACATCGTCTATTGGAATGCGGGCTGCGCGCGCATCTTCGGTTTCACAAGCGTGGAAGCATGCGGGCAGCGCCTCGATATCATCATCCCCGAGAACCTGCGGGCGCGGCACTGGCGGGGGTGGAATGAGACGATGCGCACGGGCGCGACACGCTATGGCGCCGGTGATTTATTGTCGGTGCCGGCGCTGCGCAAGGATGGGAGCCGCATCTCGGTCGAGTTCTCGATCCTGCCGTTCCGTGGTGCCGGCGGAAAGATCACCGCCGTCGGCGCGCTCATGCGTGACGTGACGGAGCGCTTCGACGAGATGAAGGCGCTGCGCAAGGCATCGGCCGGCCGTACCCAGCTCCGGCCGAGTTCGGGAGCGCCCGGTGATGGATGATGTCACGGTTGCAAGGGCGCTGCATGTGCTCGCCGTCGTGCACTGGATCGGCGGCGTATCGATGGTGACATTGGTGCTGCTGCCGGGGCTGAGCCGCGCCGTGCCGGCTGCGGACCGGCTCGCGCTGTTCGAGATGATCGAGGGCCGGTTTGCCTTTCAGGCCCGGATCTCGACGCTTATTGCCGGCGCGAGCGGGTTCTGGATGACTTACCGGCTTGCCGCCTGGGAACGGTTTTCTGATCCAGGGTTCTGGTGGATGCATGCGATGGTGCTGGTGTGGGCGATCTTCACCTTTGTCCTGTTCGTCGCCGAGCCGCTGTTTCTGCATCGCTGGTTTCATATGCGCGCATCACGCGATCCGGAGGGGACGTTCCGGCTCGTATTTCGCGGCCACTGCATTTTGCTGACGCTCAGCCTGGTTACCGTCGCAGCCGCTGTCCTCGGAGCCCATGGCGCCTTGTACTGAGACGCGAGGCTGGCGAAAGCGCCAGGGACATCAGGAAGCGGAAGGAGCATCAGAGGAGCCCGCGAACTCGACGTCACGAGAACTCGGCATGGCCACGGCTAAAGCAACGGACTTGAAATTCACCTCAGTTCGAGGCTGGGCGGGGAGTGAATTTCAAGTCCAAAGTTGCTTTAGAACACTATGACTTTAAAGCGTCTTTGGACCTTAAATGCGACGTCGAGATCGACCCAGGCATGGGTCGCATTTAAGGTCCGACGCTTTAGCCGACATCAACGCGCGGAGGCCGCGCGCCAGGCGAACGCCCGGCCTTCGAGGCGGGCAAACACGCCATGCTCCAGAATGAGCATCAGGATGACGAACGTGACGATCCAGGCCAGGACCTGGTGCATGTCGAATTGTCCGAACCAGAAAAAGAACATGTAGCCGATGCCGTGCTTCAGGCCGAACGTTTCCGCCAGCGCGACGATCTTCCAGGTCACGCCGAAGGCATAGCGGAAGGCAGAGAAAATATAAGGCATCAATTGCGGCAGATAGACCTTTCGAATGAGCAGAGATCGCTTCGCCTTGAACGTGATCCCCATCTCGATCAGCGATTTGTCCATCGCCCGTGTGCCCTCGAAGATGTTCACGGCAACGTAGGGCGTCACCACTGCCATCACGGCTATCAGGCCACCAGCCTCGCTGTAGCCGAACCACATCACGGCAACGAAGACCATCAGAATGGTCGGAATGGTAAGCATCAGCGGAATGACCGCCAGTAGCGCCTGCTCGACCACGCGGCTGAGACCCATCGCGAGTCCGATGCCGATACCCGCGAGCATCGAGGCGGCAAAGGATGCGAAAATTCGAATCAGAGTGATGCCTATGTCGTAATAGGCAAGATGACCCTCCGGACCGGGAGTCGTCAGGTTCAGGCCAATGGTTTCGGCAATAACCCACGGCCCGGGCAGGACCGTGGGATCCTGCATCAGCTTCGAAGCGATCCACCAGAGCGCAATGAGGACTGCGATCGACCCGGCGCGTAAGCCGAAAACCTTGAGATATTGTGTCACCTAGCCCTCGAGCACGCTGAAGAAATCCCGGACGAGCTTCTTCTCCAAATCGAGAATCTTGGCATCCTCGGGCTTGCGCGGCCTCGGTAGATCGATCGCAACCTCCTTGAAGATGCGTGCCGGCCTGGTGTTCATCATGTAGATGCGGTCCGAAAGAAAAACGGCCTCCGAGAGGTCGTGCGTCACGAAGAGGATCGTCGGCTTGGCGCTTGCCGAGATCTCCGCGAGGTCGAACCGCAGCTTTCTCGCGGTGATGGCGTCGAGATGACTGAAGGGCTCGTCCATCAGCAGGATGTCAGGCTCGATTGCAAGCGCCCGAGCGATCGCGACGCGCTGCTGCATTCCTCCCGATAGCCGGAGCGGATAGTTGTTCTGCTGACCGCCGAGCCCGACGATCTCGAGATGCTTGTCGACCCGCTCCTTCCATAGGTGGCGTGGAACCTTCTGCGCCTCGAGAACGAATTCGAGGTTGCCTGCAACGGTCAACCAGTTGAGGAGACGGGCGCTCTGGAAGACATAGCCGATGCGTGGCTCATGCTTGGAGCTGCCCGTCCGTGGGGCTACGACAAGCTTGCCGCTATCGTATGTCTCGATTCCGGCGATGACATTGAGGAGAGTTGACTTTCCGCATCCCGAAGGTCCGACGATGCTGACAAACTCGCCCTCGCTGACGACAACGCTCATGTCCTCGAGAACGGTGAACTCACCTTTGCCGTCCGGCGCAGCAAAGCGCTTCGTCAGCTTCTCGACAGTCACTGCAGCGCTTGTCGCCCCACACGAAGCCTCTTCGCCCGATAGAGGGCTCAGAGGCTCTTTCATCGACGGTTCAGGTGACAAGTTGCGGCCTCCAGGAGAACGTGCGTCGCGCCCACAGTCGGAAGATGAAGAGATCAATCAGCACCATCAAGATCATGAAGCTCACGCCCCACGCAAGCATCATGTCGACACGGGTGTCCTGGAACCAGTTGATGAGCTGCTGACCTACGCCGCTGCCGGCACCGAATGCCTCGGCGACGAGCGCGATCTTCCATGCCAGTGACAGAGCGATCCGCAGTGATGAGAAGACATAGGGCATGAGCTGCGGTACGAGAACTTTTCGGAACATGAGTGTGCGGTTGGCCTTGTAGACGCTTCCCATCTCTATGAGGTCCCGTTCGATGGCCTTGGTGCCCTCCCATATATTGATCACGACGAAGGGAAAGACGATCAACACGACGGTGAGAATGGGGGCGACGTTCGACATTCCGAACCACATCACGGTCAGGAACGCCCAGCAGACAGCCGGAACCGTGAGCAAAACCATGACCCAGCTATCAAAGAAAATTTCGAAATTTCGGTTGACGCCCATGAGGACGCCCATGACGATTCCGATCACCATCGAGAGAGCAAACCCTGCGAGGATCCTCAGCAGCGTCTTGCTGATCTCGGCGTAGGAGGCGGGGTCACTGTAGATTGTGACCATCCGCTCCAACAGCGTCAAAGGCCCTGGAAAAACTACGGGGAGAAAAAACAGCGACAGCACTTGCCAGCCGAGCAGTAATATCAACAGGGTGATAATACCCGGCGAAAGTTGGATTCGGGCTCGACTCACGCGCATTATCCCGTTGCTCGGCTCAAGTCTTTAAGGCTTGGCGTCATCGTTCAGAACGAGCGCATGAGATTTCTTATCGGGAACCGCCGGCAGGACGCCGTTGCGCTTCGCCA
>JBFWYV010000001.1:0-51795 GCA_050186055.1 Hyphomicrobiaceae bacterium | reverse complement strand
CAGGCTTCCGATGGGGCGACCTATGTCTGGAGGCGCGACGGCGGCCAGCTAGCAGGTTCCGTTCGAATGACCTCCACGTTCCGCGACGTGAGCGGCCGCATCTGCCGCCATATGGAGCTCAGGCTGATCTCCGCTGGCTTTTCACGAAGCACAGAAGGCATAGCCTGCCGTCAGAAGGACGGTGTATGGGACCTTGAAGGGTAATCCCCTTGGGCCGGGCCGGTGGCTGACCGTCTGACTACGGACCGGCGCGTTGCGACAGCCGCATCGGGGGTGCAAGCGCGGCATCAGACGACACCATATGGATAGAACACGGTTATGTTCAGCAAGAACTTATCAACTCCCTGTGATTGCTGGGGTTACTCCGGATAACTCTCATGTTATCGTGGCTTCTCACTGCTGACACAAAACGAGGCGATAGAAACTCGAGTATCAGTTGGAAATGGGTCATCTGGTCCTCAGCGGGTGAATGTTCAAAGGAGGCCGCCCATGCTGTCGAAGCATCGTTGCCCCTACACGGGTGTCGTAAACTTTTTCACTGAAACGGATCCTTTTGTTGCCGTCGGATCCATCGTCAAGGCGGGCGAGCGGGCCGAGTTTCACTGGCGCTGGTATGATGCCAAAGACACGATTGCCGGCATCGCACATGACATGAAAACCGCGGAGCAGCGTGTGCGCTGCGAATACCGGCGCGTGTCAGCCGAGCAAAGTGCTCATTAGCCCAGCCACAGGCAGAGCCCAGCCAAAGACCATCCTCGCGCTCACATTTTCGCAGCCAGCACGAGCCGCACAGGCTTGAAGCTGCGTCGATGATGAGGGCTCACACCCAAAGTTCTCAGTGCAAGCTGATGCTCCGGCGTGCCGTAACCCTTGTGCCGCTCGAAGCCATAACCGGGGCAGCTTTCGGCAAGCTCGGTCATCATACGATCCCGCGTCACCTTGGCGATGATCGATGCGGCGGCAATCGACAGGCTGCTGGCATCGCCTCCGACGACCGTCATGGCTTCGCATTTGAGCTTCGGCGTCTGGTTGCCATCGATCAGCACCAGTTGAGGCTTGTGCGAAAGGGCCGAGACAGCCTGCGTCATCGCCCACAACGTAGCGGCGAGAATGTTGGTGCGATCGATACGGCTGACATCCGCGATGCCGACTGCGACGGCGGTGGCATGGGTTACGATCTCCGAATAGAGCGCTTCCCGGGTCGGCGCATCCAGCACCTTGGAGTCGTCGATTCCAGGCGGGATGGCAGCAGGATTCAGGATAACGGCAGCCGCGACGACGGGACCTGCCCACGGACCGCGTCCCGCCTCATCGACGCCTGCGACCAGCGTGTGGCCGCGCGACAGCCCTGCCAGCTCCAGGGCAAAAGTCGGCCCCGCATCGGCCTGCGCTCGTGACTCCCTCGTCATCGTCAATCCAATGACCACGAGACGATACTCCGTCAAACGGCCGGGCGAGGTTATCCTCTATTCGATCCGGTCAGCGCCGGCGATGGTTGCGCGTGCTGCCTGGGGCACCTATCAGTCAAAAAGCGCGCCCTCGGCAGTTCGATCGATGGCCGAGGGAGGCCATCGCGAGGGCGAAACTCCAGGGAACAGCGCCAGCCATGACAGCCGAACTCGACGCCATCGACTGGCGCATCCTAAGGGAATTGCAGGCGGATGGCCGCATCACCAACGTCGCGCTGGCGGCGCGTGTAGGGGTGACGCCGCCGCCGTGTCTCAGGCGCGTAAGGGCGCTGGAGGACGACGGCTATATCCTCGGCTATCACGCCGATATCGACGAGCGGCGGGTCGGATTCGAACTCGTCGCTTATGCGATGGTCGGGCTCTACAGCCAGTCGGAAGCCGAGCTTCGGGATTTCGAGAACCGCATCCTTTCCTGGCCGCTCGTGCGCGACTGCGACTATATCGCCGGGGAGACGGACTACATTCTGCGCTGCGTGGCCCCGGACCTGCCGGCTTTTCAGGATTTCGTCACGCGCGAGCTGACCGCGGCGCCGAACGTCTCCACCGTGAAGACCTTCGTGTCGATCCGCAAAGCCAAGCGTGAGCCCGGCGTGCCGATGGGGCTTGCGCGAGCCTCGCGAGGATAGCGGCATGCCACAGGCCGATGATGGAGCGGGACTGATTCTCGCGTCGCAAAGCGCAGCGCGCAGGGCGCTGCTGCAAGCGGCAGGGCTCGGGCTGCGCGTCGAGCCGGCGCGCGTGGACGAGGACGAGGTCCGCGATGCCATCGCGAGAGACGCGCCTGCCGCCACGCCCGCCGATATCGCGAGCACATTGGCCGCCGCGAAAGCGGAGGACGTCAGCCAACGATTTCCACATGCCCTGGTGATCGGAGCAGACCAGGTGCTGGCGTTCGGCAACACAATTCTGACCAAGGCGCACGACATGGCGGCTGCACGCAGCGCGCTCACCATGCTGGCAGGCTCGACGCACGAGCTTCATTGCGGCGTCGTGCTGGCGACAGGCGGCGAAACGATCTGGCAGCACTGCGATCAGGCAAGACTGACGATGAGGAAGCTGCCCGGCGAAGCGATCGACAGCTATCTGACGCGAGCCGGCGACCGTGTGCTCAACTGCGTCGGCTGCTATGAGCTGGAAGGCGTCGGAGTGAACCTGTTCCAGCGGATCGAAGGGGACTACTTCACCATCCTCGGCTTGCCGCTGCTGCCATTGCTCGCCGAACTGAGGCGACACGGGCACGCGGCGTTCTAAGATCGGCTGCGGCTGGTATATTGCCGCGGCAGAGGCGCGAGGCGAGGAACGAGGTATGCTCATCATCGGGCTGACCGGCTCGGTCGGCATGGGAAAGTCGACGGTTGCAGCCAGGTTCCGCGAAAAGGGCATCCCGGTCTGCGACGCCGACGCGCTGGTGCATGAGCTTTACGAGGACGACGCGGTTGCGCCGATCGAGGCTGCATTTCCCGGGGCAACGAGCGAAGGCAAGGTCGACCGTCAGAAGCTGGCAGCGCTGCTGATCGCAGATCCCTCGGGCTTCAAGAAGCTCGAGAGCATCGTGCATCCGCTCGTCACCGCCGCGGAGCGCGAATGTCTCGGCGCGGCCTACAGGGCGGGGGCCGAGGTCGCCGTGCTGGAAGTGCCCCTATTGTTCGAGACGGGCGGCGACAATCGCTGCGATGTGACGATCGTGGTCAGTGCACCGGCCGAGCACCAGCGTGAGCGCGTGCTGCAGAGACCGGGAATGACGCAAGACAAGCTGGACACCATTCTCGCGCGGCAGTTGCCGGATGGGCACAAGCGCGCTCGCGCTGATTTCGTTGTGGATACCGGCCAGCCTCTCGATCAGACGCTGGCCGACGTCGATGCTATCATCGAGTCGCTGAAGGGACGTAGGGGACAGGCTTTCCAGCGCTATTGGGCCTGATGCCCGATTGCGGGGCGGGCGGGGGACATCGGATGCTGCGCGATATCGTGCTCGACACGGAAACGACCGGGCTCGATGCCCGCAAAGGGGACCGGCTGATTGAAATCGGCTGTATCGAGTTGCTGAACCGCATTCCGACCGGGCGCGAGTTTCATGTCTACATCAATCCGCAGGGACGCGCCGTTCATCCGGACGCGGAGCGCATCCATGGCATCTCAGACACCTTTCTCACCGACAAACCTCCGTTTCCCGAGGTCGCTAACGCCTTCATCGACTTCGTTGGAGATGACGGACAGCTCGTCATTCACAATGCCAGTTTCGACATGGGCTTCATCAACATGGAGCTGGAACTGATCGGGCAGCCGCCGATCACGCCCGATCGGGTGGTGGACACCCTGGCGATCGCTCGCCGCAAGCATCCGGCGGGGCCGAACACGCTCGATGCCCTGTGCAAACGATATGGCATCGACAATTCGAAGCGCGTGAAGCACGGCGCGCTGATGGACGCGAGCCTGCTGGCCGACGTCTACGTCGAGTTGCTGGGCGAGCGGCAGGCCGTCCTTGGACTGGCGAAGACCGCGGAACAGGGTGACGGCGAGCTCATTCGTGCAGCAACGCCGCGTACACGTCCGCGCCCGTTGGCACCGCGCCTTACTGATGCGGATATCGAGGCGCATCGCCAGTTCGTCGCGACGCTCGGCGAAAACGCGCTCTGGTGGAAGTATCTGCCTGCGGAGCAGGACGAACAGGCCAAGGCGGTTCAATAGCCGGCCGCGGTGACCGCCCGGGACGTCTGGAGAGACGACTCTAAAACAACTTTGGACTTGAAATTCACTCCCCGCCTAGCCTCGAACTGAGGTGAATTTCAAGTCCGTTGCTTTAGCCCGTCCAACTCAGCCATTGTCGTTACCGGCTTGAGCCTGCTGCTGGCGCTGCAGGTAGAGCTGCGCAAAGTCGATCGGATCGAGCAGCAGCGGCGGGAAGCCGCCTTCGCGGGTCACGTCCGCGACCAGCCGTCGCAGGAACGGGAAGAGAAGCGTCGGCGCGTTGACCAGCATGAACGGCTCAAGCGCTTCCTGCGGCAGATTTTCGAGATGGAAGAGGCCGGCGTAGACGACCTCGAAATCGTAGATCACGCCCTGCGTGCTGACGGCCTGGGCCGTGAAGTGGATGGCGCTTTCGTAGAGATTCTCGGCCATCGGCCTGGAATTGACGTTGACCTCGACATTGAGGTTGGGATTGTCGCCGGGACCGGACAGCAGTCGCTCAATATTGGGATTCTCGAACGACAGGTCCTTCACGTACTGAGCGGCGATGCGGATCTGGACGCCCTGCTGCTCGGAATCGGCGGCATTGCCCGGCTGGGCACCGTTTGAGGAGTCGTTCATCGGTAGAGGTTTCCTCGCTCCTGGTCTTGGCGGGCCAAATACACGCCGTTGCTCCCTGCGGTGGCTATCATGGTTATCGGGATTTGAGCAATCGGCTCAAGCGCGGCCGATAGCCTCCGAACGGGCGGCGTCGCGCGCGCTGGTCCTACCGCAGCCGGTTCTGCTTGCCGCCGGGACCCGGCTTCCGGCTTCCCGGTTTGGGATCGTCGACGCGCTCCCATTCGCCATCGATGACAATCCCCCCGCCATCCCCTTCGCCACGGCGGCCGTCGGGCCGCCGTGCATGACGAGGGTCACCACCGTCGGGTCCGCGCCCGTCATACGTCGAGGTCCGAACGTGAACCTCCGCGTTGTGCAGCAATTGATGAAACAGCCAGCGCGCGATCCTGCGACGCAAAGGTGGGATGAGGAGCAGCGCCCCCACGGTGTCGGTGATCAAACCCGGCGCGACCAGAAGTCCGCCCGCAAACATAAGGAATACACCGTCGATCACCGGCTCGACCGGCAGACGCCCTTCGCTGACGGCCGCCTGTGCGCGGCGCAGGGTGCTGAACCCCTGCTCGTGCACGATCAGGCCGCCGCCAACGGCTGTTCCCAGAATGATCAACATCGTCCACCAGAAGCCGATCAACTGGCCGACCTTGATCAGCAGGGCCAGTTCCACGAAGGGCAGCGCCAGCACGAAGAGGATGATAGCGATCCGCATCAGGTATCCGAGACGATGTCGTTGCGTCCGCAACCGAGATCAACTGCTCAGGAAGAACGCTTCAAGGAGCCGGTCAAATTTGTTGGCGAAAGCCGCCCAAACCGCCTAGATTGCCATTGAACCCGGGGGCATTGGCGACCAGGAGCTCGATTGCGCGGGAAGACGGTCTCCGTGGCTCCACTCCGGTGCCGGCCCCGCCGCGCCCTGTATAGCACGAGCGGCGGGCACGGGCCGAAGCTTTCGGCATCGTGCGCACAAATCGTGCGCAGAATTAGGCATCAGGAGCCGTGCACGCCCGACCTACCTCTGGCGCCGGTTCAGCGTAGACCACATATGGGTAGACGACAGTTCCCTTTCGAGAAAGCACCTCCATGGACGGTAATCTGATTACTCTGATCTCCATCGTTGTGGCGCTGATCGCGATCTGGAAGCTCAGGAGCGTCCTGGGCCGGCGTACGCAAGACGATGAGGCGCGGATCGACCGGCAGGTCCGGGCGCGCGCAGAGCGTGAGCGTGCCGCCGCGGCGCAAGGCAAAGTGGTAGCGCTGCCGCGCCGCGAGCGGGAGGATGCCGCCAGTTCGCAGGGCGGCAACAACCAAACCACACTGGCCGACGCCGAAGCCCGCGTGAAGACCTTCGCAACCGATCCAGCGATCGAAAACGGGCTGCTTGCCATTCTACGCGCCGACCGCTCGTTCGATCCGGAGCACTTCCTGACCGGCGCCAAGCAGGCCTACGAGATGATCGTCACCGCTTTCGCGGAGGGCAATCGGAAGATGCTGAAGGACTTGCTCAGCCGCGACGTGATGGAAGGCTTTTCGGCGGCGATCGCCGAGCGCGAGAAGCGCGGCGAGGTCATCGACCAGAGCTTCGTCGGCATCAGCAAAGCGGATATCGTGGAGGCCGAGCTCAAGAACGGACAGGCCGTCGTGACCGTGAAGTTCGATAGCCAGCTCATTTCGGCCACACGCGACAGCAATGGAGAGGTGATCGCTGGCGATCCGCAGAAGATTGCCGACGTCACCGATATCTGGAGCTTTGCGCGCGACGTCTCCACGAGAAATCCCAACTGGCGGCTGGTTGCGACGCAGTCGGCGGGCTGAATGCAATGCACCGCCCGGCGGAGGGACAGGAGCTGCGCTACCATGCAGCCTGCTACTCCGATGTCCCCGGCTGGGATGTGGACAATCACGCGGCGGCGTTCCGGGCGTTTCTGAAATCATGCGCTGCCGTCGAGCAGCGGGCGAGATCGCAGGGGGCAGGAGCCTCGTGGTCGAGCGATATGGCACTTCTGCGTGCCTGCGCGGCGGCGCAGGCGCGTGTGCGGTCCGGGCGGCGCGTCGGCACAGACGAGGCGCGCGGATTCTTCGAGCATTATTTCCGGCCGTACCGCCTCAGCCAGCCGGACCGGCAGGGGCTGTTGACAGGGTATTTCGAACCGGTACTGGTCGGGGCGCGCGAACGGACCGACCAGTTCAACGTGCCGCTGTATCGGCGGCCTCCCGATCTGGAGGCGGTGACCGACGACGTGCTGCGGGCTGCGCCCGGCATCGGCGCCACGCATAAGCGTCGCACTGCCGACGGCCTCGTTCCCTATTTCACCCGGCGTGAGATCGAGGCTGGAGCGCTTGCCGGCCAAGGGCTGGAGCTGATCTGGCTGGCGGATCCGGTCGATGCGTTTTTCGTGCAGGTTCAGGGATCCGGGCTCGTGCGGCTCACCGACGGGTCGAGGCTGCGCATCACCTACGACGGCAAGAACGGGCATCCCTACCGGTCTGTCGGCCGCCGCCTGATCGAGCAGGGCGCGATGACCCTTGCGGCAATGTCCCTGCAATCGCTCGGGGCCTATCTGCGGGCCGATCGAGAGCGCGGCCGCAAAGTCATGCAGCACAACGAATCCTTCGTGTTCTTCCGGGCCCTCACCGGTCGCGAGGCGGACAGTCCGCACGGGGCGCTCGATATCCCGCTGACGCCGGGGCGCAGCCTGGCCGTCGACGGCTCGACACATACGCTGGGGATGCCGGTGTTCGTCGATGCGCCGACGCTGACGCATGCGGGCAACGGCCGGGCCTTCAGACGATTGATGATTGCGCAGGATGTCGGTTCGGCGATCGCCGGACCGGAACGCGGCGATATCTACTTCGGTTCCGGCGATGGCGCCGGTGCGAAGGCTGGCATCACCAAGCACAAGGGCTCGTTCTACGTGCTGAAACCGGTCGAACGACCGTGCAGCAGACAGGCGGACTGATGGCAGGGGGCGGCGACCGGCGTCGGCCACGCGGCCTCAGCGAGGAGGACGCCGCACTTTGGCGTCATGTCACGCGCGACGTGCGCCGGACCGTGAGCAAGACGAGGGTTGCGCCCGTCGATATGCGAAACGATGCCACGAGCGGCGGCGACGCAGCGGCGCGCCCGCAGAGGACGAGGACACCCGACCCCGTGGAGGCGCGGCCGGCTCCTCCAGCCAAGCCTTCGCGGCCTGAGGGCAAGCGGGCTGCGCGCGAGGTTCAAGATGAGCCGCAGATGGTCGTGCTGGAGCGGCGCAAGGCGCGGCGCATCGCACGCGGCGGCATCGAGATCGAAGCGCGGTTGGACCTTCATGGCATGACCCAGGACGAAGCACACGGCGCGCTATCGCAATTTCTTCACCGCGCCGCGGCGGATGGCCTGAAGACCGTGCTGATCATAACCGGGAAAGGTGCGCCGCAGGGCAGAAGCACGCGTGACGGAGACAATTTCGGTCGCGATCGCGGGGTGTTGCGCCGCAATGTCCCGCGCTGGCTTGGGTCGCCGCAACTGCGCGGACTGGTGATCAGTTACGCGGCAGCGCATGCCCGCCATGGCGGGGAGGGGGCGCTGTACGTCACGCTACGCCGTCGCGGCGGCTGAAGCGGGGCCGCCACGGCTTGGTATTTTGGCCGCATATTGCCCGCATTGTTGGGTATTTTGCCCGGTTGCGGCTTGTTCGTGTGGTGTCGGCGCGACTAGAAACGCCGTGAGGCAATATACCTTTGACGGGTCGGAAGGGCAGCAGCGATGTCGGCGGCTGAGCGCGAGTCGTGGACGGTGGGTGAGAGCCAGCCGATCGAGGAGGCGTTGCACCGGCTCAATGCGAACAAGCTGAGAATCCTGTTCGCCTGCGACCTTGACCAGTGCATCACCGGAAGTGTGACGGACGGCGACATACGGCGATTTCTGCTCAAGACGCGCGATATCAAGCTGCCGGTGTCGCATTGCATGAACCGCCGCTTCGTATCTGCGAAAGTCGGCACGCCGCGCGAGAACATCCTCAAGCTTCTCGACCACCGGATCCACTCGGTGCCAGTGCTCGACAGCGCCGGGCGGCTCGCCGACGTCTACACCCGCGAGCGGTTTCAGCTCGAGGAAGAGCGCGAGGTCTACAGCCGCTCGCGGTCGCCGGCCCGAATCAGCTTCGGCGGCGGAGGCACCGATCTCACCCACTATTTCGACGAGAACGGCGGAGTCGTGATCAACACGACCGTGCAGCTCTTCGCCCACGCCAGTCTCAGGCGCCGGCCGAACAAGGGCGTGAGGATCTATTCGCACGACTTCCGCGATGCGGTCAATGCCGCCTCCGTGCAGGATCTGGCGTTTGACGGCCGGCTCGACCTGCTCAAGGCCGTCGTGCGCCTGATCGATCCCGGATTTGGCTTCGATCTCGAGGTCGCCGCAGACTTCCCTGTCGGCTCGGGGCTCGGCGGCTCGGCGGCGGTGACGTCGGCCGTCATCGGCTGCTTCAACGAGTTCCGCGCCGACCGCTGGGACCGGCACGAAATCGCGGAGATGGCCTTTCAATCGGAGCGGCTGCTGCTCAACATCCCCGGAGGCTGGCAGGATCAGTATGCGACGGTGTTCGGCGGCTTCAACTTCATGGAGTTCACCTCCGACCACAACGAGGTTGTACCACTGAGGCTCGAAACACGAACCCTGCGCGAACTCGAGGAAAGCCTGGTCCTGGTGTTCACCGGCAAGCTGCACGATTCGGGCGCGGTGCATCGCGATCAGAGGCAGAGCATGGCCGAGAGCCGCGACATCAAGCAGCTCGCGGAGCGCCAGAAGGACATCACGCGGGAGATGAAAAAGCTGCTGCTGCGGGGACGTCTTCTCGACTATGGCTGCTTGCTGGACGAAGCCTGGCAGGTCAAACGCCAGTTCAGTTCGGCCATCAGCAACGGCGAGATCGACAAGATCTACGATTTCGCTGCCGTCAACCACGCGATCGGAGGCAAGCTCCTTGGTGCCGGCGGCGGCGGCTACTTTCTGTTTTACACCCGCCCCTTCCATCGATACCACTTCGAGACCGCGATGGAGGGTGCAGGCTATCGCTGCCAGCGTATTTCATTCGATGAAACCGGGCTGCAATCCTGGAAAACGAGGATGCCCGAGTGACGGTGCCGGCGGGTCGGTGTTGCGGCGCAAGGCAGGCGTTCGCGGCCTGCGCCATGGGCGCGGGCCTGCAATTGCGCATCGAACCGTGGCGTCGCCGGGACCCGAGACTGCAACCGCGTGAGAGGACGCGATGATGGACGGCAATGCCAACGGCTCGCGGGCGGACAAAGGCCGTGCCGAGCTGAAAATCGGTCCGCGTACCGTCGGTCCTGGCCATCCCTGCTACGTGATCGCCGAGATCGGCAACAATCACAACGGCGACTTCGACCGGGCGATCGCGCTGGTGGATGCTGCGATCGCGGCGGGCGCCGACTGCGCCAAGTTCCAGATGCGGCATTTGGATCAGGTCTATCGGGCCGCGACGCTGGAAGGCCGCGAGGATGATCTTGCCGTCGAATACACGCTCGATCTGCTGCGCAGATTCGAGCTCAGGACCGCGGATCACCAACGCCTCGCGGCCTATTGCGAACAAGCCGGCATCACCTATCTCTGCACGCCATGGGACCCGGCGAGCGTGGCGGTGCTCGACGGGTTCGGCGTTGCCGCCTTCAAGGTGGCGTCGGCCGATCTGACGAACCTGCCGTTGCTCACAGTGATCGCGGCGACGGGAAAGCCGATGATCCTGTCGACCGGCATGAGCACGATCGGAGAAATCACGACGGTTACGGACTATCTGGACAAGCGCGGCGCCGCGTATGCGCTGCTGCATTGCCAGAGCACGTATCCGGCCGCATTCCACAATATCAACCTCCGCTTCATGCGGCAGCTTGCGCAGGTGCACATGCCCGTCGGCTATTCGGGGCATGAGCGCGGGGTCGCCGTATCGCAGGCCGCAGTCGCGCTCGGCGCATCGATCATCGAACGTCACATCACGCTCGACAGGACCATGGAGGGACCGGATCACGCCGCGAGCCTGGAGCCGGCCGAGTTCTCGACGCTGGTCAGCGGCATTCGCGAAATCGAAGCGGCGATGGGAGATGGCGCAGCCGAGAGCAATGCGGGCGAGCGCAGACTGAGCCAGGGCGAACTCATCAACCGCGAGAACCTGGCCAAGAGCCTCGTGGCGGCTCGTGACCTTGAAGCCGGTGCCGTGATTGGCGAAGGCGACATCGCAGTGCGCAGCCCGGGCCAGGGCGTGTCGCCGCTGGCGATGCCGCGGCTGGTCGGCCGCACCCTGACACGGGCGATGCGCAAGGACGACTACTTCTTTGCCTCCGACCTGGAGGCGGGCGGCGACAAGGCGCGCGCCTATACGTTCAGCCGCCCGTGGGGGGTGCCGGTGCGCTATCACGATACGGAGCGTTTTCTGAAGATCTGCCGGCCGGATCTGATCGAGTTCCACCTGAGCTACCAGGACATGGACCGCGACCCGGCCGACTATCTCAAAGGGACCTACGAAATCGGTTTCGTCGTCCATGCACCTGAGCTGTTCGCCGGCAGCCGGCTGATGGATATGGCGACGCCAGACGAAGAGGAACGGCAGATCTCGATCAAAGAGACGCAGCGCGTGATCGACATCACGCGCGGATTGAAGCGTTTCTTCCCGCGTACGGAGCGGCCGATGATCGTCGCCAATGTAGGCGGCTTCACGCGCGACGCGCCGCTGCCCGCCGACGAGAAAGCGCGGCGCTACGACATTTTCGAGATGAGCCTCGGCGAACTCGACATGACGGGCGTCGAGCTGATCCCGCAGACGATGGCGCCGTTCCCATGGCACTTCGGCGGGCAACGACATCAGAACATCTTCATCTTCCCCGAGGAGTCGGCGGCATTCTGTGCCAGAACCGGATTGAGGATGTGTGTCGACATCTCGCATACCCGGCTTGCATCCAATCATTTCGGCTTCGATTTTCTGGAAGGGCTCGCGGCGCTTGGTCCGCATACAGCGCATCTTCATCTGGGCGATGCCAAGGGGCTGGACGGCGAGGGTCTGCAAATCGAGGACGGCGAGATTGATTTCGATGCGCTCGGCAAGACCTTGGCCGAGCATGCTCCGGGCGCATCCTTCATCCCCGAGATCTGGCAGGGGCACAAGAACATGGGCGAAGGCTTCTGGACCGCACTGGCGCGGCTGGAGGGCAGGCTGTGACGGCGCAAGTTCGCCGGCGCGACGCCGGTCCGCAGCGCACGCTGGCGGTGATCGCCGCGCGAGGCGGTTCGAAAGGCATACCGCGCAAGAACCTTCTCGAGATCTGCGGCAAGCCGCTGATTGCATGGACCGTCGAACAGGCGCGCGATGCCAAGGGCATCGACGTCGTAGTGCTTTCCTCCGACAGCGATGAGATCCTCGATGTCGCCTGCGCCCATGGCGCCATCGGCATCAAACGTCCCGACGCGATCTCCAGCGACACGGCGACCTCCGAGTCGGCGTGGCGGCATGCGCTCGACAGCGTGGAGGCAACAGAAGGTCCGTTCACGCGGATCGTGGCGCTGCAGGCGACGTCGCCGGTCCGCGGGCCCAACGACCTTTCGGACGCGCTCGAACTCTATGAGCGCGAAGGATACGACAGCTTGCTGTCGGTGTGCGAGGTGGAGGATTTCTTCAACTGGCGGCTCGACAAGGACGGGCAAGCCGAGGCGGTCAACTATGATTATCGCACGCGCCGGCGACGGCAGGAGATCGAGCGCCGTTTTCTGGAGAACGGCTCCTTCTATGTCTTCCCTCCAAGCCTGCTGCGCGAGAACAACAATCGGCTGGGCGGTCGGATCGGGTTCTACCTGATGGAACGCCACAAGATGTTCCAGATCGACAGGATCGAAGACATCAAGCTGTGCGAGGTCATCATGCGGGGCTACGGCTATGCCTGACGCACCGGCTGACGCCCTCGCCAAGCGGTTCGGGCTGGCCGGCCGTACCGCCGCAGTCACCGGCGCATCGCGCGGGATCGGTGCGGTGATCGCTGCCGGGCTAGCCACGGCAGGCGCGCGGGTCTATGGGCTCAGCCGCAGCGGCACCGGCTCTGAAGGCGTGCAAGCCTTTTCCTGCGATGTTTCCAATCCTGCTGCAGTCGAGGCTGCTTTTTCGACGATCGGCGCGGATGCGGGGCAACTCAATGTTCTGATCAACGCGGCCGGCATCTCATTGGGACCGAGCAACGGCTCGCCGTCCGAGGAGATCGAGCGGTTCCGAACGACACTGGAGGCCGATCTGGTCTCAGTCTATGCGACAGTACTCGCGGCGCGACGCCTCCTGAAGGCGTCCGGCCGCGGGTCTATCGTCAACGTCACCAGCATCAATTCGAGCCGCGGCTTTCCCGGCAATCCAGGGTACGTGGCGGCGAAAGCGGGCCTGACGGGCCTGACGCGCGCGCTTGCGGTCGATCTTGCCGCCGACGGGATTCGGGTCAATGCTCTGGCGCCGGGCTACGTGCATACGGCGATGACGGATGCGAGCTATCGCGACCCGGCGCTCAATGCACAGCGGCGGCGGCAAACCATTCTCGATCGGTGGGGCGAGCCGGACGATCTCGTCGGGGCGGCGCTGTTTCTGGCGTCCGATGCCTCGGCCTACATGACCGGCCAGGAGATCATAATCGATGGCGGCTGGACGGCAAAGGGGCTGGTGACGTGACCGCCAACACTTCAACGCGCGCGAAGCGACCTACGGCGGAGCGCCTCGGCTTCATGCAAGGGCGGCTGTCACCGCTGGTCGACGGCAAGATCCAGGCGTTCCCGTGGGATGATTGGGAGGCTGAATTTCCGGGCGCGGCCCGGCTTGGGCTCAAGCTGATCGAATGGACGCTCGACCACGACCACCTGTCCGAGAACCCAATCATGACGGACGGCGGCCGGCAGGAGATCCGCGCGCTCGCTGCACAAAACAGCATCAGCGTCGCTGCACTGACCGGCGACCTGTTCATGCAGGCACCGTTCTGGAAAGTAGCGGGGTCCGAGCGGGATGCTTTGATTGCCGAGTTCGACACCGTGATCGACGCTGCTGCAGCGCTAGGCGTTGGCACCGTCGTGGTGCCGCTGGTCGACAACGGATCGCTGGAGACTGCGGCTCAGGAGGCCGTGCTCGTCGACGTCCTGGCAGAGCGGACCGCGGATCTACGCCGGCGCGGTGTCCTGGTGGCGTTCGAATCCGACTACGCGCCCGACACGCTGAGGCACTTCATCGAACGGCTGCCGGCCGAGGCGTACGCCATCAACTACGACATCGGAAACAGTGCGGCGCTCGGCTACGATTGCGGCGAAGAGATCGTGGCCTACGCCGATCGGATCGCGCATGTGCATGTGAAAGACCGCGTGCGCGGCGGAACAACCGTGCCGCTTGGGACCGGAGCGGCAGAGATTGGCCGCGCCATCCGGCTGCTTGAGCAGAACGGCTATGCCGGCAACTACGTGCTGCAAACGGCGCGTGCGGCCGACGGCGATCACGCCGGTGCCCTCGCGCGCTACCAGGACATGGTGCTGGGCTGGATCGCGGCGGGTGCCTGAATGGATCTCGGCCTTGCCAGCAAAGTCGCACTCGTGACCGGGGCAAGTCGGGGGATCGGCCTTGCCATTGCGTCGGCGCTGGCGCGCGAGGGCTGCAAGGTCGCGCTCAACGCCCGCGACGGAGAAGGGCTGGAGCGAGCCAAGGCCTCCATTGCGGCTGACGTATCGATTCACAAAGCAGACGTACAAAACGATGCCGAGACGCACTGGCTCATCGACGACGTTGGTGCACGCTGGGGACGTCTCGATATCCTGGTGTGCAACGTCGGCAGCGGCGCCTCGGTGCCGCCCGGCAACGAGACGGACGCCGAGTGGCGACGGGTAATGGACCTCAACCTGTTTGCGACCACCGGCACGATTTCTGCCGCGCGCCCCTTGATGCGCAACGGCGAGGGCGACCGGTCGATCGTTGCGGTCTCCTCAATCTGCGGCCTCGCCGCACTTGGCGCACCGGTAACCTACTCCGCGGCCAAGGCAGCGCTCAATGCGACGGTACGAGGTCTTGCCAGGCCACTGGCTCGAGATGGTATACGGATCAATGCCGTGGCGCCCGGCAATATCCTGTTCGAAGGCGGAACCTGGGCACACAAGCTGGCCGAGAACCGCGACAGCGTCGAGGACATGCTGACACGAGAGGTGGCGCTTGCGCGGCTGGGCATGCCCGAAGAAGTGGCGGACGCAGTTGCATTCCTCGCTTCGCCGCGCGCCGCTTTCATCACCGGCACGGTGATGGTTGCGGACGGTGGTCAGCTCCGCGCATGATGTGACAACGATCCGGAGAGATATGTGCATGAGGCCCATTCTTCCCAAGCCTTACGATCTCACAGGGCGCACGGCCTTGATCACGGGTGCGGGCGGGCTACTCGGCCGTCAGCATGCGGCAGCGCTGGCCGAGACCGGCGCTTTTGTGGTGCTGAGCGATCTCAACGAGGCGAGCGCTGCCGATGCCGCCGTGTTCGTGAAGGAAATCGTGCCCAAGGCCACCTGCATGGCGGCAGCGCTCGATGTCTGTCAGGCCGCATCGATTGCGGCCCTTAACGAGCGGCTCACGCGCGACGGGCGCGGGGTCGGCATCCTGGTCAACAATGCCGCCATCGATCCGAAGGTCACATCGGCCGCCGGCCTGATGCATGCCTCCCGCTTCGAGGGGTTTGCCCTCGATCAGTGGAACCTGGAGATCGCGGTCGGCCTGACCGGCGCCATGCTATGCGCGCAGGTGTTCGGGGCCGCCATGGCCGAGCGCGGCGACGGCGTGATTCTCAATATTGCGTCGGACCTCGGCGTGATCGCGCCCGACCAGCGACTTTACCGGCAGGACAACGTGACTGCCGAAGCCGAACAGCCGGTGAAGCCCGTCACCTACTCGGTCATCAAGCATGGGCTTGTGGGCCTGACGAAGTATCTTGCGACCTACTGGGCCGACAAGGGCGTGCGCGTCAATGCGCTGTCTCCGGGCGGCGTGTTCAACGGTCAGCCTGACGCCTTCACGGAGCGGCTGCACCGACTGATCCCGATGGGCCGGATGGCGCACAAGGACGAGTACAGATCGATTGTCCAGTTCCTGTGCTCGGACGCGTCGAGCTACATGACCGGCCAGAACATCGTGATGGATGGCGGCCGCAGTGTGTGGTAGTAGCTACCGCCAATGAAGGTTTGCGTTTTTGCCAAACGCTTACAGATGAGATGAAAATGTTCGACGATAGAAATATCCTTATTACTGGCGGCACAGGCTCTTTCGGGCGAAAATTCGTTCGCACGCTACTCGATAAATACCGGCCACGTCGCGTTGTCGTCTATTCGCGAGATGAACTTAAACAATATGAGATGCAGCGATTGTTCGATGCGTCTTCGATGCGCTTTTTCATCGGCGACGTGCGAGATGCTGATCGCCTGACGACGGCAATGAGGGGCATCGACCTCGTCGTTCATGCAGCAGCGCTGAAACAAGTTCCGGCTGCCGAATATAATCCCATGGAGTGCATCAAGACCAACATCCATGGCGCTGAAAATGTAATCCGTGCCTCGCTTCAATCGAATGTGGACAAGGTGATTGCACTTTCAACAGACAAGGCGGCGCAACCGATCAATTTATACGGTGCGACGAAGCTGGCTTCAGACAAATTGTTCATAGCTGCCAACAACATGGCGGGGGGCCACAGAACTCGCTTTTCCGTCGTTCGCTACGGTAATGTCGTTGGTTCTCGCGGCTCCGTAGTTCCGCTTTTCGAGAGCCTAATACGCCAACGCACCGATCACCTACCCATCACGGATACTCGCATGACACGTTTCTGGATCTCGCTTCAGCAGGGCGTTGAATTCGTGATGAAGTCCTTTGAACGCATGCACGGCGGAGAGTTGTTCGTGCCTGTGATTCCATCTGTTCGCATCAATGAGCTGGCCACCGCCATGGCTCCGAATATCAGACAGAAAGTAATCGGCATTCGTCCCGGCGAAAAACTTCATGAGGTCATGTGCCCTCCAGATGATTCGCACCTCACTTTGCGATTTCCCGATCATTTTGTAATAAAGCCGACGATCCGTTTTCATCACGTCGATGTAGATTATTCGCGCAATGGGTTGGGCGAAACCGGTAGTGTCGTCGAGCAGGGCTTTGGTTATGATTCGGGTTCAAATCCGCATTTTCTCAGCATACCGGAAATCCGTGAGTTCAACAGGATTGCACTTCAATGATCCCATACGGGCGTCAAGATACGAACCTGGATGATATTGAGGCGGTCAAGAGCGTTCTCAATTCGGACTGGTTGACCAGCGGTCCGACCATTCCTCAATTCGAGGAAGCGATTGCAAAGCGCTGCGCGGCCAACTGGGCTGTGGCCGTCTCCAATGCGACGGCGGCGTTGCATATTGCCTGCTTGTCTCTTGAATTGGGCCCGGGAGATCTGCTTTGGACCACACCCAATACGTTTGTTGCGTCGGCTAATTGTGCACTTTATGTTGGAGCGCAAGTCGATTTCGTCGACATCGATCCTCAAACTTACTGCATGTGCGCGGATGCACTCGAGGCAAAGCTTGCATCCGCACGAGCAAGAAGAGCAGCGCTTCCAAAGGTGGTTGTCCCTGTGGATTTTGCTGGTCAATCTGCGGATATGCATCGCATCCGGGCGCTGGCGAATGAATACGGCTTTCGCATTCTGCAGGATGCCTCGCATGCTATCGGAGGCGAGTATTTAGGAGCACCAATCGGCTCATGTCGCGAAGCCGATATTACCGTATTCAGTTTTCACCCTGTTAAGATCATTACTACTGGCGAGGGCGGCGTCGCCCTCACAAACGACCGCGCTATATACGAACGGCTCAATCTATTTCGCTCGCACGGCGTCACGCGCGATGCGCGCGAAATGGAATTCGAAAGTCACGGTCCGTGGTACTATGAACAGATTGACCTCGGCTTCAACTATAGAATGAATGAGATGCAAGCGGCGCTGGGCCTCAGCCAGCTTAATCGCCTCGATGCATTCGTCGCGAGGCGGCGCGAACTGGCTGGACGCTATAATCAACGCCTTGGCCAATTGCCATTGCGCACACCTTGGCAGCATCCCGATACCAACTCAGCCTGGCATCTCTACGTTGTGCGACTGGATCTCGAAGCGATCGGAAAGTCCCGGCTACACGTGTTCGAGGCGATGCGTGCCGGCGGAATAGGCGTCAACGTGCACTACATACCCGTGCATATGCAGCCGTGGTATCGGAGGCTGGGGTTCACAGCCGGCATGTTTCCTCAAGCGGAGCGCTATTATGACGAAGCAATCACGCTTCCACTGTTCCCACGGATGACGGACGATGAACTGGATATGGTCGTCGATGTCTTAAAGAAGGCAATTCAATGAGAATTGCGGTCATCCCGGCCCGCGGCGGCTCAAAACGGATCCACAAAAAGAACATTCGTTTATTTTGCGGCCGCCCAATCATTGCCTATTCCATTGCCGCAGCGATCGAGGCCAATTTGTTTGATCACGTTATCGTCTCTACCGATGATGACGAAATTGCAGAAGCCGCGCGAAGTCATGGGGCCGAAGTGCCCTTTGTTCGCCCGTCCAACCTCGCAGACGATTTCACGGGTACCAATGCGGTGGTTGCCCACGCAGTTCTCTGGTATCGTGATCGTGGATACAGCATCGATCATACGTGCTGCATCTATGCGACGGCGCCAATGCTTGACGCCAGCTACCTTCGGGAGGGCCTCCGCATACTCATGGAAAGGGAGAAAACGTTTGCGTTCTCCATTACGAGCTTTCCATTTCCCATCCAGAGGGCCGTGCGCCTACTTGCAAGTGGCGGCATTGAGCCCACCGAGCCGCATCACATGACGACACGCTCTCAGGACCTGGAGACCTTGTATCACGATGCCGGTCAATTTTATTGGGGTACTGCAGAGGCGTTCGTTGAAAACCGGCCATTATTCGCGCCCCACTCAGCAGGCGTCGTTATTCCGCGGCATATGGTGCAAGATATCGATACAATCGAGGATTGGGAGCGCGCGGAACTCATGTATATAGCCTGGCGAGGCACTAAATCACCGGGTCGCCCCCCCGATTAGCAACGCGATCCACCCGTCATTGTCCGCATGGTTCAAACGGAGAGCGCGCAACACGAGAGCCAGTGCACTGGGTATCTGCATGAAATCGAGGCCAATGCCTTTTCGAAAGGCCCGCGTGCGATGATTGGCGTTGCGATTCGCGTCGATGCATCGACGGAAATCGGCACAGGCCATCTCATGCGGTGCGTTACGCTCGCCAATGAGCTCGCCGAGTCTGGCGCCAGCGTTACGTTCGTTGCACGGACCATGGCAAATCAACTCGCGGATATGGTGCGGGCCAACGGCCATGCGATCGAGTTGCTGCTCGCCTCAAGATCTGAAGATGCCGGTAATATCGCAGGAGAGGTGCGCATCCCGCACGCGCATTGGCTTCCTGTCCACTGGTCCGTCGATGCTCGGGACACAGCGGCGTTGCTGCGGCGCCGGGGGCCGGTTGATTGGTTGATTGTGGATCATTACGCGCTGGACAACCAATGGGAAAGTTGGTTGCGGCCATATGCGAGCCGGTTGCTTGCCATCGATGACCTCGCCGACCGCCGGCACGATTGCGACTTCCTATTAGACCAAAACCTCGTGGAAGGACTTGAAGAACGGTATGACGCGTTGGTTCCGTCCTCCTGCAAAACCCTGCTCGGCCCCGCGCATGCCCTGCTGAGACCACAGTTTGTTGCAGCCCGGAGTCATCTTCGGGAACGCGACGGGGAGATACGGCGCATATTCGTGTTCATGGGCGGCGGTGACCCAATGAATGAGACGGGTAAGGTGCTCAGCGCCCTAGCCGATCTTGAGGACTGCGACCTCGCTGTCGATGTGGTAATGGGCGGCGCCTGCCCCCATGTCGATTTGATCCGACGCCAGGCCGCGTCGATGCAACGGGTGTGCGTCCATCACCAGACAACAGATATGGCTTCGCTGATGGCAATTGCCGACCTCGCCGTGGGTAGCGGCGGTACAGCATCTTGGGAGCGCTGCTGTCTCGGCTTACCAACAGTGGCTGTGGCAATTGCGGATAACCAGTTCGGCGCTCTCCAGCAACTTGATCGCGTGGGCGCCATTCGCTATTTGGGTGAATTCAACGAAGTCGTGTCAGAAGACTATCTGTCCGCCTTGCAGCACTTGCTGGCTGACCGTCGTCAAGTCCAGACTATGTCGGCTGCAGCGATGCGTATTGTCGATGGCAAAGGCTGCCAGCGCGTTCGGGCTGCGCTTATGGAAAGCGAACGTGCGCTGAATGGGGCGGTTTGAAAACAGTGCGGAGCTAACTGAATATGCGGATATCAGTGCTTTGCTCCAGCAGCTCTCATCCCATCTATCCATGGCTCGAGCGCTGGATCGCTCAACTCGACTCATCGCATCAGGTGCAGCTTGTGGAGCGCAAGGTCGATCTTGCCGGTGGAGATATACTCTTTCTGATCTCATGCCATGAAATAATCGGCCGTCACGATCGGGCTCGGTACCGCGCAACGCTGGTCGTTCACTCCAGCGATCTGCCCGAAGGCCGCGGATGGTCGCCTCATGTCTGGCAGGTCCTCGAAGGGCGCAACGAAATCGTCGTATCCTTGCTGGAGGCGGCCGATTCCGTCGACGCCGGGCCGATTTGGGCGAAACGCCGTTTTCAGTTGGAGGGGCACGAGCTTTACGACGAGATCAACGACAAGCTTTTCAGTATCAGTATCGAACTGATGATGCTGGCGGTCACGAGTTTCGGGACTCTGGAACCCAAACCCCAAGACGATCGCGTGCCTACCTATTATCGACGGAGAACTCCCGAAGACTCTCGTATTGACCCCTACCAATCCATAGCGACGCAATTCAATCTTCTGCGCGTTTGCGATCCAGACCGGTTTCCTGCTTTTTTTGAGCTAAAGGGGAAAATATACACAATCCAATTGGACAAGTTGCGAGAGACATAGGAGACCAGCTACATCTCGCGATAGAGTGGGGAGCCAGCGAGCTGCTTGATGTCTCGTCAACATGCCAAGGGACCCGTTACATCTCATGCAGGCGCATGTTGCCGCCAGCCATTCCCTGCCGGCCCGAGAAAGTCAGTTGTATGATGGGTTGTCGTACATAGACGACCAGACCCGCACCCGTTTGACAAGTGAGACGAGACGATGCCGATGGTATTCGAAATTGCTGGACGGACGGTGGGGAAAGACAGTCCGCCGTTCATCATCGCGGAGATGTCCGGCAATCACAATCAATCGCTCGATCGGGCGATGACAATCGTCGAGGCAGCGGCCAAGTCGGGTGCACACGCTCTGAAGCTGCAGACGTACACCGCAGACACGATGACTATCGATCGTGAAGACGGCGAATTTTTCATTGATGATCCGCAGAGCTTGTGGAAAGGCAGTTCCCTGCACAATCTCTACCAACAAGCTTATACGCCGTGGGATTGGCACAAGCCGATCTTTGATCACGCTAGAGAGCTTGGGATGATCCCTTTTTCTACACCGTTTGATGCCACCGCGGTTGATTTCCTGGAAACGCTCGATGTGCCTGCATACAAAATAGCATCGTTCGAGAATACCGACCTCGATTTAATCCGAAAGGTCGCTGCCACGGATAAGCCCGTGATCATATCAACTGGAATGGCTACCATTGCCGAACTCGACGAGACTGTGCGCACAGCGCGTGAGGCTGGGTGCCGCAGTCTCGTGCTGCTCAAGTGCACAAGCACGTATCCAGCTTCGCCTCAGGATAGCAACTTGCTGACCATTCCGCACTTGCGCGAGTTGTTCGGATGCGAGGTCGGCCTTTCCGATCACACTTTCGGAATTGGCGCGGCTATCGCCAGCGTGGCGCTGGGGGCGACCGTTATCGAAAAGCACTTCACTCTCCGTCGTGCTGATGGCGGAGTGGACAGTACATTCTCGATGGAACCCGAAGAAATGGCGTCACTCGTGATCGAAAGCGAGCGCGCATGGCAGGCTCTGGGTCGAATTTATTATGGGCAAACAACGAAAGAAAAAAATTCGCTTATGTTTCGCCGGTCGCTCTACATCGTCGAAGACTTGCGGCCTGGCGATGTTCTGGCTGAAACCAACCTGCGGGCCATCCGTCCCGGTATGGGGCTGGCACCCAAATACCGGCAAATGCTACTGGGAAAGCAAGTCCGTTGTTCCGTACCCCGAGGTACTCCCATGAGCTGGGACCTGCTTTCTGCACAGGACGGCGAGAATTGAACTCAGGGCAGATTCCCAAAATGCTCGAGAAAGCACCGCGGGTTTGTCTTATCGTCGACAATCCGCTCCGGGACCTTGAAGGCCTCGTGCTTCTTGCGTGGCAGCTTGCTTGCGCGGGGGCTCGGAGCTGGCTCGTCCCGATGTACGACCAGGGCTTTGACGTTCCAGCATTGAAGCCAGACCTCGTCCTCGTCAATTATACACGCGCCAACAATTCAGACCTCATCAAGACATATAAGAATGCCGGCATTCTGGTCGGCGTTCTTGACACCGAAGGCATAGCGGGAAAGAGCTCTGAACATTTCGCGGAGATGGTGGCCAGTGCCAACTGCGGTCGTCTCGTGGACCTGTATTGCGTTTGGGGTGAATCGCAATATCGGGCCTTTATTCAGAAAGGAACCGTGCCGCAAAATCGGCTGCATGTAACAGGCTGCCCGCGATACGATTTCTGCGCAGCGCCTTGGCGCAGCGCGCTCCCCGTACCGGGGGTCCGCCCCGGCTACGTACTCATCAACACCAATTTCCCGACGGTCAACCCACGCTTTTCTTCCGGCCCGAAGCATGAAATCGCGTCCATGGTGAAAGCTGGCTTCTCAGAGACTTTCGCGCTTCAGTTCATTCATGATGCAGGCGAGGCGCACCGCACCCTCACGGCCGTTGCAATTCAACTCGCTAAGCTTTTTCCGAGCGTGCGCTTTGTCCTCCGCCCACACCCTTTCGAGCGTATCGCTGCCTATGACGAGCTGGCGAGACTTCCCAACGTCGAGGTCCGCCAAGAGGGAACGTCTCTTGAATGGATCGCCTCATCTCGTCTGCTCTTGCATCAGAACTGCTCGACGGCTGTCGAGGCAGCGATGCTTGGCGTTGAGGCCATCGCCCTGGAATGGTTCAACACGCCGGCCTTGCGACTGGATGCGGCAACAGGCGTCAGCCGGATAGCGAACGGTGAAGATGACTTGATTCGCATGCTCGGAGAAGCACTGGAAAATCGGCTTCCACCCGCGCCATTCCAGGTGCTTGAGTTTCGCAAGAAAGTGTTCAGAGAGCTTTATTTTGCTATCGATGGCGCTGCGACAAAGCGAATTGCCGATGCCATTTTGCACACAATACGCTCCGCTTCGCTGAGTGCTGCTGCAATAGTGGCTTCGGAGTCACCTTCCATCCGAGGACGCTTCGCGCATCTGACGCGAACGACGCTCGGCTATCGGACCAGCGGGATGGTTCGGCGAATTTATGCGAATCGGAGCATAGAACGCCGGCGGATCGGCAAAGCGTTCCCAATTGAATTGGTGGAGGACATACTAAACCGCATTCAGGCCGTCGCATCTGCAGACCGCCGCTGGATTGCGCGACCCGCAACCGAAACGTACGGCCGCGCGTCTCGAATGCTGGGAGGCTCCTCGGTCGAGCTGGTCGAGGCGAGTTGATGCTGCGGCGGCTTGTGCAGAACACCATGATTTCTGCGGTCGCATTCGGGATCGCGGGGGTTCTCGGCCTGATCGCCGTCGCTGTCATTGCCCGCAGCTATGGCTTTGCCGCGCTTGGCATGATCGTGCTGGTGCGCAATCTGTTGCCGACCGGCTTCCTGGCGCTGATCGACTTCGGCGTCGCCGATACGACGACACAATCGGTTGCGCGGGCACGTGGAGGCGGCAACTGGGTCGCAGCCGGCGAGCGCGTGACGCTGCTACTGATCGGGTCGGTCGTCATCGGCATCGCGTCGGCTATCCTGCTGTGGAGCGCCGCATTCTGGCTAGCGCAGTTGTTCAGGGTCGCTGACGATCAACAGGCAGCCTTCATCGGCATGACCAGAGCAACCGCCGCTGTGCTGCTGGTTGCCTTTCCCGGACTTATCGCGGAGGGACTCCTCAAGGGCTTCGAGCGTTACGGCTGGCTGCGGCTCGTCGAGATTGCGGGATCATTCAGCTATGTCGCTGCGGTGCTGCTGATAGCCGCCTGGCAGATGCCATACCAGTGGATCGCGTACGCCTTCCTCATCGTCACCGCCGTGCGATGCATCTTGCTTGGGCTGGTGGCATCGCGCCTCGCGCGAGGCTCGCCACTGCGGCTGCAGAAATGGGGAGAGGAAAGCCGCGCCGATGTCGCTCTGCGCAGCGGGCTCATGTTCAATAACCGCGTCGTTGGGATTCTCCAGCAGCAGTTGCCACCGATGGCCATCGGCGCGCTGCTTGGGGCCGGACCAGTGGGCATCTACGACATCCTGACGCGCCTTCCCAGATTTCTGAAGTCGACGCTGGGGCTCATCAGTTCGGCGATCCTGCCTACGAGTGCGCGGATCGACGAGACGTCCGACACCGTCCGGCAGCATATGCTGGGGCGCGGCGGCTTCGTGCTTCCCGCCGCGATGGCGCTGCCGGCTCTGGGCGTCGTGGCGATGTTCTCGAAGGACATTCTAAGCCTCTGGGTGGGGCCGACTTTTGCGGCGTACTGGCCCTGGCTGGCGCTGATGATGGTCGTGCCAGCCGTCGGCGTCCTGATCGGGCCAGGGCAAGTCGCACTCTATGTCCGCTCGGATTTCATGCGCCTGACGACCCGGCTGCTGATGTTGCAGGCCGTGCTGCAATACTTGTTGACGTTTGCTTTTTTCGCCTGGTTCAGTGAACGTGCATTCATTATCGGGCAGGCGGTATCGATGACCGTGTTTGCGCCAATATTGGCCAACAACATGCTGAAAACCTGGGGCCTGCCGCCATCACTTTTCTGGTCGCAGGTCGGTCGGCATGCTGTTGTTCTGCTGGCTGTCGCCGGTTGGGCCGCGGTAATCCAAGCAGCATTTGCACCGTTCAACCTCCTCGGACTGGGCGCCGTGATGGCTGGGTGCTGTGTACTGGCCTGGTTGGGCTGCTACTTGGTAGTGTTGGGCGGACAGGATCGTGCCGTTCTCAAGCGTGCAATCGAGGTAGCAGGGAAAGGCTGACATCGACGGCCGGGATCTTCCAGAATTGTCCCCTGCGGCCCCGTGCGTTATGGACGGTTCGCCTTGATCGACCGCAGTCGAGCTGATACCAACTTGCTCCGGTGCGGATTGGACGAACGCGCTGATTTCCGACGGCCGGTAGCCTTCTCCGCGGAGATTTGTCGTGGCCCTTCCAGACCAGACCGTGTGGCCGGCGCAATGGAAGACGGAGGCGAGCGGTGAGCACTTTCACGCGAGCGTTGTGGCACGTGAACCGCACCCAACTGGGTTGGGCAGTCAAGGCCGGCGTCAGCACGTGGCACATGCGCAGCAAGCTGGAGCGGCGGCGCATTGCCCAATCGCTGCCTGTTACATCAGATCAGCGGCAGAAGGCCGCCGACCTGGATCGGGACGGCTACGCCATAGTTACCGATCTGATGAACGAGACGCTCGCCGGTGACATGGCTGTCGCCGCCCAGCAAAGGCTCGATGACATCGAGCGGCTGGCCGGCCAACAGGCCAGCAGTCACAAGAAATTCTGGGTTCGGCTGCTTGACAGCGAGATGAAGGACGGCAAGCTCGCCGCCGACAGCATTTTCGTCCGATATGCTCTCCAACCTGCTGTCATCAATATGCTCTCGGCGACGCTGGGCGAGGTGCCGTGGCTTGACTATGTGCTGCTATCTCATTCCCGGCACGCAGAAGGTGACCTGGGATTCTCGCAGCTCTGGCATCGCGACCATGACAACAAGCGCGTCATCAAGCTGTTTACCTATCTGACAGACGTGCTCGATGACGGGGACGGGCCGTTCACATTCCTGCCCAAACAGCCGTCGGAAGCTTTCGGCCACCCGATCCGGGGCAGTCATTTCCCGGACCAGCGTGTGTTCGCGAAGGTTGCCGAATCGGAGATCAAAGTGGTCAAGGCGCCAAAACTTGCCGCCTTCATGGTCGAAACGACACGGTGTCTGCATATGGGGAGCCGGATGAAACCCGGGCACGGCCGACTACTCTACACGGCCACTTACTATGCGTTCCCACCGGTATTTCCTAACGGTTGGCGCCGTCCATTCTACCCAGCCTCCGAAACGACTCCACTCGAGAAGATGGTCATGGGCCTTTGACGCGGAGTGCATCGCGATGCAGCCTCCTGCCTCTCAGCCGACGGCTACTCGACCTCTTGGAACCGGTGCACCGCGGATGAGAGAGGCTAGCGTAGCCCAGCGTTCGAAAGCCTATGCAGCGGATCTTGCCCGCAGCGCGCAACGCCTGATGTTCAAGCGGGTTCGGCGAAACGCCGGCGTCGTCAACGAAGAATACAATGTGGGACACTGGGGGAGGGTGCTAAGCGCTCGCGACTGGGAAAAGTGCGATCTCGACGCCTTCCTGATCGGCAGCAACCGTCGCGAACGCTTGGCAAAAGTCGATGGCCGCATCGTTGCCATCGGCACGGACGACTACTACCGCTATAGGCTGAAGGCGCTTTCCTCTCTTCTGGCGCGGCATGCCGGTGACAGCGAAAGCCTGCTAGAACTCGGCGCCGGCTTTGGCTACAATCTGTTTTCGCTCAGTTTCGATCGGCGATGGAGAAGCCTGCGCGGACTCGATGTTGCACCCAACGGAATCGAGGCAGGTCGCGCGATCGCACGACATTACGGGCTGTCGGATCGGATCAGCTTCGATCGTATCGACCTTACCGACAGCGCCGATACTGGTTTCAGGGAAATCGCGGGCCAAACGGCGTTCACTTTTTTCTGTATCGAGCAGATCCCTTACGCCGTTGAAGCCGTTATTGAAAACATTCTTGCCGCGCGCCCCAGGCGCGTCATCAACATCGAACCGGCGGCGGAAATGCTGAGTTTGACGAAGCCGCGCGACGTTGTGAGCTTTGTCTACCTCAAGTCCGTCGATTACCAGAACAGGCTGTTCACCGTATTGGACGGGCTAGAGAAAGCCGGTCGCATTCGCATCGTAGCGCGGGAGCGCATGCGCTTCGCTCCGACGATCAGAAATGACGGCCAGCTCTATGCTTGGGAGCCGCTGATAACTCAGTAAGATGCACCGGAATCATCTGGGCTCTCCCTACCTTGGGCCTAAATTGCGCCTATCGAGCATTAGTGCGGCTGTTCGCTTTGCATTGCATTTTGCTGTTGATGCAAAGGGTGGGCCCCAATTTTGCCATTTACTTCATCATGCAGCCCTTTCATGTTCGGTTCATGTACGGTTTGGAATAATTCTCAGAGTTCTCTTCGGTATCGGAATGGACGAATGACCATATCTCCCAAGCTAACGGACAAGATATTTGCACTAGCGTTAAGCACAACGGCTATGGTTGTGTTTGCCTTCATGTCAACTAGCGCTGATGCTCAAATTAACGCACGCAGCGCGTGGTCAACCCCAGGTCAACCCTTGGTCGGCGTCGATCCACGACCTATGCCGATTCAAGTGCGTTATGGATGGTGTCCGCACGGCTACGACTTTGATCGCAGAACAGAGCGTTGCTATCCAAATGGAGCAGTCAGGCGTGGTACGCGGCACAGATATGGCTGGTGTCCTGATGGGTTCGACTTTGATCGCAGAACCGAGCGTTGCTATCCGAATGGAGCATCCAGGCGCGGCGTGCGGCACAGATACGGCTGGTGCCCGGATGGGTTCGACTTTGATCGCAGAACCGAGCGTTGCTATCCGAATGGAGCACGCCGCTGAAGCCAAAAGAATCGCATAGCCTGCCGAGTTAATTTTCCGCGTCAATTCACAGTGACACGTCCGTTGTCCCTTGTTCCTGCGTAAGCTTAGCGAAAAAATTGCGCCGGGAAGGAACTGTAAATTGATCAGCACCAAGCTTGACCATCTTAGTTGGGGTGCCATTATAAAGATTGCCGTAACAGTCAATCTATTTGTGGCATTGAATATAACCGCTTTATACTATATTTTTCCATTTTCGAAAGGAACGTCTTATGCTCCGTTTATTGTTAGGGCGAGCGATGAAATCGTAATTGTTGGATCGTTCTTGACATTTCTATTATACTTTACTTTCAGGTCGGATTTGTCATCAATCCGAAAACTCTTCCTGAACCGCCTGGATGTGCAGTTGGTGGCATTATTATATTTTCTTTGGATACTCATAGCAGCAATTCTGGCTTCATCCTCTTCTACGCTTCCGTTAGCCTACCAGATGGCGAAATCTTTTCTTCTGCCGTCGTGGCTGTGTTTTCTCATTTTAGCCCAACGCGATCGGGATTTGACATCTTTACTCCGGACATGTGCTATTATCTTCATGGGTAGCGTTTTCTTTCAGGTTGCTTTCAGCGTATTCTTATCGGAAGTGATGCCCAGTTTGGCACTATGGAGCGACGATCCTTACGTTGGTTACGTGCCATTTACCGGGTTCTTGCTTAATCCAAACAGATTCGGGTTTGCCCTCAATTTGGCTTTGGCAATTTCTCTCGCGCTCCTGTGGTTCGTGAAAAGTACTGGAACCAGAGTCGCCTTAAGTCTAATCGCTATCTTTTTGAATATAGCTACGATTCGGACGGGATCGCTTAGCCAAGTTTTGATTTCTTTCGGGCTGTTAGCGTATTTCGTATTGCTTGTGGGATTCAATCGCGGCTGGGTTGCGCTAATCGGTGTGCTTGTACTTGCGAGTTGTGCCGGGCAAATTGCGCTTTTTCCTGCTCCATTTGGAGATACCATTCATAATACACTGGTTGCTGATCTAGTTTGCGGATCGAAAGTTGTAGGATACCCGGAAAGCTGTGCCTTTCACTCGGATTCTATAACCACCCGGCTTTTGGATCTGGAGAAAGTTAAGAAGGTTCTGGAGGAACCGAGAGTTGTCAATCTGCTTTTCGGAAAGCTGCCGGAACGTCATTATATTCATGCGCATGGTGACTTCTGGTTTGTTTTCTTGCAGGCTGGGCTTCTGGGTCTCTTTTGTCTTGTGATTCCCTTGGCATCAATCGGTCTGCTATCCCTCCGTCAATTTTTTAAGAACCAAGAAATTCAGTACCAATCTTGTTTTCTTGCAATACACCTAATGCTCGCGTGTTTCGCTGCAACCTTTTTGGTAGACAACGTTATCTTCGATGCCCCGACGGGTTTGCTTTTCAGTTTATGTTTATCGATCGGATTTGCCATCTGGCATTTTCGTTCCGGTGAACGTGGAGGTTTCCGGCTGGAAGAAGCATAGGTTGGAATCGAACCGCGATCCCTTATGCTAATATCCGCTGGACACGGTCTGTTCGTATCCGTTATCGGAAGGGCGGGCTTCGCAGGCCAGTGCTACAGATGAATCCTTCTATGGGGAACCGAATTCAGCCGTGCGCGTGCTTGCGTTCGCGAACGCGCAGGGGATGAAGTGGGGAGAGAACTCTCGTTCAATTGCCGCCGTTCCCATCCCGATGGCAGCAGCGATGAGCAAAATGGCCAGACCGCATCCGGATTCGACGATACTGATCACGACGCTTGCGGCGTACCAGACCCGCTTCTGGCTGCCTGTGGCTAAGCTGCTGATCGCTCACGGACGCGCGGTCGAGTTGCTGGCGTTCGACGACCGCAGCTTCGAGATGGCGCAGGCTGCCGGGGTTCCGGCGAACAACATATTCCGGGACGGGCTCGCCGGCCTCGATGCGGACAGCGACATCGATGCGATGTTCCGCAGGCGGATCGATGACTACGGTATCGACAATGTCAACCTGCTACTCAGCCATGAGCGGGTGACGTTCGCGATCCGCGACACGGGAGCGCTGGCGCGGCGCTTCGTGATCTACTCGAACGCACTGGAGGGCGTTCTCGATCGATTGCAAACCGCCGGCAAGAGCGCGGTGATGGTGCAGGAACTCGGCGGGTTCCTCTCGGTCATCGCCAGCTTCCACGCCGCGCGCCGGCGCGGCATCGACAACTGGTTTCTGGAACCATCTTTCTTCCGTGGACGGATGTTCTTTGTTGCAAACACGTTCAAAGCCCTGCAAGCGATGGACCGCCCGGCTGAAGCCGTCAGCGGCGAGGTGGCGCGTTATCTGGAGCAGACCTACCGCTCGCAGGCGATCGTGGTGCCGATCAAGGACCGGCATCAGTACGCGCCCGCGGTAACGAAAGTCGCAAACTTCCGCAACGTTCGCCGATTGGGCGAGAAGCTCTACGACCAGTATGTGCTCGGAAAGCACCAGGAATTCGGCCACAATCTGCATCACGCCCGTTCGCATGCCCTGATGGTGCGCAACGCGGTGTCGATGCAGCGCCACTACCAGGGGCTGCCCGAGGGCAAGCCGTTCATCTATTACCCGCTGCATGTGCCGGCCGATATGGCGCTGACGCTGCGGTCGCCGGAGTATCTCGATCAGCTCGCGCTCATCGACTATATTCTCCGCGTCATACCGGCGTCGCATATGCTCGCGATCAAGGAGCACCCCGCGCAGATCGGGGCGATCCCGGCTGCGCGGCTGAAGCAGCTCATCCGGCGTTACGACAACCTTGTGGTGCTCGCGCCAAAGTCCAACAACTTCTCGATCCTGGAACGGGCCGATGCCGTGGTCTCGGTCAACAGCAAATCAGGCGCGGAAGCGCTGCTGCTCGGCAAGCAGGTTGTGGTGCTGGGCGACGCCTTCTATGGAAAATGCCCGCTGGTCCTGCGAGCGAACCGGCTGCACGATCTCGGCGACCGCATCCGCGAAGCTTTGGCGCGGCCGGACGTCGACCGCAATGAGGCCGCAAAATACTTCCAGACGGCGTGGGATCGATCGGCACCGGGGGAATTGTATGTCGCCGACGAGGGCCTGATAGGAACGTTCGTTCAATCGCTGGAGACGGTGCTATCAGGTGGGACAACGGAAGAGATGCCCGTGATTGCGGGCTGGATGACACGTAGAAATGGCGCATAGAAACGGCGGGGGCCTGCGGGTCGCCACGACATGACCTGACGACATCCGTGCAACGACAGGCGTTTTGCGGATCGAAGCAGGGAAACTCGCCGCCCTAGCGCGAGAGCCATCGGGAATGCCGCTCGTATCCATCATCACCCCCGCCTGGAATGCCGAAGACGTTCTGGCCGAGACGATCCGCTCGGTGCAGGCTCAGACCGTGGCGGATTGGGAGATGCTGGTCGTGGACGACTGCTCCAGCGACGGCACCTGCCGGCTGGTCGAGCAATTCTCCCGGGACGACGCCCGCGTCAAGCTGATCCGGCGCACGCAGAACGGCGGCCCGGCGCTGACGCGCCAGTCGGCGCTCGACGCCGCCAGCGGGCGGTATATCGCCTTTCTCGACAGCGACGATCTGTGGCTGCCGCAAAAGCTCGATCGCCAGCTTCATTTCATGGCCGAGCATCCGACTGCGTTGTCGTACACGTGTTTCCGCCGGATCAGCGACGATGGCGCCACGGTCGGGCGGCTGATCGAGGTCCCGAACAGCCTTACCTACAGGCAGCTCCTGTGCAATACAGCGATCGCCACGCTGACGGCGATGGTCGACAGGGAGGTCGCCGGCGAAATCCGCATGACCAACGAAGGCTATGACGACTTCTGCCTGTGGCTCAGCATTCTCAAGCGCGGCCATGTGGCGCGTGGGCTAAGAGAGGATCTCGCGAGATACCGGGTGCGGGGCAACTCGGTCTCGAGCAAGCGCATGCGATCGGCGGGATGGGTGTGGAACATCTATCGCAATGTCGAGGGTCTATCGCTGCCGTCGGCGGCCTGGTGCCTGGCGAACTTCGGAGTCAGGGCCTACGCCAAGCGGCTGCAATTCTGACGGCGTGAGACAATGCAGGGCTGTCCGCAGTTGAACCTCGATCCGGTCGAGAGCGGCGGCGATCGCTGACACGGGGAGTACGTGACCATGCCGGTCTTCGCCAACGGAGTCCCGGACCCGGCCTTGCCCGCGCCGCACGCAGGCGTTGCGTTGCCGCCGCGCGTTCTCGGCACGGTGTTCATGATTGCGCTTATCGTGTTCCTGCTGGGACCGCGCGCGTCGCCGGGCATCCTCGTCCTGCTGGCACTGCCGGCGGTGATGCTGGCGCTGACCAATCCGCCGGCGCTGATCCCGGAGCGCAATGCGCTGTGGCTCACGATCGGCGGGTTCCTCATCTACCTTTGCGTCAATGCCACATGGGCCGTGAGCCCGCCAACGGCCTACGCCAAAATCGGCGAGGTGGCGCTGCTGCTCGCGCTGACACAACTCGCTATTGCGTGGACGCGGCAAGCCTCGGAGGCCGCGCTTGCGCGCATCGTGGAAGGCATGCTGATCGGTATCGGCATCGGCACGGCCTACCTGATGATCGAATTGCTGTCGGGGCAAGCGATCGAGCGTTTCCTGTTCAATCTGATTCCGGCCATTCGGCCGCCCGACAAGAACCTGACGATCGAGAATGGCGTGATCGTCGCGATGCGCCTGGATGGTTTGAATTTCAATCTGGCCGCGCAACAACTCGCGCTGTGGCCGGCCATGCTGATCATCGCCTGCCGCTGCGACGCGAGCCGAGCACGCATGGCGATGGTCACATTGTTTGCCGCCGCCGCGGTCTGCGCGTATGCGTCGGTGCACGAGACCTCGAAAATGGCTGTGGTGTTGAGCGGCCTGGCCTTCCTGATCGCCAGGTCGAAGCCGGTGCTGATGCGCAGACTGGCGGCGATCGGATGGATCGCCGCCGTGCTGCTGGTCGTGCCGCTGGCGCTGTTCGCCTTCAAGCAGGAGCTGCATCTGGTCCAGCAACTGCCTACGCCAGTCAAGCAACGCATCATCCTCTGGGGGGTGACGGCGCAAAAGGTGAGTGAGGCGCCGATCGGCGGCATCGGCGTGCGATCGACGAAGATCGATTTCACCGCGGAAGGCAACACGCAAATCAGACCGGAAGGCTTCGCGTTTCCGCTGACCACAAGCCGTCACGCACATAATGTCTATCTGCAGACATGGTACGAGCTGGGCGGGATCGGGGCGGCCTTCCTGCTCACGTTCGGCCTCGTGCTCTTGAACCTGATCGGCCGATTGAGCGAACGCGCGCAGCCTTATGCGCTGGCGGGATTTGTGACGGCAGCCGTGACGGCGGCCTTCAGCTGGGGGATGTGGCAGGCGTGGTTCATGTCCGCGTTCATGATCTCGGTCATGCTCATGGCAAGCGCGATCCACATCGCCCGCAGCAGGGAATGACGCGGGGCGTATCGGTCCGCAATCGCAATTGCGGATCGGGCAGCCGGGAAACGCGGTGAGGGACTGGACACGATGGAACCCGGGCGGGTCTTGATCACCGGCGCAACGGGCTTCGTCGGGCAGCATCTGGTGCCTTTTCTGACGAAACGAGGCTGGCCCCTTACGCTCGCCACACGCAGCCCGCGCAATGCGATGTCGGCCGCAGCGGCCGACGTGCGCGTCGTCCAGATCGGCGAAGTGGGGCCCGACACCGACTGGACCGATGCCCTCGACGAGGTGTGGGCCGTCGTCAACCTCGCCGGCCGTGCCCACGTGATGCGAGAGACAACACCGGATCCCGGCGCTTTGTTCAATCGGGTCAATGCCGACGGGGCCAAGCGGCTCTACGGCGCAGCCGCCGCCGCGGGGGTACGCGGCTTCGTTCAGATCAGCTCGATCGGTGTCCTCGGCGATGTTTCGGCGCCAGGCCGTCCGTTCAACGACGCCAGCACGCCGCATCCTCATTCGCCCTATGCCTGCTCGAAGCACGCCGCGGAGGAGACGCTCACGGCGATGGCCACGGAAGGCGGGCCGGCCCTGGTCATCCTGAGACTACCGCTGCTGTGTGGAGCGGGTGCAAAAGGCAACCTTTGGCGTCTGCTTCGGCTTTCGCGCAGGCCCATTCCTCTCCCGCTCGGCGGCGTTCGGAACCGGCGCAGCCTGCTGTCCGTCGACAATCTGGCCTCTGCCATCGACGCCGTTCTCCAGCGTCGGCGGCGCGGAGCCGTTTCAGGGACTTTCGTGCTGGCGGACAGACAGGTAGTTTCGACCGGAGATATCGTGGCCGCCTTGCGCGAGGGGTTCGGAATGAGATCCATGCTGTTTCCCGTTCCGGGTCCCCTGCTCGGCCCGGCGTTGAAAGCGGCCGGGGGGACACGTCTTGCGACGCAATTGCTCGGAGACCTGGAGATCGATGCGAGCGGCTTCTCGGCAGCATTCGGCTGGACGCCGCAGATGACGACGCGCGCGTGCCTCGTTGAAACCGCCAGACAAGAGAAGCTCCAGGGGGATGAGGGATGAGCGCGGGACCGGACCTGGCAGCGCGCGTCGTCGGCGAGCTCGATGTCATCGCCGAGAACATGAAGCTGCTGAAGGGGCAGGCGGAGGTCATATCGGCTGCGGCCGACCTGCTCGTCGATTCGCTGAAATCAGGCGGGAAGGTCATGTTCTGCGGGAATGGCGGCTCGGCAGCGGATGCGCAGCATCTGGCGGCTGAACTGATGGGGCGGTACCTCAAGGACCGCGCGCCGCTGCCGGCGCTGGCGCTTACGGTCGATACGTCTGCCCTGACGGCGATCGCCAACGACTATGCCTATGACGAGGTGTTCTGCCGCCAGCTCAAGGGCATCGGCCGCGCCGGAGACGTCCTGGTCGGCCTGTCTACCAGCGGCAACAGCGCCAATGTGGTCAAGGCCGTCGAGGCGGCGCGCGAGGCCGGGATCAAGACGGTGGCATTGACCGGTCAGGGCGGCGGGCGGCTGGCCGAAGCCGCGGATCTTGCCATTCGCGTTCCCTCGACACGCACCAACTCGATCCAGGAAATGCATATCGTGGTCGGCCACATGCTATGCGGCTTCATCGAGGACGCGCTGTGCTGAACCAGGCGGCCATCCTCGTCGGCGGTCTGGGCACGCGATTGGGGGAACGCACCCGGTCGACACCGAAGCCGCTGCTGGACGTCGGCGGCCGGCCGTTTCTGGAACACCTTCTCGACGAGGTGACGCGCTATCCCGGCATCACCAGCATCGTCCTGCTTGCCGGCTACAAGGCCGGACAGGTGGCAGAGTTCTATGCCGATCGGACTTGGCGCGGGGCGCGGATCTCGGTGGTCACGGAACCAACTCCGCTCGGTACCGGCGGTGCGCTCAAATTCGCGGCCGACGTGCTTGAACCGCGGTTCTTGCTGCTCAACGGCGATTCCTATTTCGACTTCAATTTTCTCGATCTCGTGGTCGATGCCGGGCGCAATGGGGCGTCGCTGACGATGGCGCTGAAACGAGATCATCCCGGCGACCGCTACGGCCGGGTCGACGTCGATGGTGGACGGGTCACGCGGTTTCTGCCGGCGGGACCCGGAACAAGCGGTCCGATCAATGCCGGAGTCTATTGCGCCGGGCGCGGCATCCTCGAGCTGATCGATGAGGCGCCATGCTCACTGGAGCAGTCGGTGTTCCCGCGACTCGCCGCTGCAGGGCAGCTTGGCGCACGCCTCTATGACGGCTACTTCATCGACATCGGCGTGCCCACCGACCTGGAGAGGGCGGGAGCCGATTTCGGCAGCCGCCGGCGGCCGGCTGTGTTCTTCGACCGCGACGGCGTGCTGAACGAAGACAAGGGATACGTTTATCGCCGCGAGGATTTTGCGTGGATCGATGGTGCAGCCGAAGCCGTGAAGCTGTGCAACGATCTGGGGTACTACACGTTCGTGGTCACGAACCAGGCCGGCGTGGCACGCGGCTTCTACAGCGAAGAGGATGTCCGCCGGCTGCACGCGTGGATGAACGCCGAGCTTGCGCGACACGGCGCCCATATCGATGCGTTCCAGTACTGTCCGTTCCATGAAGCCGGCGTCGTCGATGCCTACCGGCGCGCCAGCGACAGGCGGAAACCGGCGCCTGGAATGCTGCTCGACTGCGTCGCTGACTGGCCGGTGGACACGAGCCGCAGCCTGATGGTGGGCGACAAGACGATCGACATGGATGCAGCCGCGGCCGCAGGCATCACGGGTCATCTGTTCGACGGCGGTAACCTGTCGGCCTTTCTGACGCCGCTGCTGTCGCGTGACGGCATCTGACGGTCCGTCTTTCGGGGCGGGCGTGGCGGATAAATCAGCGACGGGGACCGCGCGCGAATTCGCGCAAGACAAGCGCGGTCGCGAGCGCTGCGATCGCCAGCAGGACAAGCTGGGCCATCAGCGCATTTGCCATTGCCGCGAGGGTGGCGAGCACTGCCAGCACCACGTTCAAGGCAAATACCATCGCCGTCACCCGGGGCACACTGAAACCGAGCCTGACGGCCGTCTGATAGAAATGCGAACGATGGCCCTCCGACACGCGTTCGCCGCGATGAAACCGCCAGATGAGCGTCAACGTCGCATCGGCCAGATAGTAGAGCGGCAGAATCAGCGCGGCGATGAGAAAACCGTCCGACGCCAGAACAATCAGCAGCCAGCCCAGCAGCATGCCGACCGGCAGGCTGCCGACATCGCCCAGAAACAGTTTGGCGACGTGCCGATTGAATGGGGCAAATCCGAGCAGGCCGCCGAGCAATGCAAGCGCGGGCACCAGCATGGCGCTCCGCGCCGGCACAAGTCCCGACATAGCCAGAACCACGAGCACGGTCAGTATCGGCACCGCCTCAACGACGGTCATCCAGTCGATGCCGTCCATGAAGTTGGTAAGGTTGATGAACCAGACGAGACCGATGATCAGCACGATGCGCTCTAGGGCGAGCGGAAGGATGGGCAGCGCGCGCGCCTCAGCGGGGAGCACGGCGATCAGCGCCGCCGCGACGAGAAGCTGGCCGGCAAGGCGCGGGAGGACCGGAAGGGGCCGTATGTCATCGACCGTGCCGATCACGGCCAACACCAATACCGCCAGCGCGATGACCGCCAGCGGCAGCTCCCGGCTTCCCGGAAGGCCGAATACTGCTGCCGCCGCGATTGCCGCCAGTACCGTCAGCACGATGGCGATGCCGCCGCCTTGCGGGGTCGGTATCGTATGGCTGGAGCGTGCATTGGGGCGCGCCAGCGCGTAGCGCACGAGCAGCGGACGCAATACGACAATGAGCGCGGCGGTCACTGCCGCCGAAGCTGCAATCAGAACGGCCGCGGCGAGCGGGTTGAGTGCGCTGACCATGGGTCACCCAGCGATGGACAATGCAGCACGGGCCGGCCGCACACTGCCACTACAGCCTGGGAGCCGCGGCGTCGGCAAGCAGCACTAACCAGCGGCCGGAGGGTCCCTTCAGTTCAGCTTGCCCTTCAGATCGCGAATGCTCTGATCGATCAACGTGGAGCCGGCTGACGGCACTGCCCTGGAACTCAGGATGCGTTGGGCGGCGTCGATTGCTGTGTCGACCGCGCTGGCCCGAACATCAGCCAGAGCCTGGGCTTCAGCGCGAGCAATCTTCTCCTCAGCCAGTCGCATACGCCGCTCAAGCATCTCGTTCAGGTTCCGGCGGGTTTCGGCAGTGAGCGCAGCCGCCTCGCTCCTAGCCTGCTCGATGATCGCGTTTGCCTCTTCCTCGGCTCCGCGCGTCTTCTCGTGATACTCGGCAAGCAGCGCCTGCGCTTCCTCGCGAAGGCGGCGCGCCTCGTCGATCTCCCTGCGGATGGCGTCGGCGCGGTCGTCGAGCATCTTTCCGACGAGCGCAGGCACCTTGTAGTAGACGATCAGGCCGACGAACCCGAAAAACGCGACGGCGACCCAGAATTCAGCCGTCAGGTAGAACGGCAGGCTGCCAGCCAGCATGGTCAGCATTGGTCCTACTCCCCAGCCACGGCGCGAACGGCCTGACGTACCTCATCCTGGCTGACCGTCGAACCGGTTAGCTGCGAGACGATTGCCTCGGTCGTCTCCGTCGCGATCTGGCCGACCTCGGCCATGGCGCGCGTCTTCGTATCGGTGATGCTCTTCTCGGCCTCGGCTACGCGCGCCGCGATCTGCGCCTCGACTTTGCCACGCTCGGCGTCGACCTCGGCGGCGAGCTTGTCGCGAATATCCTTGGCGATGAGGCCAGCGCGCTGCCTGGCGGCAGACAGCGAGGACTCGTAGTTGGAAAGGGCCTTTTCCGTCTCGAGCTTCATCCGCTCCGCTTCGTCGAGGTCGCGCTGAATGCGCTGTGCCCGCTCCTCGAGCACGCCGCCCACGTTCGGCAGAACGACCTTGCTCAACAGCACGAACAGCAGCGTGAAGGTGATGGCCAGCCAGATGAGCTGCGGCGAGAAGTCATCCGGGTTGAGCTGCGGAAGGCCACCGCTCTCGGGTTCCGCAGCGAGCGCCACGGCCATGGTGGCGAAACTAGCAAGCATTGATCTCTCTCCAACCCATTGACCGCCGGGCGCCTCGCGACAAGGCCAGCGCACCGGCGCAGCTTGCGCCGGCGCGCCCTGGCACCCGTCTCAACCGGATCGATCAGCCGAACAGGATGATCAGCGCGATCAGCAGGCCGAACAGACCGGTCGCTTCGGCCAGAGCAAAGCCGATCAGCAGGTTGGTGAACTGGCCGGGTGCGGCAGACGGGTTGCGCATGGCGCCGGCGAGATAATTGCCGAAGATGTTGCCGATGCCGACACCAGCGCCGATCAGCGCGCTGCACGCGAGGCCGGCGCCGATCATCTTTGCTGCTGCGAGTTCCATAAGGTGTCTCCGTGTTTGACGAGGTGCAGTGTCCGGTTGTCTTCGAATTCAGCGTCCGGTCCGGCAGCAAAGGCCGGCAAGAACCACTAGTGATGCATGTGAAGCGCGTCGTTGAGATAGATGCAGGTCAGAACGGCGAAGATCAGCGCCTGCAGGAAGGCGACCAGGAACTCAAGTCCCGTAAACGCCACCATGAAGCCAAGCGGCGCGATACCCGCCCAGCCGAAGCCGGCGGTCGCGAAGCTGACGATGAAGCCGCCGAACACTTTCAGCATGGTGTGTCCGGCCATCATGTTGGCGAACAGTCGTACCGAGTGGCTGATCGGACGGATCAGGTAGGAAATCAGCTCGATCGGCACGATGACCGGTATCAGCCAAAACGGCAGGCCGGACGGCAGGAACAGCTTCAGGAAGCCGACCCCGTGCTTCATGAAGCCCAGGACGGTGACGACGATCCAGACCATCGCGGCCAGCGCGAACGTGACGATGATGTGGCTGGTGACCGTGAACGAGTAAGGGATCATCCCGATCATATTCAGGGTCAGGACGAATATGAAGATCGTGAAGATCCAGGGAAAGTACTTCATGCCTTCGTCGCCGACGTTCTCGCGCACCATGCTGGCGACATACTCGTAAAGCAGCTCGGCAACGGACTGCGCGCGGCCAGGGACCAGAGCCCGTGGCGAGACCGCCCACAGCATGAGGCCGACGATCGCGATGAGCGCAATCACCATGAAGAGCGACGCATTGGTGAAGGAGGCATCAAATCCGAACAACGGGAACTCGAAGATCCGGTTGATCTCGAACTGATGCATGGGGCCGTGGGCCCCTTCCGCCGCGCCTGCAGCCACGTCTTATCCCTCCTACCTGTCCTCGTCGTCGTCCGCGACCGGCCTTGCCGCACGTTGCAGCGGCTCGGCCTCGCGTTGCATCTGGCGGGCGATGCGGATCACATTCAGCAGGCCTCCCGCAAAGCCCAGTATCAGGAACAGCACCAGAAGCCACGGCGTACTGCCGAACTGGCGATCCAGGAACCACCCTATCCCACCGCCGACGGCCACGCCGACCACCAGCTCCGCTACGATCTTGAAGGCCTCGCCAAAGGCCCGTCCACGTGCATTCTGGTGTGAGGGAGGTGGTGCCTTTCGCGCCTTGACCTGGTCCAGACGCTTGCCCAGCGCGGACGCCCTTTGCCTCAACGCCTCCTGTTCCTCGGGTGAGAGGTCGCGGCGCGTTGGACCAGGATTCTGTCCGCTCCTAGACATAACAATACCTCCCCCGGAAGCGTGTGTTCGGATTCCGGCGGGTTGATCGACGGCGCGCACCATAGTGAGCGAGCCCCGAAAGTGTCAAGAAATGGCGCTGCGTGGCCTTCATTTTGTAGGTACGGCGAAACCGCGCAGGACCGGCGGGACCTTTGCTGCCGCCGGTCGTTGGCGGGAGCAGCGGCCGGACTGACAGTTCCTTAAGCAAATGGCGTTAATCAGTCCGGCTTGATCGGGGGCGGAAAACTCGCGGTGCGCCATGAGTTCCTTGGATATTCTATTCTGGTTGCTGATCGCCATGCTGGGCGGAGTTGCATGGGCGATGGAGGCCGGCCTCGCCAACAAACACCGGCGGCTGCTGCTGTCCAGTACCGCGGCAGCACTCGGCTCGGTCCTCTTCATCATGTTCTGGATCGAGGACAACTCGAAACTGGAGCTCGGACCACGGGCAGGCCAGATCGAGCGCAAGAAGGCCGCAGGCGACGGCCAGTTCAACTATACCGGGGAGCAAGGCGGCGGCAAGCAGCAGGGCGGCGGCGGTGCCTCGTCCGACTCCGGAGCGGCGTCTGCGTCAGGCGCCCAAGCCGCGGCGAAAATGCCGACCCCGGGCGATGCCAAGTCATCCAGCAACGACGCGAGCAAGACTGAAGCCTCCGACAGCGAACAGGACCCCGACAGCGAACTGACGAACGACTACAGCAAGATCCCGTTCAAGGACTGCCCGCACTGCCCCGAGATGGTGGTCGTGCCGAGCGGGACCTTCACATTCGGTTCGGCTGAGACGGAACCGGGGCGGAGCACCGCCGAGCACAAGCCGATCCGGCTCTCCATTGAAAAGCCGTTTGCGGTCAGCCGGCTGGAGATTCTGCGCAGCGAGTTCGCGGAGTTCGTGAAGCAAAGCGGGACCGATATCGCGCAAGACTGCGATGTCGGATCACGGCGTCGCGGGACGTGGGACTGGCGCCGTCCGGGGTTCGAACAGGACAATCGACATCCCGTGGTTTGCATCCGGCACGAGAACGCCAGCCAGTTCGTGGGATGGCTCTCGGGCGTGACGGGTCGAAAGTACACGCTTCTGAGCGAGGCCGAATGGGAATACATGGCGCGCGCCAACAGTGCGGGGGCGTATGCCAGCGGTGACAGGCTGCTGACGTCGCAGGCCAATTTCGGCCGCACCCGTGACGGGTCCGTGGCCGGCGGATCGCTGTCATCGAACGGTTTCGGGTTGGCGGACGTGCACGGCAACGTTGCCGAAATGACCGCCGATTGCGCCGATAGCGTTCCGTCCGGACAGCAGGGCCCGTGCTCCGCATTCGTTGTGAAGGGCGGCGCCTGGAACAGCAACCTGGCGCAGACGCGTCTTGCCGCCCGCGACCGGATAATGGCGGGTGCGGCGAACAATTACACCGGGTTTCGCGTCATGCGTGCGCTGGATGAAAGCGACGACGACAAGCGGCTGACGGTCGCCCAGAAACGATCGATCACAGAGGCCGAAAAGGCAGCAGCGGAGATCGAGAAGATCGAAAGGAAGAAGGCCGAAACCGAGGCCGCCGCCAAAAAGGACGCGAAAAAGAAATAGCGGACCATTTCCCAAACGGGGGGCGGCAAGCCGGGGGGTGGATGGTGGAGGTGCCGGCTTGCCGCGGAGAGGCGGGTTTGCCCGCCATTCCGATGTTTCGTCAGTGAATAGAGGCGGGCCGCCACCCGGCTGCCACCGCCTCCGCTTCGTTGCAGAACCAGCGCTCGCCCTTGGCCGTGTCGATCTTCGTCCTCGCGTACCAGTGGCTCCAGGGCGTGTGGTAGAGGCGGCCCTTGTTCGTGATGTTTCCCTTGATCACGCAGCCGGCCGGCGCCTCAGCGCGCGAGGCGGCTTCGGCCGATGTCCACTGCTCGGCCCGGTAGTCCCACGGCCGCTGGGCCTTGCCTTGCCAAATCCCCAGTTTCTTCTGGCGGGCCTGTGCCTCGATGCCGACGTAGCGGGTCGAATACCTGACAAACGCCCAGGCCATGCCGTCGCGGATCATGGCGGCGTTGATATCCCGACCTGCCACCGTGCAAATGCCAAGCATGCGTCCATAGCGGTCGGCGCCGACGCTTCTGCATTCGACCTGGCGGCCGCGAACCAGCCGGTCGAGGTGGCGCGCCGCCTCGTGACCGCAGGCCCAGTTTCCAATCAGCGAACGACTGCAGTTCTGGGACGTCTCCGGAGCATCGATGCCCTCGAGGCGGACCCTGACATCGCCGATTACGATGGTATCGCCGTCGACCACGCGGGCTGCGCCGGCAACGGTACTGCCGGATGATGGCGCAACACCGCGCGCCGATGTCGATTCGTAACCTTGGGTTGCAAGCAATGGAACGGCCAGTAACCCCGCAATCGCCAGAGCACCGGCCTGTCGGGTTGCATATCTCAATTTGTCCTCGCGTACAGGTTGAAACGCGAGGTCATACCTCACCGATTCGGGAGGCGAGGTCGAGGCGCAATGAAGGCTAATTTTGCGCGAATCGTGTTGTGATTCAGACGCTTGTTGCAGCTACTGCCATGCTTGACGGTGGTTTCATCGTATCCGGAAGGATCGGGTCAACGACGCCCGACAGGTAACGGTCGCCATGTTCGCTGCAACGTTGCTGATTCAATCAATGGTTGCGCAAAGCCGCTATGGACAGCGATGCAAGCGCCAGGACCGCGAGAGCCACGACAATCGACGGCCCGCCCGGCGCATCCAGCCCCCAGGACAAGCCCAGGCCGGCAACCACGCCGACGGCGGCGGCGCCCGCTGCGAGCATGACCATCCGTTCCGGCGTGCGGGACAGCGGACGGGCCGCGGCAGCCGGGATGACCAGGAATGCCACCGTCAGCAGCACGCCGACGAGCTTCATCGCCATCGCGACCAGAACGGCCAACAGCAGCACGAAAGCGATCTTGACCCGATCCCGGTTGACGCCCTCCGCGACAGCAAGCTCCTCGTGCACGGCCAGGGCGAGCAACGGCTTCCACAGCAGGCGAAGAGCAATCAACACGGCGATGCCGCCGGCGGCCAGCCATGCAAGATCCGTGGTCGTGACCGCGAAGATGTCGCCGAAGAGATAGGCCATGAGATCGATCGAGCTGCCTTTCACCAGCGCCGCCGCAAGGACGCCAACGGCAAGCGAGGCATGAGACAGCAGGCTCAACAGCGAGTCCACGGGAAGGATCCGCTGGCGCGAGAGGGCAAACAGCACGATGGCGACCAGTCCAGCCACCGCCAGCGCGCTCGCCGTCATGTCGAGATCGAATGCCAACGCAAGTGCGATGCCGATCAAGCTGGCATGGGCCACCGTCTCGCCGAAGAATGCCATCCGCTGCCAGACGAGGAAGCATCCGAGCGGCGCGGCAATGACGGCAAGACCGAGACCGGCGGCCAAGGCCCGAACAAGAAATGGCTCCATGGCCGACGTGTCCTTTCCTGCCCGTGCCCGATGACGTAAGGCCCGGAGACAAACCCCGGGCCTTGTGGACTCGCAAACGAAACGATAACAGCCGATTGCCGATCAGGGCTCCAGCTCGGTATCCCAATAGAGATAATCGAGCCAGCTATCATGCAGATAGTTCGGCGGGAAGAGCCGACCATTGCGATGGAGCTCGAACACGGTGGGCCGATACGGAAGCTGATGCGGCCGCATGCCGGCATCGCTCGGCATTTCGCCGCCTTTTCTCAGATTGCAAGGCGCGCACGCGGTGACCACGTTGTCCCAGCGCGTGAGACCGCCGCGCGAGCGGGGTACGAGATGGTCGAAGGTCAGGTCAGCCTTGCTGCCGCAGTACTGACAGCAGAAACGGTCGCGCAGAAATACGTTGAACCGTGTGAAAGCGGGGTACAACGCGGGCCGCACGTATGTCTTCAAGGCGACGACGCTCGGCAGCCGCATCTCGAAGGTGGGGCTGCGCACGCTCTTGTCGTACTCGGAGACGATGTTGACCCGATCGAGGAAAACGGCCTTCACCGTCTCCTGCCAGCTCCAGAGGGAGAGGGGGTAGTAGCTCAGCGGCCGAAAGTCAGCGTTCAAGACCAGAGCTGGAAATGTTTCCGGATGGGCGGCTTGAACATTCACGTGCGTACTTCCTGGCGGTTGCCCGAATTAATCAGGATCGCACCCTGAACGCTGCAACATATACTAACCATCTGTGTCAGCTCTGTGAAGTCCACACAAAACCCTTGTTATTTCCGTGACTTGTCTACTTCCACCGCGTCGCGCTCAAAGGCCCTGGAAGGGCTGATTCGCTGCAACGCACACTGAGCCCGTCGAGGCGCCGGCCCTGGCGCGCCGTTCCGTTGACAGGTAGGTTGCCCGCTTCCTGCGACATCCAGAGGAAAGATGCAGATGCTGATCACGCGGCGCGAGGTGAAGGTCGAATGGGGCGAGTGCGACCCGGCCGATATCGTGTTCTATCCCAACTACTTCATTTGGTTCGACGCCAGCGTGATGGAGCATTTCGAGAGCGTCGGGCTGCCCAAGAAGGAACTGCTCAAGCGCTACAACCTCAACGGCTGGCCGATGATCGATACGCGAGCCCGCTTTCACAAGCCGTCCAGCTACGGCGACATCGTCACCATCGAGACCTGCATTCCGAAATGGGGCCGGACCAGCTTCGAGATCGAGCACAAGCTGTTCAACAAAGGCGAACTGGCGGTGGAAGGATTCGAGAAGCGCGTGCTGGTCGGGCGCGATCCCGAGACCGGCAAACTCAAGTCGGTGCCGGTGCCGGCCGAAGTGATCGAGCTGTTCGGCACGTCGGAATAATCGGGCCCGGGCGGGCCGCTCAAACGGCGATGGGCAGGCGGCGCGCGAGCCAGACCGTGTGACCGCCGCAACCGGGGTCCTCGACGCGATGGCGGACGACCTCGAAACCGTTGGCAGCAAGCAGCTCCCGATATTCCGCGGATGCGAGGCTCGCGTGAAAGAGCGGCTCACCGAACAGATCACCGATGGCGATGCCGGCAGCCGAACCGGACGTGAACATGAGCCTGCCGCCGGGCTCCAGATGGCGCGCGAAGACCGGAAACATGACACGCTGATCGTCTGCATCCAGATGAAAGAAGCTGTCCCAGGCCACAAGGGCGTCAAAGCGCTCGCCGAGATCGAGACCGCGCATGTCGCCGACAAGCCACCGGCTCGCCGGAAAACGAGCCCGGCAGATCCCGATCATGGCCGATGCCGCGTCGACGCCGGTGACCCGGCATGACTGATCGAGCAGATATCGTGCGATCGGCTCGCCCATGCCGCAGCCGAGATCGAGGACTCCCGGCTGCGTAGGCAAATCCGACAGCATGAGGTCGAGCCAGTCCCGCTCCATGAGCTGGCGACCGCGCACTTCGTCGAAGCGACCGGCGAACCGGTGGTACAGTTGCCAGACGTCGCGGCCGGATTGGGTCAACGCAGGTGCTCGGCCAGAAATTTGCCGGCCATGGCGATGCCGGCCTCGTCAATGCCGTGGCCGAGGCCTTCGCGGACATGCCATTCGACAGGGACGCCGGCGGCGGCGGCGACTTCGCGCGTCAGGTCGATCGCACCGACCGGGATCAAATCATCGGCAGCGCCATGGATCAGCATGACCGGCGGGCGGCATGCGATCTCGCGCTGCAGGCGCTCCGGTCCCGCCAGCACGCCGGAAAAGCCAACGATGGCGGCGGGCGCTGCCTTGCGACGGAGACCGACGTGCAGGGCCATCATGGTGCCCTGGCTGAACCCTACGAGAGCGAGCTTCGACGGCGGCAGGCCGTGACGCGCCAGCTCAGCATCCAGGAACCTCTCCAGGCCGGGCGCCGCAGTCTCAGCGCCGCGCCCCAACTCGGCCGGACTCAATTCGGACAGCGGGAACCACTGGCGTGCGTTCATGCCGGGCTGGGGAAGCCGGCCCGGCGCATGCGGCGAGACGAACGCAACAGCCGGCAACCGGCTGGCCCAGACGTCCGCCAGCGTGATGAGATCGTCGCCGTTGGCGCCGTAGCCGTGCAAGAGCACGACCAAGCCATCGGCTGAGCCGCGCGCCGGTGCACGACGTGGTCCGTCCAGCTCTGCCATCGTCCGTTCCCTTTCGAGCCGCGGCGGCGCCGATGATGCGGCCATCAGACCGGTGTGCCGTCCTTCACCCGCTTCATATGGGGATAATAGGCCCACAGCATCCGCGCCGCGACGCCGCGCCACGGACGCCAGCGCTCTGCGTACGCGAGCAACTCGGCTGCCGAGGGGCGCGCATCGAGGCCAGCAGCGTGAGCCAAAGCGATCTGCAGGGCGAGATCGCCCGCGGCAAAAGCATCGGCGCGACCGAGGCAAAACATGATGAAGATGTCGGCGGTCCAGGGGCCGATGCCCGACACGGCGGTCAGTGCCTCGTGGATCTGCTGGTCGCCGGCTTGCGACAAGGCTTCGACGTCAAGGCCATCATGCGCGACAGCGGCGGCCAGGGCGCGCAGGGTGCGGATCTTCGGCCGGGACAGGCCGGCTGCACGCAGGGCGTCGTCGGTTGCGGCCAACAGCCCCGGCGCGGTGAGCGGATCGACGGCAGCAATTACACGGGACCATATCGCTCCGGCGCTGGCGGTCGAGAGCTGCTGGGCGACGATGATGCGGGCGAGCCCTTCGAAGCCGGCCGGCCGCCGGCGCAGGGGAGGGTCGCCAGCAATCGCATGGATGCTGCGCATGACCGGGCAAGCGCGCCGGAGGGCCCGCATGCCCTTGACGATGTCCTGCTCCGTGTCGATCAGCGACGACTGCGATCTTCGGCGGCTTGCGGCCATTGGATTTCACCTGCGAACCTGGGCGCTCGTCATCGCTCGATAGCGGACACGAAACAAGCATGCCCGCTTCGCAAGCTAATTCGGAGACGCGCGACTGGAAAGACCATGACCGCGGTGAGCCATGTGGATGGCCGCCGTCCTCCGGTGTTTGCTTGAAATACTTCCGGCCACGGGCATACAGTTTGGCTCGGACTATTCAGCAGGAGCCGCCGGATGCAGATCGTTCTCTATTACGCGCCCATCGCGTGCTCGATGGTACCATACATCAACCTGACGGAAGCAGGCGCGAGCTTCGAAGTTGAAACGATCAACCTGGGGACGGGCCAGCAAATGAGCCCGCAATATTTGAAGATCAATCCGAAGCACAAAGTGCCATTGCTCGTGGTCGACGGCCGAACGTTGTCGGAAAATGTCGCGATCCATGCTTGGATTGCACGGCAATTTCCGGATGCCGGTCTGATGCCGGCTGACCCGTGGGACCTGCTTCAGGCCATATCGATCATGTCGTGGTGCTCCGGCGGCATTCACCCTTACCTGGCCCGCATGAACAACACCAGGAAGGTGTGCGACGTCGCGGACGCCCCAGAAAGTGTCAAGGCTCTGGCCACCGGGCCGCTCACGGAGAACTTCAAGATCGCGGACGACATGCTGGCGGGCCGCGACTATTTGTTCGGCCACTATACCGGACCGGACGCGCATCTCTTCTGGACCATGCGGCGCGCCCAGCAGCTTGGCCTCGATCTCAGCCAATTCCAGCATGCGACGGCCCATCACACCCGCATGCTGCAACGCCCGAGCGTCAGGAAGCTGATCGACTTCGAGACGGCCACATTGAAACGGTTCGCCGCCGCATAGGTAGCAACGCTACAGCTCGTGACCAGATCCAGGCCGGTCGGCGGTCGATCACAGTAAGTCACCTTCGCAATACTAGATGTTAGATCCCGGCGTACCAGTCGTATCCCTGATCTTCCCAGTAGCCTCCTTTACCCCGGCCGAAGCGAGAAAAGCTGTCGACCGCCTCGATGGCGCGCACGTATTTCGCCTGCTTGTAGCCCAGAGCCCGCTCGATGCGCACGCGGACCGGCGCACCGTTGGCCACGGGAAGCGCCTGCCCATTGAGACCATAGGCGAGGATCGTCTGCGGGTGACGCGCGTCGATCAGATCGCAGCTCTCATAGTACGACGTGTTGCCGTCGAGCCTGTCGAAACAATGAAACACCAGGAACCGCGCTGCCGGTTTCGGCTTCACCTCGTCGAGGATCCGCGACAACGGCGTGCCGGTCCATTTGGCGATGCAGCTCCAGCCCTCGACGCAGTCGTGGCGGGTGATCTGCGTCCGCGATGGCATGTTGCGCAACTCCGCGAGCGAATAGCTGCGAGGCTGCTCGACAAGCCCGGTCACGGCGAGGCGATAGCCGGCGAAATCATCAGCTTTTAGTCCCAAATACTGGGGCGTATCCGGATCGCGCGAGCCGTTGGGCCGCTGGCCCTGACGGATCTCGCTTTCGGAATATTCCGGTGCCAGCGCGCCCTCGCGGATCAACAGGCGCTGGGCGCGATAGGTGAGATCGTTGGCCCGTTCGAGAAACGCGCGCGCAGAACTGTCCGTCTCTCCGAGAAAGTCGAACTGGCCGCATCCGCCCAGCACAAGGGATGATGCACCGGCCGCGCCAAGCCCGAGCAAGCGACGGCGGGTGAGCAGGGTCCGGCTCATGGCTTGTCTCCTTCGGCGACGGCCGTGCCTGAGCTGACGCCGGTGCGGTACCAGCCGGTGATCATGGAGCGCAGCTCATTGATCGGTCCCGCGGCCAGCACCATCAGAATGTGAACGACGAAGAACAGGACGAGCAGCAGCATGGCGAGGAAGTGGAGTGTGCGCGCGGTCTGCCGCCCCCCGAACAGATCGAGCAGCCACGGCCAGGCGGCATTCACGCCGGGACTCATGCTGAGGCCGGTCAGGATGATGAGCGGAAACAGGACGAAGAACACGCCGCAATAGGCGAGCTTCTGCAGCACGTTGTAACTGCGGCCATGATGGAAGCGGAAGCGCGCGTGGTCGGCAATGTCCTTGGGAAGAGCGGCAAGATCCTTGCCCGTCGGCAGGAGGTCGCGGCGCAGGTGGCCGGTGATCAGGCTGGCAACAAGCCAGACGAGCAGTGCGGTCACGAACAGCCAGGCAAAGAAGAAATGAACAACGCGGCCCGTCCCCAGATCCCGATAGGAGGGGATGGTCACGCTCGATGGAAAGCCGCGAAACTGCGGCTGATCTGCCGTGCCACTCACGCCCAGGACGCCGGTGGTATTGAACTCCCATCCGAAGATGCGTGTCCGGCCTTGCGGCCCATCCGGAGTATCGACCGCGTACGTGCTGAAGACGGCATTGTCGTACGCGACGCCGCTTTCGTGCCCGATATAGAGGGACGGATGCGCGTTGAAGATCTGCAGGCCCGAGAACAGAAGGAAGAACAGGCAGACAGCCCATGTCCAATGGGTCATCCGCGTCCAGATATTCTGGCGGTAGATCAGCGAGCCGCTGGATGGCCGCGTGGTGGTTTTGAATAATGCGGGCATTGGCGATGATGCCTGGCGTCCTGGGTGGTGGAAGGAGGCTCCGCGGCCCGGAGCGGGCGCGCGGAGCCCTCGGTGGCTGGCCTTACTTCTTCTTCATGCTGTCGCCTGTCTTCTTGGCCATGGCATCCGAGCCCATGCTGTCCTTCTTCATGGTATCGGATCCCATTTTGCCCTTGCCCATCGCGTCCTTCTTCATGGTGCCTCCGCCTTTGGACATGCTGTCGCTCTTCATGGCGTCGCCGGATTTGGCTTTGCTCATGGAGTCCTCGGCATAGGCTGTGGCGGCGGCTGCGCTGAAAGCAGCAAGGGCGAGACCGAAAATGGCATTGCGGATGACAGGGGCCATGGCGTAACTCCCGAGTAGGCGTGACCGCCCGGACCCTATGGCCGGCGCGCACGCGACGTTCGGAAAGTTCGCCGGAACCCCTCTACCGGTTACGCCTTCACACAAGCGTGATAGAAACCGACGCCCCGCGTGATCATCCACCGAGGCTGTAACCTTTCCCGACTGAAGGCGAATTAGCCCGATGGGCGAGCTGCTGGAACTGGAAGACAGGCTTCGCGCCCTGATGCTGGCATCGCTCGCCGGCGATGCGGCATCGTACCGGCGCCTCTTGACCGATTTGACTGAGCTTTTGCGGCGGTACTTCCAGCGTCGCCTCTACGATAACCTGTCAAGCCAGGCGGATGACCTGGTGCAGGAGACTCTCTTGGCCATCCATGCGCGCCGCATGACGTACAACCCCGACCAGGCCTTGACACCCTGGGTATATGCGATTGCGCGCTACAAGCTGGTCGACCTGTTGCGCCGGTCTCGCCAGGACAGGCATCTGCCGATCGATGACGTCGCGGACTTCATTGCGGACGAAACCAGCCCGGCACAGTCGGCTGGTGATCGCCACGACCTCGATACCATGCTTGACACTCTGCCGGAGCGGACGCGGGCCTTGATCCGGCGCGTGAAGATCGACGGGCAGTCGGTGGCCGAGGTCGCGGCATCGACAGGCATGTCCGAATCCGCCGTGAAGGTTGCCGTGCATCGCGGCTTCAAGGCATTGCTGGCTCGGTTTGGAGGCAAGCAATGACCGACGACCTGATTGCGCGCCTCGCCGATGATCTGAAGCCGGTGCCGGCCGGCGCACTGCAGCGGCGGCTTCTGCTCCTGGTGCTGCTTGGACTTGCGGTTGCGATGCCGCTGATGGCGATGTCGCTCGGCTTTCGGCCGGACCTGCGGGAGGCCACCGGCACCGCGATGTTCTGGATCAAGTCGGGCTACACGGCGGGTCTTGCACTTGCCGGCATCTGGGCGGTGGAGCAATTGAGCCGCCCCGGCCATCGTGGGAACCGGCCGTTGCGTATGGTGCTCATCCTCGTCGCGGCAACAGCCCTCGCATCCATCATCGATTACGCGCTGGCGCCCGCCGACGCGCGCCCGAATATGCTGATGGGCTCGTCCGCGCTGCTATGCCCGTTCTTCATCATGGCTCTGTCCGTGCCGTTCTTGGTGACAGGAATCGCCTTCATGCGCCGGGCCGCGCCGACCAGGCTGACCGTGGCCGGCGCCGCCGTGGGATTGGCGGCGGGCGCGCTCGGTGCGTGGGTCTACTCGTTTCATTGCACGGAAGGCGGACTGCCGTTCCTGGCGCTCTGGTACAGCCTGGGCATCGCGGCGGTCACGGCCGCCGGCGCTCTCGCGGGCCGTATCCTGCTGCGCTGGTAAACGGCACTCGAGGCGGCGGGCCGGGGAGGACGATGAATGGCGCAGCCGTTTGTGGAGCCATGCAGCCGCGGGGTCATCGAAGCAGAACCCTCCCCGCGAGAGCTCGGGCGGGAAGCACCGTCCTGGCGCCGCCGCATGGTGCTCGCCGCCTGCGTGCTCGCGTCATCGATGGCGTTCATCGACGGCTCGGCGCTGACCGTCGCATTGCCGAGACTGCGCGCCGATTTCGGAGCGGACCTCGCCTCGGTTCAGTGGGTTCTCAACGGATATGTGCTGGCGCTCGCCTCTCTGACATTGATCGGCGGCGCGCTCGCGGATGTTTACGGCAAGGCGCGCATGCTCGCGCTCGGCTGCATCCTGTTCGGCCTGGCCTCGGCGGCTTGCGCGCTGGCGCCTTCGCCAGCGTGGCTGATCGCCGCCCGCGTCGTGCAGGGCACGGCGGCAGCGATCGTCACCCCGGCCAGCCTCGCCCTGATCGGCGCCACCTATCCGCGCGCCGAGCGAAACCAGGCGATCGGCGTATGGGCGGCGGCATCGGCCCTGACCACCGCCGGCGGCCCTGTCCTCGGCGGGTGGCTGACCGAGACCTTCGGCTGGCCGTCGGTGTTCTGGATCAACCCGCCTATCGCGCTTATCGCGGTGGGGATTCTGCTGTCCTTCGCGCCGGAGGATCGCCGCGAGCAACGCCCGTTCGACATCGTCGGCGCCGCGATCCTGGCTTCTGCGCTCGCAGCCCTTGCCTGGGCGCTCAGCCGGATCGGCCCCGGCGAAGCTCAGGCCGCCGCCGGCGCTCCGGCGCAGCCGGGCACGGTGCTTACGGTCGCCGCCGTTCTGCTCGGGATCGCAGGGTTCGGCGCTTATGCGTTCTGGGAGCGCAGGAGCGCGCACCCGATGACGCCGCCCCGCCTGGTGGAGAACAGATCGG